>LIUG01000051.1:48438-55843 GCA_001462245.1 Candidatus Fibrimonas termitidis
AAGTGGACACTTTCGGCTCTTTTAGCATCGGCGGTGGCTCTTTTATGGTTTTCTATATTAGTTTTCCCGTGCATTTCATTTTTTATATAATTCTAGTGCTGGCAATGGAAGCTTTCGGCCAAATTGATTTGGTCAAGCAACAAGCTGAAATTAACAGCGCAAAGGCAGATTTGGAAGAAGCTAGGCAAGTGCGCGATATGGCTGTTGCCAAACGCTGGCAGGAAAAAGCCAAGCAAAATGAAGAAAGAGAACGCCTTGACCAACAGCTTGAAACCCGCAAAGAAAAAACAGAAACCATACTCTCCGAGCGAACAAGGCTTTTTGAAGAACTCAGGATTGCAAGGGAAGCATTGGATTATGCAAACGAAGATGCGGAAAAAGCAAGGGCAGCCTTTGCCTCGGTGTTCCCCGCTCAAGACAGAATTGAGGAATTGAAATCTGCTAACACAGGAACAATACCTTTTGCAATTCCCGAAATTTCAATAGCAAAGGACTCTCCGCTGCAAGCTGCGGAAATTCTCTTTTCACTCGCAAAAAAAAATATTGAATATACCGAGGAAATTGAAAAAGGGGATTCGCTCATTCGCTTGGGTGGAATTAGTTATGCCGTGCCTCAAGATAGCGGAGAAGGAGTTTTGCTTGTGCTGATAGATCCCTTTTTGGACTCGCGCAAAGCGACAAAAATTGCAAGCCAAGAAGAAAAAAAACTATCCGAAAAATTCAAAGAATTCGTGCAAGCCGGCGGAATTTTGATGTATCCGATTTTCGCCATGCTAATCATCGCTTTGCTTTTAATAGCGGAAAGATTTTCTATTTTGCTTGCAGATAGGAGAATTTCGGAGGGGAAAATGAGGGAAATAATGGATTTGCAAAACAAAGGCAAACAAGGGGAGCTTGAAGAGTACGTAAACAAACTCAAAGGTTCCTTTGGAAAAATTGCCCGGACTGTTTTTGACAAAAATTTTAAAACTAGGGAAGAAACGGAAAAAGCTGTTGAAGCTCTGTTCGCAAAAATTGTTCCGCATTTGGAAAATCGCCTTCCCGTTATTTCCATTTTGGGAACAACGGCTCCCCTGCTCGGGCTTTTGGGAACCGTTATGGGAATGATAGAACTCTTTGATGTTATAACCATGCACGGCACCGCAGACCCAAAGCTTTTGGCCGGTGGAATCTCCATAGCGTTGGTAACCACGGAAGCAGGGCTTTCCGTTGCCATTCCGGTACATTTGCTACACACTTGGATTGCCGGCAGGATTGAAAAAAGAATCGGAAAAATGGACTATGCAGCCATGTCGCTTATAAATGCGCGGTTCAAAGAATGATAAAGGTTACAGGCGCATATGCTCACAACCTAAAAAACATAGATGCAAATTTTCCGGTGGGGAGCATCACTGTTGTTTGCGGACCTTCTGGTTGTGGTAAATCCAGCCTGGTTTTAGACGTGTTGCACGCAGAGAGCCGGCGCCGATATTTGGAAACATTGGGAACTTCCGCAATTACAATGCTTGGGGGGCCAAAACACGTCCCCGTTAAAGCCATTCACAATTTAAGACCAAGCATTGCGCTTGAATGCGGCGACAAAATAATTGCGAAAAAGGCGACCGTTGCAAGCCTTGCGGAAATTGCACCCATGCTAAGAGTTTTATTTGCGGAATGCTCAAGTCCCGTTTGCCCGGAATGCGGAGCGGAAATGAAATCGCTCACTTCGCAACAAATGGTGGAAAAATTATCAACTATAAAAGAGGGGACAAAATTCCAAATTTCAGCTCCGGTAGATGCGAACAATAGAACCTTAGGCGAACTTGCAAAAGTTTACTTAGCGCAAGGATTTGTAAAAGCGATGGCAAACGGAAGCGTGATATCTTTGGACTTTTTAAGCAGAAACTCGGAGAACTTGATTCCCCAGGAATTTTATTTGATAATAGACAGGATAATAGCAAAGGAAAATCAACGCACAAGGCTTTCGGAAGCAATAGAAGCGGCTTTGAAAGTCAATGAAAATTTGATTTTGGCAGATGTGGAAAATCAAAAAATATTTCTTTCCTCAATTCCGCGTTGCGAAATTCACGACTGCTCTGCGGAACTTTTGAGCGAACGGCATTTTTCGCCTTGGAGCATAACCGGACAATGCCCTAAATGCAAAGGAATAGGTTTGGATTGCCCTGTTTGCAATGGTTTTCAACTAAAGGACGTGGCTCTGCAAAGCAAATGGGAAATTTATTCATGGCTCTCCCTGCATTCAAGAACATTGCTGGAATTAAATAAGGAATTGCCGACTTATTTGAAATACGTCCCGGAAAGGCTAAAGAACACGGTGCTGGATATTCCTCTTAGAATTTCAATTTTATGCGATTTAGGTCTTGGGCATTTGAGTCTGGGCCGCCTGGCAGAAACCTTGAGCAGCGGCGAAGCGCAAAGAGTGAGACTTGCAGCGCTTTGCTCGGGGCATTTAAACGGTGTTTTGCTCTGCATAGACGAACCGGCAAGCGGTTTGCACGAAAAAGACGTGGAAAAATTGTGGAATGCGCTCTTGCAATTAAAATACAGAGGCAACACACTCGCTTTAATAGAACATCATCCAAGGGTGATAAACCGTGCAGACTATATCATTGAAATGGGACCCGGCGCAGGGGAAGAAGGAGGAAAGATTATAAACATTTATGCAGATAAAAATTATCACCAGCCTCCGACTGTTTATCAAAAAAATCCAAAAAGAGTGTCTCAATCAAAAATTAGAATTTCCAACGCAAGAACTAATAATTTGAAAAGCTTGGATATTGAAATTCCAATCGGGGCGATGACGGTTATTTGCGGGGTCAGCGGTTCGGGTAAAAGTTCGCTTTTATGGGGAGTTATAGAGCCTCTAGTCTCTAAGGCTCTTGGAGCAAACACAAAAAGGCTATCTGCAAAATGTGGAAGTTTGAAAAAACTGCAGGGAATAGATGCCATTTTGGCAACAAGAACGGGCAGGGCCTTTGCGCAAAAACGAAGCACAATAGCGACAGCAATTGACGCTATGCAAATTTTAAAAAACCTCTTTGCAAGTTTGCAAGAGAGCAAAGTTCGAGGATATTCGGCATTAAAATTCGGCACGGATAAACCCGGAGGCCGCTGTGAGGCCTGCAAAGGCAATGGTTCTTTATTTGACCCAAGCGGTTATGAAGAGAGCCTATGCCCGATTTGCTTGGGCAAAAGATATAGAGATGAGCTTCTGGAAGTTCGTTATAAGTTAATGTCCATAGCGGATGTTTTGGATTTATCGGTTTCTAAAGCCATAGAAATTTTTGCGGATTTTGAAAATTTAATTTCCAAACTGAAACCGCTCGCAGATACCGGTTTGCACTATTTACGGCTCGGGCAGCCAACAACGCATTTAAGCGGCGGCGAACTGCAACGCTTAAGGCTTGCCCAAGATTTGGCAAAAGCCAAGTTGCCGCGAACTCTTTATCTATTTGACGAACCGGCAAGAGGGCTTTCGTTTAAAGACACTACCCTACTCTTGGATTTGCTAAAAGGCTTAACGCAAAAAGGGCACACGGTTATTGCCATTGAGCATAACGATATGTTCAGGAATCATGCGGACTGTATTTTGGAACTGGGACCCGGAGCGGGGGACGAGGGAGGGTATATAATTTCCGACTCCAATTCCACACCGTGAACTTCCTTAACTTTTTGAACTATTTTTTCCATCAAGGCTTTGACATCCTTTGCCGTAGCACTCCCTTTATTCACAATAAAGTTAGCATGAAGCTCGGATACCTGAGCATCGCCGATTGAGAAGCCTTTTAATCCGCAAGATTCTATTAAGGCACCTGCCGATAAGTTGTTAGCGGGATTTTTAAATACGGAGCCTGCGTTGGGATATTGCAAGGGTTGCTTTGCTTTTCGCCAAGCCAAAACTTCTTTTCTGTTTCTATTTATGGTTTCTTGGCGCATTGGGATAAAATTAAATTCAGCGGACAGTATTAACTCGCTATTTCTTTTAAATATGCTGCTTCTATAGGAAAATTCGCATTCTTCTTTTGTTCTTGTCATCATTTCGCCGTTTTCTGTTATGGAGGTTACGCTTTTTATGCAGTCTGAGATTTGCTGGCCGTGTGCGCCGGCATTCATAAAAATCGCTCCGCCAATGGTTCCCGGAATGCCTTCCAATTTTTCCAAGCCTCCTAAGCCTTGATTTGCTACGGTTTGAATTAAAAAATGCAGAGAGTTGCCGGCAATGAATTTGCTCAATTTTATCACTATTCCGCCATACCCATCATCGTCAAAAAGCACGTTGCTGCCTTTGCCCAAAATAAAATACGGAACTTTAAACTCCCTGCACCAAGCGAATAAAGCACGAATTTCCTCAATATCTTTTGGCTCCGCAAAAAACTTCGCATTGCCCCCGATTTTAAATGTGGTATATTTTCTTAACGAAATATCTCTCCGAATTATACCAGGAATATATTTAGCCAAAAGTTCCAAAACCTTATCTTTGCATTCCTCCTTAGTCCCATTATTATCAATCCTTCTTAAACAACTCTCAACTCTCAACTCTGAACTCTCAACTCCCTGCGCCTCCACCCTGCCATCCTCAATCCCCCTCCCCAAAATCCTCCCCTTTCTCAATTCCTCGCTCGCCTCCACTACCCAAATCTCCTTCATTTTTTTTGCCAGCTCAGGGCATTTATATAAAACAGCAGCTTCAATAAAGACCGGATTTATTTTTTCAATCTCGCTTTGCAAAACGGGATATACAATGCTCTCTAAGAGTTCTAATTTTTGCGGGTCACTGAAAACAAGTTTTGATATATAAGGCCTATTTACGCCATTTTCCGTTATAGCCTCATCGCCAAACTCCTGTGCTATTTTTTTTCGTAGTTCCGCATTCTTTTTATAAAGTTCATGGGCCAGTGCATCCGCATCCAAAACCTCAAACCCCGCTTCTCTTACAATAGACGAAACAAAAGATTTTCCCGAACCTATTAAGCCTGTGATGGCAAGCATTATTTCCCAGTGACAAAAGAAATAAAATAGAAAGTTAAAAACGAAAACAGATTTACCGCAACTATGCTCGCCCCTGTTGGAATATTATAAACAAAGGAAATAACGACCCCAAGCAAAAAGCATATTACAGACAAAATGCAGGAGCATATCACCACGGATTTAAAAGTTTTCAAAAGCTGCATGGATGTAAGCGCAGGAAAAATAATCAGACTGGAAATCAGCATCGCACCCATAATCCGCATACCGATAACTATTATCACTGCGGTTAAAAGGGCCAAAAGCATATTGTAAAATTCAATGTTTGTTCCGCTAGCCTTTGCATAACTCTCATCAAAAACCACGAAGAAAATCTTATTGTAAAAAAATGCAAACAGAGCAAAAACTATGGCAGAAATCACCACGCATAGATACACCTCTTCCTGTTTTATAGCTAAAATGCTGCCGAACATATAATTGCAAATATCGACATTCATTCCAACCGTCAAGGATATTATAATCACGCCTATGGCCAAAGAACTGCAAGAAATTATGGCTATTGCGGCATCACCTCGTATCTTTGAGCTTTCCCTTATTCTGAGCAGCAAAAAAGCGGCGAGCATCACAAGCGGTATGGAAATTTTGAGCGGCGAAAGTCCTAAGGGAACAGCTATTGCAAGCGTTCCAAAACCTACATGCGAAAGACCATCGCCAATCATCGAGTATCTTCGCAAAACAAGAGGAAGCCCAAGCAACGAAGCACAAAGCGAAACGCAAACTCCAACTATAATTGCCCTTACCACAAAGGAGTATGAAAAAAGTTCTTCAAGCAATTCCAACATTGTATTCCTCCCTGCTCCCAAAGAAATGTCTATTCCCTAATTGCAAAACTTTATCGCAAAAATCAATAGTGCCTGAAATATCATGGGAAATCATAATTATGGTTACACCCTGCAGATTTATATCCTTCAAAGTGCTGTTCAGTTGTTTTGTTGCAACAGCATCCAAGCCGCTTGTTGGCTCATCCAAAAGCAAAAGTTTTGCCTCTGCGCAGAGCATCCGAGCAAGCAAGACTCTTTGCCTTTGCCCCACCGACAGTTCCTGAAAAGATTTGTGTTTAAGCTTTTCCATGCCGAGCAGTTCAAGATTTTTGTCCGCAATTTTTTTATCGTTTGTAGTGTAGAAATAAAAATACTTGTGCTTGCAAAGGGTTCCGGAAAGCACGGCTTCATAAACGCTTGCGGGAAAATCCTTTTGAACAAGGGTTTGCTGCGCCATATAACCGATTTCGCTTTTTTTAATTCCATTGAAATTCAAGGTGCCGGAACTCGGTTTAATTAGACCCGCTATGCTTTTGAGAAGGGTGGATTTTCCGGAGCCGTTTTCACCGAACACAGCCAAGAAATTTCCCGCCGCCAATTCAAAGCTGCAATCCTTGAGGGCAAGGGTAGCCTCATATTTCACGGAAACTTGCGAGCAAGAAAGTATTTTCAACCGTTATTCCCCCAAAAGCCCAATTCTCAAATTTGCTGCATTTTGCTTTAGCAAATCCAAATATGTTATTCCGTTTTCAAACTCCTGTTTTGAAATATTGCTATAGGAATGGAGCAAAAGCATTTTTGCCCCTGTTTGCTCCGCCACGGCTTTGGCAGTATTTGGCTGGTCGGATTCCATATGATAAATATAGGGAATTTTATTTTTTTGAACAGTTTTAATTAAATAGGCTATTGTCGCCACAGAAGCATCTGCCTGGTCGGAGCAACCCGGAAAAGCCGCGGCATAATCCAACCCAAGTTCTTCTGTTAAATAGCGGAACGGAAATCTATCTGCCACAACGATTTGCTTTCGTTTTGCCGAACTTGCGATTTGCGACAATTCAGCAGATAATTCGTCGATTTGCGAACTGTAATTTTTGGAATTTTCCTTGTAAGTTTCGCAATTTTTGGTATCTTTTTCGCAAAGGGCGTCTGTTATTGCGTTGAGCATTAAAACCGCATTCTTGGTGCTGGTCCAAATATGCTCGTCATATTCTATTTCCAATTTTCCATGTTCATCCGATTCATGCTCGTGTTCTTCCTCTTCTTCTGCCTGCATTCCTTCTTTTTCTTCTTCCTCGTAGAGTTTAACAACGTCAAAAAGCTGAACTATTTTCATTTTTGAAGTGTCTAAAGTGCTCAAAATACGCTTCACCCAAGCGTCGCTTTCTCCGCCTATATATAAAAACACATCGGCATTTTGAATATTTTTTATGTCTGCGGGGCTTGGCTCAAAGGAATGCACGGAACTGCCGGGAGAAACAAGCATTGTTATGTTTACCTGCCCTTTTGTGCTTGCTCTAGCAAAATCGTATAGGGGAAATATTGTAGCGACAACGTTTATTTTGTCCTTTGAAACTCCTTCTTTTTTTTGTTTATCACAGGATATTGCAAAAAGCGATAAG
>LIUG01000052.1:0-12166 GCA_001462245.1 Candidatus Fibrimonas termitidis
AGCAAGGGTTTTTTGAAAAAAATTTAAAAATATGTGATAAATGAGCGAAAATGGCGTTTTTTGCGCAAAAACGGGGCTGTAGGGGCGTTGCGGGCAACGCCCTCCTATTCAACCAACATCGACCGCCGGTCAGTCAAGCCTCATCGTCGCATTTAAATCCCTCACATTCCCCCCCAAAAACAAACCTCCTGCCTTGAATATAGTAAACGTTGATTAACTGGCAGTGGCTAATACTCCCTAATCTTCAAATTTGCAACCGGCTGGGATAAGTTGCCGTCGTCCACCACGAAAATGCGATCTCCTAAAGTTGCATTTACATTGATTAACTCCCGCTTAATATTCTGCGATCTCGTACGTGCCAAGTTTGACAAAGCATTATCGGGCAGTTTTTGCTTAATTAACAACTCATTCCAAACTTGCTCAGATGTTTGCACCAACTGATCCTCATTTGCATCACCTAGATTTAAATCCTTCTTCTCCACTTGCCGGTAATGAGCGAAAAGGGCATCGCGCAAAGGAGGCTTTTTCACGGAAGCTGCCGTCCACTTAGAACCGGCCGGCATATTTCTGGTGAGCGTTCCCAAAAGCTGTGCCTCCTTTAAAACATTGCCGTCCGTTATAGAATCCGCATTTCCACGCACGTCAACCTGCAACTGAGGGCGTTGAATCAAGGCCTGCGATAAATTTTTCAAAACCTCTATTTGCTCTTGACCCAAATACCCGGAACCCGGAGCAAAAACGATGTTTTCAGGGTCGGAATTTGAACCTACCAAAGACATCAAGCTTTTAAAAGGCGCAGAAACCGCTTTGCCCAGCAAATTCTTTATTATCTTCCAAATTAAACCCCCTACGCTGAATTCAGGGTCGTCCAAGTCGCCTTCAATAGCAATATCCAAATCTATAACTCCGTCTTTATCGCTCAATAAAGCTGCCCCCAAACGCACGGGCATATTGGTTGCATCCGGGCTTTCCACCTTTTCGCCAAAAGTTAAATGCTGTATAATAATATGGTTTTTGCCATGCACCTTATTGTTTTGCACCTTGTAGTCAACTTGCAAAGCCATCTGCCCCTTGGAAATGCGATAACCCGCATACCGTCCGGAATAAGGCGAAAAATCTACTAAATCCTGATTGGCAGACTCCGCCTTAAGATTGATTTGCGGATGTTTCCCGGATAATTTCACAAGACCATTCATGGAAAACGGCGCATAACCACCCATCTTGCCTTGCAATGATAAATTTGAGTTCCGCATACTGCCATGCACGGCTGTCATACGTTGAGAAAAAGGCGTTGCCGGATTTCTATCCGTAAGATATATTGTGCCTCTGCTAAAATTGATTTGTTTTATATCCCAAGGCATATCTGCGCCTGATTTTGATTTTTGTTTCATTATCTGCGAAAAATTAGCGGTGGAGTTTGCTAAACGAGTTAAATACATTACCGGGGCCTGAACATTAGCCGTAGATATTTGCAAATGCGGATTAGGCGCAAACATCGCATCCAAACCCTTAATACCAACTTGCTGCATACCTACCAGATTGTTGTTATCCCTGCCCAGCAAACGCAAGCTGTCTATTTCCATATCGCCGGAAAAAAGCAAGGTATCCGTTGCTGGGTCCCAACGCATATCAAAAGTTCCGTTTGCAAGCCCTTGGCGCAAGGTAAGCCAGGTTGCTTGAGTTAAATAGCTTTGCAAATCGATTAAGGGAAAATCTTTTATGTTCAACGTGCCGTTTGCTTGCAAGGGAAATAAGTGAAGCTCCCCTTGTAAATCCAATTCCGCAGAACCATTAAGCAGAGACAATAAATGGACATGAACCGGATTATCGGCATGGTTGGCAATGTCGGTTAAAAGCAATCGCTCTACATTCAGGTTATACGCAACCGCAGGTGCTGCAACCGAATCAACAAGTTTAATGCTCGCTTGTTTTGTTTGTATGGAATCTATTTTTATTAGCCAATCATTATGGCGTATAAATTCAAATAGTTCGGGAGGGGGTTGCATTGGAACTTTGATAAAAGAATAATTTGCATTCACGGAATCCAATATAATATTATCGGTGGAAATTGTGCGCTTTAGCGTAGAGAATTGCAGAGTCCCAAATTGAATGGAAGAGGCTTTCATTGCGAATTTGGAACTATCTGCCAGCAAGGTTGGATTATTCAGAACCAGTTTCGCATTTTCCAACTCAAAGCCCAGTTTCGGTTCTTCTACCAAACGATAGACGGTACGCAAATCCAGTGTGCCGTTTTGCAATACAAAAGGCAAATGCCTTTCGTAAAAATCGCTAAATTGAAGTATATCCAGTCTGCGAACTTCCATTTCTCTTTTGGAGGGGTTCCACCGGAAGAATGCTCCGTTCAAATCAAATTCCAAATCGCCGTCCGGCGAATATTGCTTGGAAAATTTTTTCAAAGAAATGGGCTTAATGGGCTTAATCACAATAGGCTGTTCGTTTTTATTGCGTTTGTCCAAAATTTCCAAGGTACCGCTCTGTATAATAAAATGCTCTATATAGAAAGGCTCGTTAGCTTGCGCTAAAAAAGCCTCCTTTGCAGAGTCGAACTGCGAAAGCGAAGATTTTTCATCAAATTCAAGCGCAATATTCAAGCTGTGAACGCGCAATTCATCTAAGCGAATGCTTCGCATAGGTATGGAACTTAGCCTAGTATTGACATACAAGGAGTCCCAGGTCAGTTTGACCGTTTTATTTGCAACCGAAAAATCCCGCACGGTAAGCGCAAGCGCAAAGGGCTGTGTTTCCACCATGCCAACATGAACCTCCCCCCCAATCAACTCCCCGGCCTTCCTCTCCAGATAAGATTTGACAATGTCCGGCAAAACATAGAGCGCAAAAAGGACGTATAGAACGAAAAAAACTGAGGCTAGGAACGTAGTAATAAACACTACACGCACGGAACGATTTTTGGGCAGAAACTTCACGAAGGGAATATAGAAAACCTTTTAAGGCACAAATCTAAATTCCTTTGTAAATCTCTGCTGAACGGGCACTCCGCCCACAAGGGCAGGCGAAAATTTATACTGCCTCACAGCCGAGAGTGCCGCTGTTTCAAAACCAAAGCCTGCCGGTTCAACCACCGTTGCAAAAGCCTCGGACACATTTCCGTTTCGGTCTATCACCATGTAAATTTTTGCGAAACCCGCTATTCCCCGCCTCTTTGCCTGCGCAGGATACTCCACCGAAACCTCTCTTAACAACTTCGCCTCAACCTCAACCTCTTCCGCATTGTAAATCGCATTCTCCATCCCGCCACTGCCAATAGAAACCCCGCTCTCTCCTACTCCGGCAAGCGATAAATCCATTGAAAAGCCCTTTATCCCCTTGTTCAAATTGCTCTGCGCTTGATTAGGCTTAAACTGATTGCTCCGCTGAATTTCCCTTATAGTTCTCTGCTGAATTTCCTTCTTAGGCTCCTGAACCAAAATCTCAACTTCCCGGCTTACAATCTTATCCTTCTCGCTTTTTTCATAGTCCTTAGAAAAAAAGAGCGCATTCAAAACCGGAACAGCCAAAAAAAAAGCCGCATTTAAAAAAAAAGCAACCAAAACCAAAACAAAAACTCTAAAAACCTTACTAAACATAACTCTCAACTCTCAACTAAAAATAAACCGCCCAAACCTGCGTCTTCTCCAACGCCTCCATCCACGGATACACCAGCCTCTCCCCTTTTACCATCGCGGAAATCCTATCGGTAAACGAGTAGCCCCAGTTATTTATATGCACAATTTCTACCCTAGCGCCCCTTCTCAGCCCTGCGCTTTCCTTTGCAAGCTCAACTGCCCGCCCAAAGCCGCCGATTTCATCTACCAAACCATCGCTAATCGCATTCATGCCTATGAATACTTTTCCGCCGCCCAGCGAATCGGCTTGTTCTTCGCTTATATTCCTGCCTTTTGCAACAACGCCTATGAAGCGTGAATAAAATTCATCCATGTATTCTTGGAGGGAAATGCTATCGCTTTCCGAAAAACCTTTAAATATGCTCGTAGAATTTGCGCTTTCGTGGGTTTTAATAACTTCGTTTTTAATTTTTATCTTTGAAAGCAAACCGCTCAAATCCGCCTTGCCCCCGTAAATCCCAATGCTCCCCACAACACTGCCCGCCTCCGCCACAATTTTATCCGCAGCGCACGCCGCATAATACGCACCGCTTGCGGCCATATCCCCAACGCTCGCTATAATGGGCATTCCGTTTTCTTTCAAAGTTTTAAGGGAACGCCAAAGCTCATCGGAAGCAACCGCCGAACCACCCGGCGAATTTATGCGTAAAATCAAAGCCTCGTATTCCCCGGAAGAACCAATTCCGTCTATTGTCTCTATTAAATCGGCTACTCCGGCTACGCTTTTTCCAAACAAGGGGTCATTTGAGCCATAACCCCCGACTATTATGCCGTCAATATTTAACACCGCTATTTTTGACCTTGGCTGCCAAGATTTTGAGAGCATTTTATCTCCGGTCAAATACCAGTTTTCCATATATGCGTTTTTGTTTTCCTTGCCGAGCAATGCCTTGGAAACATATTCCGGAAGCTCATCCAAATAGAGAATTGTATCTGCCAAACCGTTATTTTTCGCCGAACTCGCTGTGACTCTTGGGCTGCTCGCAATGCTATCCAAAAATTCCGGCGAAAGTTTTCTCGATGCGGCTATAGTATCCCTCACCACCTCCCACCATCCGTTCAAAATTCCCTGCAAATTTTCTCTCGCCTCATTGCTCATGGAATCTAAAGTATAAGGCTCCATTGCGGATTTATAACTGCCATGCCTCACCATCTCAACCTTTATGCCAACCCAGTCCAATAAACCTTTGTAATATAAAACTTCATTGGATAACCCTTTGAAATCGACAAATGCCGAGGGTTGCAAAATTATTTTATCCGCCGCAGTTGCTGCATATATAACAGCAGGCCTATAGCTATCCGTGTAGGCTGCAATTTTTTTGCCTCTGCTTTTCAGGGAATGGATGCCTCTGCGAATTTCCTGTGAAATGCTAAGACCGCCGCTGTAATTTGAAAAATCAAAAAGTATTGCCCTTGCGCCTGACTTTTCAAGCATTGCAAAGGTGTTCCGCAGGGTTTCCAAATCGTCTGTTTGGTTGCCGAGCAAACTCCAGCCGCTGTTTTTTTCGTTTATTTTCCCAAGAATAACCCGAACCATGTTCGCATTTTCCAAGGCGCCCTGATTTAATGCGGAATGAAATATAATACCGGCTCTTTTGAAATTCATGTCCGAATCCCAATCGTTTGCAACCAATGCAACTTCACCGTTTACATGCGAACCTATGCCGGCAGAAAGCGAAATGCCGAAGGTTCCGTTATTGTCCGGTTCCACAAGCGGAAATTCCATGCCAAGCGTTAAATCAAAGGCTTCCAGTTCAAGCAGCAAATTCTGTTCGGTTCGCGAGGTGAAATGTTTTAACTGTGTATAATTTTTTATCCCCGCATTCCAGCTTGCTGTTATTCCATCAAGGAGCCTTATCGAAAGGGCAGCATTTTGCATTCTGCCTTGGTAAAAACCGTATTGCAAAAAATTCTCGCTCCAAAACCCGATGGAAATAAAAGAAATAGGGCGCAAAATAAAACCGGGCGAATAAGAAAACGAGGTTCCGTCTTTTTCCGAAATTCTGGTACCCGAAAGTTTATTGCCCCAAAAGAATGAACGGCTTGAATTGAATTCGTTATCCACAAAAGACCATTCGCTTCTATCATAGCCTTCTTGTCCTTTTGTCCAGTCAAAAGCCGCTCCGAAATTATTCCCCCAAAGCCCTAATAATAAATTGTTCATGCCGTTGATGTTTTGCTTGTCTTTTTCATAGCTGAAAATTGTGCCGGGGCTTTCAAAAGCGCTTAACGCAGCCGGATTTCCCTGCATACCTCCGTTCTGAGAAAGCGAGGCGTATTTGCCGGAAATATCGGCAAATAACGGAACAGCGAGCAAGGCTATTCCAATTAAAAAATGCCAACGCACGTTCATGTGGGAATTTACTTAGGCCAAAACTTCGCTATCAGTTTGCTTGGAACGCCTGTCTCTTCCGGGTTAAAGCAATCAGCTAGGATTTTCCAACCGAGGTCCAAAGCGGCTTCCAAAGGAATGTTAACGGACAAATCCATCATTTCCTTTTCAAAACGAACTCCGTATTTAAGCAACTTCGCATCCCAGTTACCCATGCGGAAACCCATGGATTGCTTTTCCAAGGTCTCTTTATAACTAGCGTAAAGCTGTATCATCGTGTTCATTATCGTGCGATGGTCTTCACGGGTATCGCCGTTCACCTGCTGCTTTAAGCGGGAAAGCGAGCCAAAAGGTTCAATTCTGCCCTTGCGCAAATAGAACTGGCCCTCGGTGATGTAGCCCGTGTTATCGGGAACCGGATGAGTTACATCATCGCCCGGCATTGTGGTAACCGCCAAAATGGTGATTGAACCGGAACCCTCAAAATCCACCGCTTTTTCGTAGCGGCTCGCAAGCTGGGAATACAAATCGCCGGGATAGCCACGGTTAGAAGGTACCTGTTCCATCGTTATTGCAATTTCCTTCATCGCATCGGCAAAGTTTGTCATATCGGTCAAAAGCACCAATACCTTTTTGCCCTGAGTTGCGAACTGCTCCGCTACCGCCAAGGCTGCGTCCGGAACAAGCAAGCATTCCACAATCGGGTCGCTTGCTGTGTGCATAAAGGAAACTGTGCGGCTTAATGCTCCGTGTTCTTCCAAAAAGTCCCGGAAGAATAAATAGTCATCGTATTTCAAACCCATACCGCCCAAAACTATAACATCAACCTCTGCTTGCAAAGCTATGCGAGCCAAAAGTTCGTTATAGGGTTCGCCTGCTATCGAAAAAATGGGGAGCTTTTGGCTTACCACCAGCGTGTTGAACACATCGATCATCGGAATGCCGGTGCGCACCATGTTTTTGGGAATAATTCTCTTTGAGGGATTAACGGAAGGGCCACCTATATCCACCATGTTTTCATTTATGGAAGGACCTTTGTCACGAGGCTCGCCGGCACCGGAGAACACACGCCCAAGCAGAGAATCGCTGAACGGAACCTGCATCGGGCGGCCCAAAAAACGCACCTGCGAATCTGTGGAAACACCGCGACTGCCGGCAAAAACCTGCAAATCGATCATGCCGCTATCCATGCGAATAACCTGCGCAAGAGAAGTTCCCTGCGGGCTTTGCACCTGTGCCAATTCACGGTAGCTAACGTTGTCTGCGGCAACTGTAATAACGTTTCCGGCTATTCTCTCAATTTTGTGATAAACTTTATGCATTGACCGTTACCTCCGCTAGGGCTTTTAGAATGTTCCCTTCCAACTCCTTAAACTCCCCGGACTCGAATTCAACTCGGTTCCAATCCTTTGCCGTTTGAGTCAGCTTTAAAAAGAATGTGCGAGCCGTATCCTTCTCCTTGAAGGTCACCGGAGTTTTAAGTATCTGATAAACTTTTTCGAATACGTATTCTTGACGGTCGCCCGGGCAGGCCTCGTCTATTTTGTTGTAAGCATCTTGCTGCAAATAAACCGAATCCAAAAATTCGGCTTTCAGGTAAAGGACAAAATCATCCATTGAGGTACCTTCTTCGCCTACCACCTTCATCATTTGCCCAACATCGTTTCCTCTGCGCAAAACTCCGTGGACTTCCGCTGTTTTCACAGGGTCTATTATGCCGCGATATTTTGACCAGCTATCAAGGGGGTGAATTGCAGGGAAGCGGCGTTGGTCGGAGCGTTCTCTGGAAAGCCCGTGGAATGCGCCAACCACCTTTAATGTAGCCTGCGTCACCGGCTCTTCAAAATTTCCGCCTGCGGGGGAAACCGTTCCGCCTATGGTCACAGAACCTGTTTCGCCGTTTTTCAAGCGAACTATGCCGCCACGCTCGTAAAAGCTGGCTATAACGGATTCCAAGTATGCGGGAAAAGCTTCTTCACCCGGGATCTCTTCCAAACGGCCGCTCATCTCACGGAGAGCCTGTGCCCAGCGGCTTGTTGAATCCGCAAGGAGCAGAACATTAAGTCCCATTTGGCGGTAATATTCCGCAAGAGTTACACCTGTGTAAACAGATGCTTCACGAGCGGCTACGGGCATAGAGCTTGTGTTGCATATAATAAGAGTGCGTTCCATCAAGCTTTTGCCTGTGCGAGGGTCGGTTTGCTCCGGAAATTCCTTTAAGGTTTCCACAACTTCACCGGCTCTTTCACCGCAAGCCGCTATGATAACGATATCGACATCCGCATGGCGAGCGGTCAATTGCTGGAGCACGGTTTTTCCTGCGCCAAAAGGCCCCGGAATGCAATAAACTCCGCCTCTGTTCACCGGGAAGAATGTATCTATAATCCTCTGCTTTGTAATGAGAGGCTCTATTGGGCGAAGCCTCTCCGCATAGCATTTAATCGGGAGCTTTACAGGCCAGGTTTGCATCAGCTTGACCTCATGGCTCTTGCCGCTTTGGTCTTTTAGCTTTGCAATTGTATCTGTGACAACGTAGTTGCCTGCAGGTGAAATGCTTTCAACAGAAAATGTTCCCTGTAAGCGGAACGGCACCATAATCTGGTGCTTGAAAATTCCCTCCGGAACCCAGCCCAGTGCATCACCGGCGGAAACTTTGCTTCCAACGGCTACGCTTGGGGTAAAGGCCCATTTTTTATCTCTGGGCAAAGCCTCCAAGTATTTGCCTCTTTGCAAAAAGAAGCCGCACTGCTCGGCTAGCTGCGGGAGCGGATTTTGCAATCCGTCAAACACTTGGGTTAAGAGGCCGGGGCCAAGCTCCACCGAGAGAAGCTGGCTTGTAAATTCAACAGAGTCGCCCTCTTTCAAGCCGGTGGTGTCTTCAAACACCTGCAACTCGGCAACCGAGCCTCTAACGCGAATCACTTCGCTTTTTAAGCGGGTTCCGCTTCCCAGCAAGGCGTAAGCCACCTCGTTTTGGACAACAGGCTGTTCAAAGCGGACTCGCAGCAAATTGCTGTTCACGCCTATTATTTTTCCGATATTTGCCATAAGAACTTATCCTTAGTTAGCGACCTCATGGTCGTTTGCTTTAATAACACTTTCCACTACCGCTTTGCCTGCTTCGCTGTTAAAGGCGGCAAAACGGTTACTGATCTGCAATTTTACGATATACGCATAAATCTTCGCTTCCGAAAAATAATCTATGCCTGCAAGCTCGTCTGCTACTTGCCAGCGAGCGCTCTCAAGCGCAAACTCCCTTTCAAAAGGGTTTTGAATATTCATGGCCTCTGCCACTTTATTTTGCAAATCCACGTGGCATCCTGAATAAGGGCGCTCGGAAACCCGAACATCATTGCTTTCCCATTTGGATGAGCGAGAAGCGGCGGTGAGGTTTCTCATTTCCGTTAAAGCATTTGCATAGGCAATGGTAAAGGGATGGGAGCCTGGGGTGCCGGCTTCCGTGGCATCAAAGTCGTTTAAATTCACGCCATCCACGCCTTCACAGCGGCGGCGCAACTCTTCCACCGAAAAAGGAGCCTCCGCCCCAAGCTCCAGGGTCGGCAAACTTGACAGCAAATAGGTTGCGCTCATTGCAATTAATCCTTTATAGCGTTTTGAACGGCTTTTGCCAACGCGGGGCGGAGAATTGCGGAGAGAGCCTCGGCTATTGCAGCCTTGCTCCAGTCGTGGCTAACCTTGCCGTTATCAAAGGAAAGGCGGAAACCGGAGTAAATTCCGTCCTCGCTTTGAACATTAACACCGGCTCCGAGTTTTTTCTGGAATTCTCCGGTGATAAATGAGTTGAGTTTTTTTGCATCGTTCTCGGACAGGGAAACCGTAGCCGCTTTGCCTGCGTAGCCGTTTGCGAGTGTTAGGAGAATTTGCTGCACAAGTTCCGGGGTAAGGGCTTTTTCCACATTCAAGCCCAGTATTCCGAGCACGGCCTTTTTCACATCTTCGCTAACGGTAAGCACCACGTCCCGAGCCGCCTGTTCAAGGGTCTTTTCGCTGCGCTCGGCATAGGCCAGCGAGTCTTTATCAGCCTTTTCGAGCTTGGCTTTTGCCTCCGTTTCGGCTTCTTTGAGTATTTGAGCCGCCTTAGCCTTGGCCTCAGACTCTATTTTTGAAGCTTCCGCCTTTGCCTTGTCAACAGCTTCGGCTTTAATCTTGTTTATCAAATGCTGCAAATCTTCTGCCATAATTTATCTCCAAGTAAGAGTAATATAGAAATTTAGTACACCATCAGCTTTTTTGATTCAATTTCAACCGTTTTGCCAACCTGCCTAATCACGCCGATGCCATGCTTCTTTGCCTCTTCCAAAGAGGTTTTTCCAAATGAAAAGCCCGCTATGCCAAGATATACCTTATATTTTTCATACTGAGGAAAATATTTTCTGAATTTTTTTACCCTGTCCTCTGCAAATTCCTTGATAAATTTAGGGTGTATTCTGTTCTTAACTTCTATCAAAGCGACCGAGTCACCATTTTCCAAAACAATATCAAATTCAATTTCGCCGGTTCCATCACGGTGGCTCAAGTTTGGAATCATTTTATCATACTTAACTTCTTTTCAAAAGTCAACCCTCTTTCAAAAGGTACTTCTTCTTTTTCTGCCATAAACACTCCTTGTTGTATTCGCCAATAAATATAACAAATATTTTCAGAAAAAGGGCAAAAACCATTATTTTAATTCGGCACTTTATATTTGAAAGTCCTAGTACACCAGGGCAAACGCATCTAAATATTTCATAGCAGATATTGAGCGTAGCACTTCTTTCAGGGCAAGGCACGCCTTGCCCCTACATTCAAAAAAACACTGATTAAGGGAGTGGGTTAAACAGTCAAAGCAACCTTTTCTTCAGCATCAAATGAACTTGATGCGCATATTGCAGAGACGATAGATTTCCGAATTCCTTCAGGTACCTCGCCTAGATATTTGATTTCATTTGTTTTATGTGCCTGTTTTATACTAATAACGGAAGTTTCGTGCAAGTGAGCTTTGTTGCATTGAATACAAGATTCTTTGGTAAGTTCATCCCAATGACTGCCATCTATTTTATCAACCAAAGCTCCTATATCTTTCTGCATTATCTTGCGAGCTTTTTCTACCTGCGATGTAACAAAAATATACTTTGCGATTTCACCTTCAATGCACGTAATAATAATTATGTGATCTTTTTTAGAACCTAGTGGATATTTTCCTTTGAATGCCGCCCATCTTTTGACACTATTGAACAAATTAGTCGGAAATATAATTTGACTCATAGTCTTCCTTAAGCAAGCCTAGAAACTCCTTGTCCTCTTTGAATGGATCATTTGCTTCATCTTCTGGATCATCAAAAAAATCCGCTAATTCCATACATGCTCTGCCATTGATTTCTAGTGTTGTTTGATGTTTTTTCCATTCGGGATACTTATGCGATATATCGCTCAATCTAGACCAACTATAGCCTCCAAATGTATTCAATGCAAAATCAATGGATTCCTTGAAACTTGCCGAGAGTTTCTCTTCCGTCTGTGGCATAATGCGTACATCGTGCTCGCTAAATTCAATCACGGTAGCTTCGGGCAGATTTATATTAGAGCGGTTATTTTTTAATATATCAAATGTGGTTGAAGCCACGGGTCCAAGGTTCATTGCAAAATAGGTATCATCTGTCGCAAGTATTCCGAAGTGACGCATATGGTATCTGTCCGCAAAATACATCATTTTCAGCAACCATACCCTGTTAAATCGGCTTTGATTATCAACAGGGGCCTTGTTTTGTATGTAATACAAAGCCTGCAATATTTTTTTAACCGAAATAGGGCGTTCCATTATTTCCTGTCTCCATCTGTAAATATAGTAAACGCTGATTTAAGGGGAGTGGCTAGTAGGGAGTGGGGAGTGGAAAAAACATGAATTTAAGCGTTTTTCTACTCCCTACTCCCCACTTCCTACTCCCTAAAATCAGTTAATCATCACTTACTATAGTTTATTAGTCCGGAGAAAACATATTTGTAGGAGTTTTGGGAGCAATTATCCAATCGCCTCTAAAATCCGCCTTTTGACCTTATTGGTTTTTATTACTTACACTCTTGATAGCCGCCGTCATTATAGTAGCAAAAATAATTATCTAGTGTTCTGTAAAATACATATAGCGAAATACAATGATTGATAATTTGAAAATTGCCCTCCAAGGAGGGCTGC
>LIUG01000052.1:12329-35541 GCA_001462245.1 Candidatus Fibrimonas termitidis
CAAGCGAGGAATTATGTTGAAATCTGTTTTTTACAGAACACTAGGCACGAAAATCGTATTTTGAACTGCGGTCTTACTCCATGATAAGACACGGCCTGAAAAGTTAGCAACGCTGCTTACCCACAAGTATCCAACTCTTCAATCTCCTTTTCCGACAAACCAGTTATCTCGGCAATCAAGGCAGTATTGAAGCCTTTGGCCTTCATTCGCTTCGCCGTCCGCAAAACGCCAATGTCAACCTCCGAGCCACGCTCTGTTAAATCTACCCCAACTCTCAGCTTCGCTTCCGCCAAGGGAACGCCGCTTTCCCAAAGGGAAAAAACTGCTTTCAGCTTTTCTTGATTTTTAGCCTCATTTCTAGCTTCGCCAATTTCAATGCCCTTATCCACGCCAATATCGATGCCTTCTTCTACGCCTTCCTTCTTAGCACTAATCAATGCAGCCTGCTGATCGTATTTGTTCATCATAGTTGACCAATACTCCGATTGTTCCTCTGCTGTGAAATTAGTAAATTTGGCTATCGCAAACAAACGCTCAAAAAGCTTGCCGCTGAGTTGCTCGGGTCTTTCCTTGAACTCATGGGCATGGCGAAGGGCGAAAATAAGCCGGTCTCGGAAAGTCTCGCATTCATCTAAAGATTTGCTGAATTTCGTAAGCCTCACAAACACAAGGTTTATGAAATTGTACCTGATTTCTGGGTGCTCCTCATTGGAAAGGGAAAGGTATTGCACTACATCATCGTTGTTCTTTCCAAAATCAAGATCAAAATCCAGAAAGCTGAGGGTATAAACCGGCGGATAGTCGAAATCCCAGCTACCGCCTTTTACGCCATTGTTAGCGATAGCCATGCATATATAGAAAAGGGTTCTTTTTATGAAATGCACCTGCCTGCCTATTTGGACTTCCACAATGAATCTGTTCCCTTGGGAATCCTGGCATCTTATGTCAAAGATGGAATCCCTGTTGTGCACAGCCTGACCTTTCACATATGGGTTTTTAATGACCACGTCCGTTATTGGCTGTTTCAGCTTTTTTTCCAGAAAAGCGTTCAGCAGCGCAATGAGCAAATCTTTGTCTTCCTCGGTTGCGAAAGCCTTTTTGAAAGGCAGGTCTAGCGTCAGATCGGCGTATCCTTCTTGCGGTGCCTGGTCTTTTGTTTCCATTTGGAAATCCTCCGTTTTGTTTTCTGTTTACTTAGACGGAGAAAACGGGAAAAAAAATACGGAAAAATGAAAAAAGTGAAAAAAGATTATTTAATTCGGCACATCCTGTGCCCGGCGTGCAAACAAGCGCCTCTAAAATCCGCCTGTGACGCCTACGGATAATTGGCCGAGCCAGTGGTCTCCGAACTCTTTTCCTAAAAATTGCCCGGGGCCTTGCCCTAGTATAAGCCTTACATCAAAGCCTAAATGCTTTCCCATCGTGCGCATTCCAACCATACCGGAAAACGATGGGCTTCTGGAAATGCCATCAAATTCATCTAGAGTCATTTCGCTGGATTTAATCATTGTACTCATGGGAAACTGGACATAACCGCCTATATAAAAAGTTCCAAAGGCTACGGCTAAAGCTACGTCTGCTGTGGATTCTTGTATGGTATAATTTAGTGGCTGCGGGAAGCCATCATAAGCTCTGTAGGAGTATAAGACGTCTGAGAAGAACGATATATTTTGTTCATACACGAAGAAAGTTAATCCACCGGAGAGGGCATAACCCGGAATTTGCGTATCCGGTCCTTGTTCCGAGAAGGAAAAAGTTCCGCCTCCGAAGAAGATGGGCCATACGGAGAAATGAAAGCCGGGTCTTGTTGTTCTTTTTTGAAATATGCTAGTGGACGTAGTAGTAGTAGTCACAGTAGTAGTTTTCGCAGCACAAACGGTTTGCTGCATCAAAAGAATTAGGCAAATTACAAGCAGGCCTTTTATTCGCATTATTTCAATTCCCCTAAAGTAAGAATTGTTTCATTACGAATAATAGAAGTACCATTGTTAAGTCTATAAGTAGAGTGACTTAATTCTTTGCTTTTAAAAAAGTCGTATGTATTATACTCTACGCCATTTTTATTTTTAAAAGTTATATAAGCATACCCATATGTGGTAATCTCTTTTGTAGAAGAATTTCCAACACCTATATCTCCAAAAGCAACTCCATGCCAGCTAACATCCAGCAACGGCACCTCGGAATCGTTAAATATTGTGTATTGCGTGTCTTCATTCTCCGGCTCTTCTAAACCTAAACTCTCTCCATTGCAAGTAAAACTATTAGTGTCATCAAATATACATTTAATGAGCCTGTATTCTTTTCCTTTAAATCCTTGTGTATATAAAGTACTGTCTTTGCCGTCTATTTCAAAATTTATTTTGATGTTTTCCAATTCGGAGATTTCTTTTGTAGAAAACTCATCTCTCTTTATGTTTCCAAAATCAACTCCTCTGCAACAGCGAACATTATTCAATTGTTTTTTTGAATCGTTAATGATTGTAAGTTTCGTAGCTTCTGCCTCAACTTCTATTGAGCCGCAGGAATTCATTTGCATTGCGAAAAAACAAAATGCGAGCATTAAAAAATTTTTCATATCTGCTCCTCTGTTAATTGCACAACATTAGTTCCATCAAATCTAAAATTATATATATAACCGCTTTCTGCCGTAAAACTCGGAAAGGACAAGGAGAAAGATCCAGATTTATATATTGAGCGACCTTCAATGTCACCAACTGCGATTTTATAAACGCCGTATTTTCCGATTGGCACGTCTAGTACCTTATTGCCTTCCTGAAGATAAGAAACTCCTCCTTCGCCACGCAAATCAAAAGGGGCATTAGAGGCATTAAAAATTTTGAGAAAACTTTCCGTAAATTTGGCTTCAGACTGTTGAAATACTCTCAGGGTGTATTCTTTACCGACATCAACCTGCTGGGATTTCTGTTCCTGAAAAGCGTCTGTGCTTTTTGTCCAAACGTCTCCGCTTCCGGACTCAATATCTTTCACTACCTGAAACCAATATGCTATGCTAAACATATAAGGGGTGCTCTTCGGAACAACCTCTATTAAAGATTGAGTTTTGGGTGAAAGCTTGTCCACCAAAACAGTTCCGGTAAAATCATCCTGATGAATGCTAATATGGTAACGTGAACTGCTGTTATAAAATATGATTGTTCCTAAATTGTTATTGCTATTAGAAGAATTATTAACATTATTTATTTCAATTTTATATTCATCTGCGTTATATTCATTACCGCAAGAAAGCAAGGCGAAAAGTGGCACTGCCATTAGCAGCACCGCTTTGTAAATTCGCATTGATTTCTTTACGATAACCATAATCTTATAAAGACGTAATCAAACCAGACAAGTCACGCTTCTTTTTTTCAGTTATGAATGCGGTGTAATCGGTTGATAAACGCCCGGTCGTCCCGGATTTCTGCCTTACGCTAATCTCATAGTCATAGGCGTTTTTGATTTTGGGGAGATTTTCGGGCTCACCCTCAAAATAAACGGGGATCATAATCATTCCACCATATGCAGTTACAACAAACTGATATTCAGCACCGCCATTACCATCTTCATCCGCATCGTCTCCAATCACTTCATACATTGACCTTTCTCCTACAGCGACAGTATTGAAGCCATTTTGAGAGGTCAAAGCATTGCCGCCTGCGATTGTAAAGTAAACCGACTCATTCGTATTATTTGTAACTGTTACATACCCATAAGGAAGCGTTAATTTATTTACAATACCATCCCAACCTGATAGATTCTTAGGGAAAGTGTAGCGTTGGAAAGTTGAGGCATTCGCTAGAGAGCGTGGAGATGCGGTAGCTGATTCAAAAATGTCCGTAGTTTCTATTGTTGAAACTTCTCCGGTGCTTGTATTGTAATATACATAAGTGGGGTACAGAGCGAAAGCATCCGATGTTGAAGTATAAACAACTTGGTTTCTCTGAAGTGCCGGTAAATATGCCACTTTTTCGCCTCTAGGAGAATCTTTGCGGAGTTCAATGCCTACAGGGGCAACATTATCAACTATAAACCCATAGTCTCCAATGTAGCTTGGATTTATATTAAGCCGATATTTTGTGCCTGCTTTGTAGGTAGCCATTGCAGAGAAATCTATTTTTGCCTGCGGAAGGTTGTCTTTAAATTCTGTATATTGATCCAGCGAAACCCCGCGTATAACCATATAGCCGCCGACGCTAAAATCGCTTACATCATCGCTTACATCAAATAATTTAGTACCACCAGCTCTTATTCCACCCAAAAGCCTGCTGCTAGCCCCACCCGGAGTTTGCCCGCTGAACAAAATCATGTCTTTGTTCGAGCCGTTTGTAATCTCCAAGGTTCCGCTGTTTTCGCTTTGCCAATTGATGTCAGCCCCTGGTTCTGGGGGTGGAGGTGCAGGTGGCGCCTCGTCTAAGTCTAGGGTTGCCGTGCAGCCGAAGAATGTGGACATCGCAACCAAAAGGACGATGCTGAGGATTGAAGTTTTCTTCATAATTTTGTCTCCTAGCCCTTATGGGGCACTCAAGTTAAGTTTCAACTCCCAAATATAGATTTTTTTTCGGAACTTGTCAAGGTTTTTTTTTAAAAGACAGTTTTTTTTAAAAAATGGCGTTTTTTAGGGGGGAAACCACCCTACCACCTGCCTAAATTACCTTGTGCCGGAGCATCAACTTCCAATCTCTCCTCATCTTCCATCATACTTATTACGTACATCCCGCTTTCAAGTGCCAATTCCTTGGCATCCTCATCTATAGTTATCCCGGCGACTGCAGCGTAAAGAACCCTGCCCTTCAAACCAGTTATGCTCTCATGCTTGCGCAACAATCTCAACCTTTCCAAATGCCTGTTCACCCATTTCACACTCAAATCTGTTTTTATTTCCACCGCCATTGCTTCATCACCATTCTCAAGCATCAGGTCTATTTCAGTCAAAGTTTTTTTGTTTTCTCTATCAATAATCTTGTTGGGCCCTATACGTGTGAAACTATGCCCAAAAGCATTCATTTTTTCGCATATCCCCGGAACCAGCAATAATTCCACAACATCACCTAAACTGCGACCAAAATAACCCAATTGTTTATCTAATCTATCAAGACGTTCTTTTATGTGTCTATCTGACTCGACCATTTGCCGATTGGTTTCTTGGAACATAGTCCACACTTTTTCAAAAGTCAATCCTTCTTTTTCGGACATAAACACTCCTTTGTTATATTCGCCAATAAATATAACAAATATTTCCAAAAAAGGCAATAGTGCCCTATATTTTGCAAACATATGTTGACGGTTTTATAAAAAAGCAGGGAGCATTTTTCTGCTCCCTGCTCCGTAAATCAGTTACTCTATTGTAATCAAAGTTACCGAATGTGCCGGGAATGACACCGCTGTGCCGTCCTTAATGTCTTGGGTGGAGGCTTTTGGCGGGTCAACTTTTATCACCTTGCCGGCTGCTTGGCCTTTGGGGGTGGCTAAAACCTCTACCTTTGCCTTGCCGGTAAAGCCGGGGATTTTGAGCGCACCATTGAAAGCGGTGTAGGGGTTTTTGTTTACCACCAACATCGCTTTCTTTTTGCCGTTAACTGCCAAATAAGTGGTTAAATCGGTGTTGCCGCTGTTGCTCTCAACAAGCTTGCCACGGACGCCATCGCTCGCCATCTGGAAAGCGTAGTAGCTCGGTCTGGGCTTGTTGCCGCCGATTTGATCGTCGTAAGAACGGGAAAGATAGCCGTAATCGCCGCCTTCCGGGGTAACATCGTTGTGAATATCCCAGTATTGAGCCGAACCTGTGTTCAATTTGGCAAGCATACCCAAATAATCCGCTACAAACAAAGCGTTTATCAAAGATATGGATTGGGGTCCCGGATTGAAATCAACCGAGTTCCATTCCGTAAGCCAAATTTCCAAGTCTTTTTTAGGCGAAAGCTTTTTAACGGTTTGCCGGACACGGGAATAAATGCCTTCCAAGGTTTGCGGGGAAGCTAGCAATGCAAAGTCGTTTTCTTCGCCATAGTGCTGAGGATAATGATGGATAATCAAGGCATCCGCTTCATTTGCCGTGTATTTCAGAACATTCTCGTTCCACTCGCCATCCAACACGCCTAGAACGCCGATCTTTATTTTCGGGTCAACCTTTTTCATGGCCGCAATAAATTCCTTAGCCCGTTTGCCATAAGCATGGCCTTTATCCGCACCGTATTTTGCATACTGAGGATGCCAGTCGCCGTAAAGCTCGTTGCCCAGTTCCCAGTAAATCACATTGGCATTTTTCTTTTTGTTTGTGTGCTCCACCCACTTTGCGGCCTCTTCAGGCGTGCCTGTGCCAAAATTCACGGTGAACATCGGCGTTGTGCCGGTTTCCTTGCACCAAGCCAAGAATTCATCGGTATCAACCATCCAATCTTTGTTCGCAAGAACCTGTTCCCAATGGTCATCATCTGCACGCAAGCCGCCCGGATAGCGAACAACACCGTGGTTAATGCGCTTAACCTGGGTTTTGGTTTCGGGTTTTAGCAAATCGCCATCCCACAATGCTGCATTGATGCCGAATATGGCGCTGGAGATATTCGGATTTATAACCTTGTTCAAATCGCCGGTGATTGTTAGATCGGAAACTTCCGGAACCTTCGGTCTTGGCAATTCCCGCAAATTCGTGAGTTTAACATTGTCTATCTGGAAAGAACCCTCGGAACCTTCGCCGCTCGGCTTAAAGTCCAAAACCTTTATGCCGTCCAAATCCAGAACACCGTTCTGCTTTGCCTCCGGTGGCTGGTAATATGGGAATTTGTTAAAGGAACGCAATGGAACAAACAAAGTGTGCCTGCCTTTTGGAGCACCAGTGGAGCTAACAAAAATTTCCCTGTCCCTATCGCCGAGCTGAACGGTAATGCCCTGCCAAGCCTTTTCCGAGTAAACATCAAAAACCAAGGCCCAATGCTTTGTCCAGTCGTTAAGCTCTTTTTTGGCTTTTTGCTTCTCAAAGTCATATACAATGTCCACCCAATCGTTCATCAGGTAGTCGGTGACTATTAGGGATTTGCCGTCAAGATTGCCCTTGTCAACTTTGAATGAAACTTTGGATTTTGGCCCCTTGGAGGCTTCAAAAACGGGGTTGTTTTCAAAATCGTGAATAACCAAGTCAGGAGCCTTGCTGTTGAATTTTTCCCATTTGAGATCCGGGTCAACCCAGTCTATGTTTTCGGTAAAGGTGACTTGGTCAACATAGATGGTAACAGGGTCGTCTTGGCGGCCATCTCTTTTGTTTTCGGATTTGCCTACTGAGAAGCGAATTTCCTGGATTTTATTCCACTGAATATTTTTGGTAACTTCTGCCTGTTTGGAAGCATCCCACGCTTTGCCGGCATCCGGCAGCTTTTTAAGAGGTACCTTAACCAGTTTCCACTCTTTTGTAAGGGTTTGCCCTTCTATCCAGTCTTGCAAATTGGTTTTGGTTTGGCTTTTGATATCGCCGCCTTGGTTGTCCAATATGCCAAAGCCCACTTTTTCGCCGCCTTGTTTGCCCTTTACCCAGAAATATATGCCGCCGGTATTGCGAACTCTGGAAAGGTCTATGAATTTGCCTTCGCCAAGGGAAAAGCTTATGCCGGAATAATCGTTATCGTCCATATAAAGCGCAATCACATTGGAGTTGCCGGCAGTTTTTGAAGCCTGTTCTTTGTATGCGGTTAAGCCACCGTAAACATAGCCGAAACCTTGCAGATTATCGCTATAAAATACGCCATTCGGAAGCGCTTTTGCCTTGCCATCCAGCTTTGCCGGGTCTTTGGGGCCGTCTATGGTCTCTACCTTTTCGTCCCAATAAACAATTTTCGGTTTTGCCTTTGCAACCGGCACCGAACCTTTTACTATTTCAACGTTATCTATCCACACCTGAAAGCCGGACGGATTGGTTCCCTTGTCTATGGAAACGCGAAATTCCGCAATTTTGCTCCAGTCTATGCGGTCAGGAAGCTCTGCTTTCTTGGTCTGGTCCCAGTAAAGGCCTCTATCGGGGAAATCCGCTAGAGGAATTTTCACAAGCTGCCAGTCTTTTGTGATTTGCACATATTTATTGAGCGACAGTTTCACTTGCGTTTTTTTGCCATCGCTCACTTCGTCGTCTAGCAGGCCAAAAATAGCCTGTTCGCCGCCATTTGCGCCTTTAATGTAGAACTCAACTGCGCCATCGAGCAGATATTTGCTCAAATCGAAGGTTTCGTTGTAGAGGCATATTGAGGAACCTGAGTAATCGCTTGGGTCAAGGGTGATTTTGAGGGATGAATTGGATTTGAAACCACTGGTTTTATCCAGGGCCACTGCGGAGCCTTTTCCGCCATAAGAATAATCAAAACCGCCTTGCCTATAGGCTTCATCGAAGAACTTATATACAACTATGCGGCTTGGGCGTTGGGCAAGAGCCACTGTAGCAAGGGCTAGGAACAGAAAAAGGGCTATTCGGCGAATCATTGGCAAACTCCTATTTTAAGCATGTGTTTTAAATATACATTTTTTTTTCTATTTTATCTGCAAGGAGTAAAATTTTTGCAAAAAACTATTGAAAATTCTGCAATTCTTGCAGGATTCCGAATAAGTTGTTTCCTATTCCGTATCTCTTTTCGATATTATCGTAAAAATAACGCAAATCGTCTTCTGTTTCCAGGTTTAGCTCGTCTATGTTGGAAAGCAAATGATGAACTACAACATCGGTCTTGCTTTCATTTGCGAAAGCCTGTATTCTTCTGTTTGTTTCCAGATGGCTTATTATGTACTTGACACTTGAAATTTGCTCTTCCAAAAAATAAACCAGCACAACCTCTTCTTGTAAAATCCCCCAGCGATGGTCTTGGGAATAATGTTCTATTTTTTCGTATTTGCTGCTGGAAACAGCAGACTTTGCGTAAGAAAGGCATACGTTCAAATATTCCTCAAACTCGTAAAGCTCCGATAACAACTTCTCTTCGCTAGGCGGTTCTTCGGAATCCACAACCTTTTTTATCTTTCTGAATTGGTAATTGGATTTTTCGTAGTACAAGTTGCGCATCTGGCGGTTATATGTGCGGTTGCGCATAACCTGCTGCGAAGGAGGAACGTGAATTTTAACCGTTGTTTTCATGACACCACCACTTTGCGAATTCCGGCAACCGTTTGCAGCGACTGCTCGATGTTCTTTATTTGGGCGGAATTAAAAGCTAGCAAATCTATCCTGCCGTTAACACGCCCTTCCTTGCTCTCAAAAATAGTTTTTTTCACAAGCGCATTGTACTTTGCAATTGTGCTGAAAATATCCTTTTCTATTGCCACTCTACCTGTAGCTTCTACCCGTAAAACGCATTTTTGCTCTCGTTCGGCAGCTTCCGGTTCCTCCCATTGCAGAGCAAGCAACTGATCCTGCGGAATTTTGTTCAAAATTTTGCAATCTTCCTTATGAATCTCTATTCCCTTGCCGCTTTTCAAAATTCCCTTTACCAGATCTCCCGGAAGCGGGTTGCAGCATGAGGCGTAGTTCAGCAAAAATCTTTCGTTGTAGCCTATGCTTATAGGGCTATCTTCGCTGGAACTGAATACATTGAATAACTTGAGTTTTGACCAAGCATAAGAGTGGTCAGAGTATTGTTTTAAAAAGGTGAAAATATCTTTTAAGGGAATTTCGCCTTTGCCAAGGTTTTCGTAAAAGGCATTTATGTTTTGAACTTTAAAGGCTTTGCAAATATCGGCATCATAAAGGGAATTCACATTTGATATTTTCAAATTTTGCAATTCTTTTTGCCAGATTTTTTTTCCTAAAAGCATGGATTGCGTTGTAATGGCTTTTCGCAGCCAGTGTCTTATGGTGTTTTGAGCTTTTTGAGTTTTGGTCATGGAAAGCCATGTTTCCTGCGGTTCTTGGGAATTGCTTTGCAAAATTTGAATTGTTTCGCCGGTGGGAATGCTAGCGTCTATGGCTAATACCTTGCCTGCGGCACGTGCCCCTAAACAATGCAAGCCCAAATCCGTGTGCACGGCAAAGGCAAAATCCAGAATGGTAGCTCCGAGCGGCAGGGTGATTTTTTTCCCTTGCGGTGTCCATGCGTAAGAGTCTTCGGGTAAAAGGCTTTCGTGCAAAAAGCCTAAGAATTCCGTTGAGTTTGAAATTTCATTTTGCATTTTGGTTATTTTGTTCACCCAATCCATATTTTTTTCAAGCTCTTCTTTTTTCAAGTTAAACTTGTATGCCCAGTGCGCTGCCATGCCGTATTCTGCGGTTTCGTTCATGTCTTTTGTTCTTATTTGAACTTCAACGAGTTTTCCCTGAGGGCCTATTACCGTTGTGTGCAGGCTTTGATAGAGATTTGGTTTTGGAACGGCTATATAATCTTTGAAGCGGCTGTACAGGGGCATCCATAAATTATGCAAATAACCCAGAGCCATATAGCAGTCGGCTATTTGATTTACAATAATCCTTATGGCGAAAATATCGTAAAGTTCGTCTATTTTGCAACCTCTGGCTTTCATCTTTTCGTATATGCTGTAAATGTGCTTTGAACGGCCTCTTATGTCGCAGTCCAGTTGCTCCAAATTCATTTTTATGTTCAGCGGAAAAATTATGGATTGTATGTATTCTTCTCTTTCTTTGCTGGTCAGTTCCAGATGTTTTTCTATTGCGGTGTATTCGTCCGGGTTCAGGTACTTAAATGCTAGGTCTTCCAGTTCGAATTTGAATGAATAAAGCCCAAGGCGGTGGGCGAGCGGGGCATAAAAATCAAGCGTCTCTTTGCTTATAGCTTTTTGCCTCTCGGGAGCGAGGTATTGCAGGGTGTGCATATTATCCAAGCGATCTGCGAGTTTTATAGCTATAATCTGCGGACGTTTTGAAACGTATGCCAAAAACTTTTTGAATGTTCTGGCTGTGCGGTCTATTCCCTTTTGTATATCGGATATTCTGGTTACGCTATCCACCATTTCCGCTATTTCCGTTCCGAATTTCTCCTCTATTTCTTCGGTTGAATATTCCGAGTCTTCCACAACGTCGTGCAAAAAACCCGCAGCTATAACCGTGGTATCCATTTTCAATTCGGCCAAAGTTTTGCCAACATTAGTGGGATGCACCACGTAAGGTTCCCCGCTTTTGCGCAATTGCCCTTTGTGAGCATCTATCGCAAAAATCAGAGTTTTTATAAGAAGCTCCCTATCCAGCTTTGGATTTATATCTATAAGAGATTGAGCTATGTCTTCAGGAGTCATGAGTTGAATATAGTAATGATTAATTCAGTTCCCCAAAAATTCCCCCAAGGCTGTCCACCTGTGCCTTTCCCTATTGTTGCGAACAGCGGTTTCCAAAGAACCCTGGCTCGCCAAAACCCATATATTTTCCTTTGCCCTTGTAACGGCGGTGTATAGCAGATTTCTTTGCAGCATAAGGGAATGAGAATAATCTAGCATTACCGCTACGGTTTTATATTCGCTGCCTTGGCTTTTATGCACGGTGCAGGCGTAGGCAAGGGTTAAATGCTCAAATTCATCGCCCTCTACGCCTATCGTTTTGCCGTCAAAATCCACCTCTATTTTTTTTGCCGTAGGCATAACTTTAATTATTCGTCCCAAATCGCCGTTGAAAATATCTTTTTCGTAGTTGTTTCGGAGCTGCATAACGGGGTCGCCCATTTGCCAGCGCATTCCCCTGTATTCAAAACCATAGGCATCAAAATTCAGAATTTTTTGCAAAAAGGTATTCAGGTTTATGGTTCCCAAAGTTCCCTTGTGCATTGGTGTTAGTACCTGCAGTTCGTTATTCTTTGAAAGCTCGCTTAAAATGGAAAGGGCTTCTTCCGAATTTTGGTAAGGCATATAATGAAAATGCGAACCGCTTTTTATATTAGGCATATGTCCAGCCAAAATGTGATGAGCGTTTTCCGCAATATCACTTTCGTCTTTATGTCTGTATATCCTTGAAAGTCGAATGGAATTAATTTCCGGGCAGGATAAAATTTCCCTGAGCACGTTGCCGGGACCAACGCTTGGCAATTGGTCGGCATCGCCTATCAAAATCAACTGGGTGCCTGGTCTTAAAGCACGCATTAAATCTGCGGCAAGTTCATCGTCTATCATTGAGCTTTCATCTATTATAACGCTGTCCGCTTCCAAAGGGTTCATTTCGTTTCGGGAAAAAAGCCCGGAAATGGGGTCAATTTCCAATAAGCGGTGAATGGTACTCGCTTTGAAATTGCAAACTTCTGCCATGCGGCGAGCAGCACGCCCTGTGGGTGCAGCTAACATCACCTTCTTTTTTTGCAAATTCAAAATGTGCAAAACTCCTTTTAAAATAGTGGTTTTGCCTGTCCCCGGCCCACCGGTGATAACAAAGAAATTGCTTGAAACCGCATTTTTAATTGCCAGCAGTTGCTCTTCGCTGTATTCTATTCCCTGCATGCTTGCTGCATAATTTGCTTCTGCATCCAAGTGCGAAGCGTCTTCGCTGAAATCAAAAGAATTGCGAATAAAAGTTCCTATGTATTTTTCCGCATTGTAAAGTTCCGGCAGCCAAATTCTTTCATTTTGCATATGCACCTTTCCGTTTTTTTGCAATCCGCTTAGTGCAGCATTTAGGTTATCAAAAATATCGTCTTCTTGGTCGTATGGAATTATATGCAAAAAATTCATGGTATTTTGCAACAAATTTCCCCTTGGCATAAAGGCGTGTCCGCCATCGTATTTTGCTTCTCTCAATATGTGCATTATGGCAGCACGGAGCCTTAAATTGGAACTCTCTTCAAATTCCATTTTTTTTGCGGCATTGTCGGCTATTTCAAAACTGTAGGCAAAAGGTTCTTCGCACAGGGCATAAGGATTTTCGCTTACTATATTTTCCGTATCTCCTTTGTACAAATTCCAAACAGTCATGGCCTTTGCGCCTGTGAAACCAAAGTTATAAAGGAACAGCAATGCTTTTCTGCTCTCTTGCTGCAAGTTCCAGTCGTCTATAAATTTTTCCAGCCTTTTTCCGCTCAACCCCCTAACTGCGCCTCGCAATTTGCCCGGCTCTTTGTCTAAAATATTCGGCAAATCCTCTCCGAAAATCGTAACAAGTTTTTCCGCAGTTTTTTCGCCTATGCCGGCAAAAATCCCGCTTGCCAAATATGCAATCAAGCCACCCTCTCCCTTGGGCTGCAAAATTTCGCAACCTGTAACCACAAACTGTTTTCCGAATTTAGGGTGCTCCCCCCAATCCCCTGTTAAGCGTACTCTTTCCCCTGCATGAACAGGTGGAAAATTCCCCGCAGCGGTTTCGCTGAGTTTATCGCCTTTTATGCGAGCAACCGTGAAACCATTCCGTTCATTTGCAAAAACCACAGATGATATTGTGCATTCTAAAATTTGGGGCATTGGCGGAAGGTAGAAAAATTATCCCATCTTGATTTTCTATTAAGATCCTCTGCAAGAGGCTAATGCTAATATTATCTTCCATACAGGATAATATGGTAAGTTTTTATCTTGTATGTAGTGAATAGATGCTGTTATAACTTAATTCAAATTTTCGGAAACCTTAGTTTTTTCTCGCCGGTATCTGCGGTTGCTTCAAAAATATTTGAATCGCTTAGAATAAAAGTCGGTTTTGTCACCCTCAAATAAAGATTAAAGAGCCTTTCTGCAAAATAACCCGGTATTCGTTGCTGATAAAAATCTCTGCCGGTTTTATAGTCCAAGCGTTTATCAACTTCATCTAAAATTTCAAAAAGCCAAGAATGGTATTCCATGAAAAATTTATTGTTCGCCATATATAAATTCGCTATATAAAAATCCTGTTCTCGCTCCATGTATTCTCCCCAGCATCTATGGAAATCAGGGTGCATTTCTCTAATCAGGTTTTCTAGAAAATCCCACATATCCTTCCCGTGTATTTTTATAAAATGCTTTGCTATGCTTATATGTTCATAAGGTTTTGAAACTACGACTTTGCATTCTCCCTGCAAATATTCAAACAATCCCCGTAAACTTATCTCACTAAACAATTTTCCGGATACCGGATTTAACAACCATTTGCGATATTGCCAAACTCCCAGATAATCTTCGTCTTTATAATTTTTATATACATGCTTGCAGGCGTTTAAATCACTGTAATAATGACCACTATCTCCGGTTATTTCCACATCGTTTTCATGCAAAAAATAATATGGATGCTTTAGGTAATCCAAAGTTTCCATATGCGAATAGACAAAAATTTTCATAAAACATCACCACCTTGGTATCTGTACCTTTCCTCGCAAATCAATTCTGCCCGCTTTTAAAAGTTTGTTTGAAGGCGGAGCTTCGTTGCAAGTTTTTGCCGGCAGTTTATCCTTCCATTTTTCAACAAAAACTTTGCTCCACTCTTTCCATTCATCCTTAAAAGTTCCTTCGCTTTTATGCAAAACACGAATATCCGTTGTGACAAAAATCTTTCCGAATCCAAGAGCCTGCATACAAATATCCAAATCGTAAAAATGAAATTTGTTAAATATCTCGCTATCAAAAGCACATTTCCCAAAAAGAGTTTTTCTTGTAGCAAACCACAAGCCATCAACAACAACAGCTTCTTGATCGCCATCCCTGTCATTATAAAGCGCAAGAAAAAATTCACCGGTATTTTCAATTAAATGAACAACTTTTCCGAATGTATGCGGGATACCGGCCGCATACCACGAAGGCCAGGGATTATCCACCAACAGGGAAGAACCGGCAACTCCCAAAATTTGCATTTCCGAGAGTTCTCGGAATTTTTTCAAAAGAACCGCATCCCATTCTTTTTCCATCATCCAAACATCTTCGTGCATAAATACCAAAACTCTGCCGTTAGCTTTTGCCACGCCTTGGTTATATACGGCACATAAACCTTCATTCTTTTCCCTATTGTCTATAACAATAATCTCTAGGCTTTTCGGATATTTTGCCGTACCAAGCAAGTTGCGCCTAAGGCTCAAGGCTTCTGCGGGATTGCGAGAACAGACTATTATGGAAATAGATGGTAGCACAACGGCTAATATAGCAATTTTATTTACAAACCGATAGAAGTCATTTGCCGTTCTAAATTTTGAGTTACATGAGCAAAATCAGGATCTGTCCAAATGGATTTCTGTTTCAGTTGCTCATAAAATTCTTTTGCTTGCGTAAAATTTCTTGCTTGTAAAGCTAGCGTTATATTTTTTGTAGCTTCTCTAATGATTTTCCAATTCATATCATTTTTCATAATTTTTTCTTGCGCTTCAAGAACAGCAGGGTATTTTTCCTTTACTATATCTGCATACCTCTCGTAAATTATTCGAGTGTAATCTTTATCCAATTTTGTGTTTATTATATTGCTTTGCTCTACACCGCCCAGTTCTCTAAGACTGTATTCGGTAGTTACAACTTTTAAATGATAAAACGGGTATTGCAATGCAATTTTAATCCAAAAATCCCAATCTTCATAAATTCTAATATTTTCGTCAAATAAACCTACTTTTTGCAAAATTTCACGTTCAAACATTACACATTGTATGGGCGTTATATTTTGCACTAAAAGAGCTTCAATAGAAAAATCGCTGTCATAAGACAATTCCGTATGCGTTGTAATCCATTTACCATCCATAAATTTTTGATTTACGCACAAGCAGTTGCTATAAGCTACTTTATATTGTTCATTTTGTTCCAAAGCCTCTACAAGGCTCTGCAAATGATTGGGATAAAAATAATCATCGTCATCTAAAAAGTTTATGTATTTGCCTTTTGCAATTTGCAAAGCTAAATTCCTACTCGCAGATGCTCCACTGTTGGTAGCTTTTTTTACATAAACAATTTTGTCATATTTGCTTAAAATTTCTTCCAAAGCAACACCGCAATCGTTTACAACTATAATTTCAAAATCCTTTAATGTTTGTGCAAACAAGCTTTGCAATGCCCGTTCCAAAAGTTCCGGGCGATTGTAGGTAGGGATTATAACGGATACTTTGGGTGAATATTCTATCATAACTTAAAAAACCTCCTCAATACCGTATTTTGCCTTTGTTTCCTTGTCAAAATTGTTGTAAAGCCACTCATCCAAATAGCAAGCCTCATCCTTAATTATAGTGCAAAAAACAATGTCACGCATAACATTGCTAAATATATAAAAAATTTACATATATATTACAAATAATCCCTATGGCCTCTGAAACCGGAGCCGTCATCTAAATGCTTGCATTTGATTTTTCTGTATCGTCCTAATTTAAATCCCTTTACTATAGCGTCTTGACTAAAGTAAGCATCAGGAAAACAACTCAAATCCTCGCCTTGCCTGAATTCAATTTTCTCTAATATTTTTCTGCTAAAACAAGTGCAACCGGTTAATTCGCCGTTTGAAAAAATAAAATCATCATTTTTGTAATCTTCTTCTGTGTGCTGGGAATAATTATAATAAAGCCCGCCTATCATATCTGCGCCTTTATCCAAAGCCTCACAAAAAAGCTCAAGCAAATTAGGCGGCGCTATTACATCGCTTTCTATTGTAACAAAATGCGTACAATCGCTCTGCAAAAATTGTTTCTGCAAAGTTTTTAAACTTTCGCTCACAGCTCTATTGAATAAACTGATTTTCGGCTCAAATGGAATATCCAAATGCTCAATTTGGCAACTATTTTTCAAGTTTGCAAAATATTCCTTGATAGAGTTTAGCCTGCCTAAGTAGCTCAAATCTTGCGAGTTATCTATAATTTTGATGAGTTTATTCTCGTATGCCATATAGTTTAAACTTTCAAAAAATAACGCATCGCAATAGGATTTTGCTTGGCAAGTATAACTACAAACGAAAAAAATTGGCATAAACCACCATCCTTTTTTAACCCTTCCCCACAGGCTTCCTATAAAAATACCCCACTACCCTCTTGTACTCATCCTGCGCAGAGCGGCAAGTATCCAGCAAGTATTCCCTAATTCTATCGCATTCCTGCAAACCACGATAATAAAATGCTTTATGCTCATCGTTAATGATAAAAGGAATAATGTTGTGTTTTAGGCATTCCTTGAACATGATAAGCCTGCCTACTCTGCCGTTTCCGTCTTGGAAGGGATGTATTTTTTCAAATTTGCAATGAAATTCAATTATGTCTTCAAATGCTATTTTTCTTTTTTTTAAATAGGAATTTAACAGATTTTGCATTTCCTGCTTTACTTTTTTCGGCGGAGTTGTTTCAATGCTTCCTACGGTATTGGGCAGTTTTTTATATGCTCCTACATTAAACCAGTCTCTTTTTGAATCGCTGGTTCCGCTTTTAAGGATTTTATGAAATTTTTTTATTATAACTTCGGACAAATTTTGTTTTGCAATGGAAAGCATATAATCGAAGCAGGCAAAATGATTCACCGTTTCCAAAATGTCATCCACATTTGCAGTTTCTTTTTCGCCTGTGTGTATGGTATTCGTTTCAAAAATATAGCGAGTTTGCTCTTCGGTTAATTTTGAACCTTCTATGCGATTGGAATTATAAGCAAACTTGATTTGCGTTTTATGGTAAAGCCCTCCTTTCAACTTGGCAGCATATTCTCTTTGCAAAAGGTCAAGAAGCATAGGAGGGAAGGTAGTAAATTGCACTACCTCTGATTCCACTGGTCCGTGTGCTGCAGGTTGCCGTCTAGGAAATTCCATGTTATCTTTTCGTAACGAATGGTGACCTCCTCCTGATGCACAAACTGCTCCTTTGTGGAATCCTTCACGTTGTGCATATAAGAACGCACGCTTGCGATTTTGCACTTCTCAAGCTTATGCTCAAAGTAAGCGACTTCCTCGCCCCTGTCCGTGATCTTATACCACCGGATTAAAATGTTCGGCACCGTTTGCCCCGTGCAAACCTTTTGGTATAAGAGTGAAGACGCCTTGTCATAGGCCTTGTGAAACACGAGGGAATCGTGCTTGCGAGTGCCTGTGAGCGAGCCATCGTCCCTATCGGTGGGAACGTAAACCCTGTGATTGAATTCAAGGACTTCAACAAAGCCCTCTCTGCCGGAGACATTCACAGAACCTGGAATGCCGTCTATCTTCATGTATGCTGGAATAGCCATAAAAGCCTCCTTTTGATTGTGGAGGGCTTATTGTTCAGGCCGAGAGGTAATGTAGTAAATTTGTAACTTAAAGAATCCCTTCAAAAAGAGACGCCGTATGAGTACATTTGTTCATAACAAGATACCTGCATTCTTATGCATGATTATTACAACGGTTTTATTTGCGGTAAATGCCTCTGCGCAAAGCATGGATACAGCATACGTACCATTCAAGGTAAACGTTGATGCCACCGCCAAGGCATATCTTAACGGCGCTAAGGAGGCTGAAAAGTTCATAAGGGCAGGTAATTATAGAGATACCTTGCGCATAATTTCTGAAGGTCCCACGTTAGCAAGCTCGGCTAAAGCATCCAGACCGGTGATAATGCATAGCTCTCGCGGAAAAATATCCCTGGAATTATCCCGGCAATTATATAAAAACGCAGATATTGCCCTGTACTCGCTAAACGGAAAGCAGATACTGCACAGTAAAGCTACAAGCATATCGCACCCGAATGTTGTGATGGGTGTTTATTTGCTATCGGTAAAGGGAATAAACGGCAACACTTTCACAACCCGCCTTATCCATAGCGGCGGCGGGATGAATATCAATGTGGCATTCGCAAACGAAAATTCTTCCTCCACTTCGCTGATGGAAAAACCGATACCCGGGAATTGGACAATAATCGTCTCGGCAGAGGGATATAATGACACATCGTACGCTTTTACTCCCGAAACAGGGAACAACCCGGAACAAAATATAACCCTGCGTCAAGCAGTTCCCGGATTTGAACCGGAAATGCTTGGGCTTGTGCCGGGAGCAACTATCGCCGAACTGAGGTTCACTTGGTATTCGGATGAAGGCAGTGCTAACAATAAAACCTTTGTTCAAATTTTCGATGCAAACGGTTCCCTTGTTAAGGAAGCAGAAGGTATATCCGGCAAAGCTTCTACAGGCAAACTTTACCACAAAGCTGCTATAACAGATTTGACCCCAAACACCCAATATAAATATTCCGTGTCTAATAACGGAACCGACTGGAGCAATAAATATAACTATAAAACCCCAAAGTCCGCTGCCTTTAAATTTGCAGCAACAGGTGACCAGCATCAGATTAGCGCACCGAGGGTGATAACGATAGAAGGTAGCAGTTACACCATTACTGACAACGCCATTGAAATGTGGGGGCAAACATTGGGAAAAATAGCTACACACAATGTGGATTTCATCGCCGGTGTTGGCGATCAGGTTGACAGCGCAAAAGTCGAAAAAGGATATACGAACTTCTTTGCCCCGCCGCAGATGAAAAACATTCCTTATGCGGCGGCAATGGGCAATCACGATATTGACAGTATTTTCTTCTGCCACTTTAATTTACCGAACCACACGGCGAGAAACGCTCTTTTCGATTTTTCAGGAGGGAAAACGGTTATAAATGGAAATTACTGGTATCTGTATAACAATGTTTTGTTCGTTGTGCTGAACACGGCTTTTTTCTACCCAAACGACCTACCAGGGGCACAGTCTTCCATAGAACGTTTTGACGCAGTTTTCACCTCGGCCAAAGCTGCGAATATCGGAAAATACGACTGGATTATAGTTCAGCATCATGAATCCACGAGAAGTGTTGGATCACATGCAGAGGATAAAGAGGTACTTTTAAATAAGGAAGCTGGCTTTGAGACCCTGATGGACAAGCACGGTGCAGACATTGTACTGGCCGGGCACGATCATGTGTATGTGAGAACCAAGCCCATGAAAGGCGGCAAAGCAGCCACTGACGGCAAAGGCGCAATATATATCACCCTAACGGCGGCGGCCAGCCCAAAATTTTACCCTATTGTAACAAAGCTTGATGATAAAAGCATTATGGAAAAAACATTGCAGAATAACCGGCGCGGATTTGCCATATTCGACGTAAACGGCACATCCATATCCTTTAAGGCTTATGATGCGGAAAGAGATGTTATTGTAGATAGCCTTTCCCTTAGCAAATAAATGCACTAAGCTATCGGTGTTCCTGTGGTCTCGGTTAAATGCTTGAAGTCTGCTAAAAGCATTTTGTAAATAGGACCTACTTTGCCATCGCCGATTAAACGAGCATCAACGCTTGTGACCGGAATCATTTCTGCGGCGGTGCCGGTGAGCCAGCATTCATCCGAAGTCCAAATGTCAAATCGACTCATGAGACCGGGAACTACCTCAAAGCCTCTCTTGGCAGCAAGCTCTGAAACAGCGGCGGCAGTTATTCCGTCTAGGGAGCCGCTTTGCACGGAGGGAGTGTAAATTTTTCCCTTGCGAACTATGAACAAATTATCGCCTGTGCATTCGGAAACGTAGCCAAGAGGGTTTAGGAGCAAAGCTTCTTTTACCCCGCTTTGCACAGCTTCAATTTTCGCCATTATATTGTTTAAGTAATTTAAGGATTTGACCCTTGGGTTGAGGCTCTCGTTATAGTTACGGTGAGTGGCAACTGTTATTATTTTCAAGCCGTTCTCGTAATCTTCCGGAGGATAAAGGGAAATTTTATCGGCTATGCAAACAATGCTAGGTTTTTTGCAGAGGTAGGGGTTAAGGCCTAAATCTCCGATTCCGCGGCTCACTATAGGGCGAATATAACCATCTCTTATATTGTTTTTAATACAGGTTTTGATGATTATCTCTTCCATTTCCTTTTTGGAAATGCCCGGCGTAAGCGCAATAACTTTTGCGCTATCATATAATCTGTCCACATGTTCGGTTAAACGGAACACCATGCCATTGTAGGCCCTTATACCTTCAAATACACCGTCTCCGTAAAGGAAACCATGATCAAATACGGAAATTTTGGCGTCTTTTTTATCGTAAAATTCACCGTCTATATAAACATAAGACATAATACCGCTCCGAGCTGCTAGCTACTACTTAATAATCCCCTCAATTTTCTCTTTGAGAGAAGCAGCTTCAAAAGGCTTCACCAGATAATTGCACGCCCCGTTTTGGATGGCTTCAACAATCTTGGATTTTTCCGCTTCGGATGTCACCATCATAACCGGAATACCCTTAGTAGCAGGGTTGCTTTTTATCGCCTTTAGACATTCAATGCCGGTCATGTTCGGCATATTCCAGTCCATAAGCGTTAGTTGAACATCCGGATTTTGGCGGAGTTTTTCAAGGGCATCAGCCCCGTCTTCCGCTTCAAGCACGTCTGTGTAACCTAAAGATGCAAGCGAATTCTTCTGAATACGGCGCATCGTGGAGGAATCATCTACCAATAATATTTTCATTTTCACCTCACCTGAGTTAAATTATTTGTCCACCATGCTTACTTCCATGACAAAACTACCGACCTCGCTATCGAAAGGGATACACATAACGGGGGCCTCTTTTGGCATGTCAACTACATGCCCTTGACCGCGCACAATGCTCGGCAAGGATATGGATAAATGTAAAGCTTGCAAGTCTTTTTTTGCGAAACCTGTGATTATGTTGGCTATTTCGCCAATGCAGTCCGCAACGCTTGCATTTAATTCTTTTATCTCTTCGCCCACAAATTTTGAGCATAATTTTAGAGCTGTGGCTAGAGGGTATGCCATAACAACGGCCCCTCTTATGTCGCCGGAAAGACCTATAACGCCGGAAATATCTGCATTATTAGGTTCTTTGCGCAAGTAAAGCTTGCCCGGCGTAACTGCAATACCTACCATGGTTTTGAAAGTATCTATGGTAGATTTTAGAAACGGATTTATATGTTCAGCTTTCATGAACTGAAATATAGAAAAAGTTATGCATATTGTCAATATCCCCTTGACATTTAACGCATTTATTTTTATATTTGTATTCTATCGCCCTCATCGTCTAGAGGTTAGGACATGGGACTTTCAATCCCAGAACAGGGGTTCAATTCCCCTTGAGGGTAGTAATGAGCAAAAATATAGACCTGCATCTGCATACCCGCCATTCCGATGGGGAGCTTACGGCAGAGGCTCTTTTGAATCTGATTGCTGCCAAAAATATCTCCTGCGTTTCAATAACAGACCACGATACTTTTGCCGCTTATGCCGTTGCGCCGAAAATAGCGGAGAGCCTGGGGGTGGAGCTTATCCCCGGTATTGAGGTCAGCTCCGTGGATAACGGGAGGGATATTCATATACTAGGTTATTTTTGCGATACCCGGAACCCGGAGTTTTTAGCGGCTCTTGATATTCAGCATGAGCACCGCAAGGACAGGGTAAGGGCAAGCCTTGAAAAACTGCGTAATTTCGGGATAAACATAGAATACGAGTCGGTGGAGCGGTTTTGCGCCGGAGTTAGCATAGGCAGGCCTCATATCGCTATGGCTATGATTGCAATGGGGTATGTCGGTACTTTTCCGGAGGCTTTTGACAGCTATTTAAAGGAAGGTGCGTGTGCATATTCTCCGCTGGAGGGTCTAACTCCTAAAGAAACAATTTCGCTGATAAAGAAAGCCGGAGGGCTTGCAGTAATGGCTCACCCGGAGTACACAAATGCGGATGATTTGATTCCGATGCTTGTGGAGTGGGGTATTGAAGGTATTGAGGTGTATAATTATAAAACGGCAAAGAACGTAAAGAAGTACAAAAAGATTGCAAAGAAATACGGGCTTGTTGAAACCGGCGGCAGTGATTTTCACTATGAGGGTACCGGTTTGCTGAATAAGCAAAATTTACCGTATTCAATAGTTGAAGAGTTAAGAGCTAGGCTCTCCTAGTCCTTTGTTTCCCGAATCATTTTTTATTCTGCGGATGTTGCGAAAAAATTTCCGCAAAACTTCTGCGCTTTCTTTTTCCAAAAGCCCGCTCTCAATTTTTATCTCATGCCCCACATCACACGTCCCTTGTTCTCGCAAATCTTTAGCTGCGAAAACAACCCTCGCTATGCGGCTATTTTTAATTGCGCCCCAACACATATGGCAAGGCTCCAGCGAAACATAAAGGGTTGCGCCATCCAGCCGCCAGTTTTTTAAAGTTTGCCCCGCCTCGTTAATCACCAAAATTTCCGCATGAGCGGTTGCGCTGTGCAATTCTTCCATTCTGTTTTTAGCCGCCGCAATTCGCTCGCCATTCAGCGCAACAACTGCACCTATCGGAACTTCGCCATTCGCAGCGGCTTCTTCTGCTAGCTCCAGCGCAAGCGTCATATACTTAACGTCTTCGGGGGAGAACATCGGGGGAAGGTAGAAACTTTTATAGAGTGATTTTCTAAATTAACTCCAAT
>LIUG01000052.1:35803-36573 GCA_001462245.1 Candidatus Fibrimonas termitidis
CAACGCTAAAAGCGATTTTCGAAACCTTATTACATATCAAAATCTATGTCATGGGTTGAAGGCATGTTGAAAGAAAATTTAGTGTTTCCATGAAAAGAAGTTATCGCAAAATCTCCTTTTGAAATAATATCCATTCCTATAAGCACATCTATTCCCGTCAAAATACCTTCAGTCACTTTCAATGCGTGAAATCCAATATTGTTGGGCAATAATATATTCACTCCGTACGTGTTAACATCAGAACTGCCGTTGGCATGATACACTATTTCTTTGCCTACAGATCCATAAAAATCACCTAAAAGCCACGCTTGAATAAAGCCGCATTGTGTAAGCCTTGTCGCCCTCTGTGCATTCCTGTATAAGAAAAGTGCCAAGCTGATATTTTTCCTGCGAGCGAAACAATGCTTGCTCAAAGCTATCATAATCACCGACCACTTTCTCGCCCACAATGGTCAAAAAGCGATTGCGGTATTTTTTCACCAATTCGTTTTGGTGATTGAGATAATAGGAAAACTCTTTATCAAGTGTTCCTTTTTTATTTTTACCCATAAACTCATCTCCAAATTGATACCTATTTGTAATATAGAAAACTCTATCGCAGAGTCTCTGTGTGAAGATTTGGCAGTTGGTGTTCTCGGTTCCGCTGTATATGATTGGGCAGATTTTCTATATTTCCCTTAATTTAACCAAGGAGCATTAAAATGAAAAAAATCATAGCAATTCTCGCAACCTTACTTCTTGTTAATCTCTTCGCTTATCAATTCCTTTAT
>LIUG01000053.1 GCA_001462245.1 Candidatus Fibrimonas termitidis
AATCCTCTTCCGAAAATTCAACACCTCCTACATAATCTTTATAGTGAAGATAGTTGTTCGGCCTATTGTGGTAATTTTGTGTAGTCATAGTAACCCCCTTTCTGATAAAGTGGTGATTATATCAAGCACTTGATATTGTTTCAGGATATTTCTTGGATGTGGCTTATGAAGGCGTATATAATCCCCCTTATCATTTGCGAATATAACCCTCGAACCAGCTGTCTTGCCCGGCCGGGAATTCAAATATCCAAAAGAATTGAGCAAAGTAGTTATCTCATCAAACGTGAAATCAGACGGGCGAGATAGCAGCCGCTGTATCAGTTTATCTTTCTTGCTCAAAATAACACCACCAATATAGAGTATACTCAAGTAAAAAATAAATTGCAACTAGTTTTAGTTACAATATTCAAATGAATTGGTCTCAAGAAGGATGGACAGGAGGATCTGTTCTTATGGCCATAGGGAACCCAAAAAAGTGGTTGCATTCAACCCACCAACCGGTATATACTTTCCTTATGCAGTCCTATGTGGTACAAAGACCCCCCAGACAGGGCCTTTTGCCGGAAAAAATACAGCACCCTGCCACAAAAACCGCCAATTCTGGGCTAGCGAGGGTCTATTACGGTGTCCAATACCTCGACGGAAAGACATCCCGGTGGATCAGCGCCGACCCCGCTATGGGCGAGTATATTCCACAAGCGCCGGTGAATGACGAGGCGAAAAAATACAACAAGAACCTGCCGGGGATGGGAGGGGTTTATAACACGGTAAATATGCACGTGTACCACTACGCGGGGAATAATCCGGTAAAACTGGTTGATCCGGATGGTGAGACACCTAGATCATATAAAATTGTAGATGTCAGTGCAAGCGAGGCTGCTGGAAGAAGAATTGAATGTTATAAATTTACATCAAGCGGTTCAACACTGGATGGTGCGGCTGAAGTTGCATTTAGTGGGTTAATACCATTAGGAGGCCTCGTAGCAAGTAAAATAAATTCCAAATTTGGGTTCAAAAATATTACAGGAAATGACGGATTATCAAAACTAAAAAACATTATTTCAATTACAAGTAGTGTTTTAAACAAGGGTAAATATATGGCAAAAATTCTCAAATTGCCTGGAGATGTAGGAAAAATACTTTCAAAAATTGCCGGACCTGCTGGTGTTATTTCAAATATATTAACTGCATTTGATGTGGGGTCAGAATTATTTAAGGCCGAGGATGTTGGCATGGATAATATGATAGAAAATCTCCTAGGGTCTGCATTGGTATCAAAAACACATGAAGGGTTATCCGCATTATACTTGTATGCAAAACATGAAATGTTGGCTTTAAGGGAATCCGGAGATTTAAAGTACGAAACTGATGGAACGGGACGTATAACTGGGTATTCCATTACTCAAGAAAGAATAAATTCTTTGAAAGAAGAATTAAGAATAATGCAAGCTGTTATCGATCAATAAAAAGCAAGGTATCCCGAATGATGAAATTTAAAATAATTATTTTTGGAATATTTTTAATAAGTCTTGCTGGATTTGTTAATATGTATGTTTATGCACAAATAAAGTTAAAAACAACGATTTTACTCATTATATTGACAAATACTGTTTTTATTATTATAGCAACAATTAAGTTATAAAGGTAACCGTCAATTCTAGCACTTCTTGACGACAAAAAAATCCATTGTAGAGAGGTATTGGACGACTGGTTTGTGAAAATCGTGCAGCCTAGGATGAGAGGTAAAGCAAGCATGGTGCGCTATGCTGACGATGCGGTGATATACTGTGAGCTGAAAGAAGACGCTGAACGAATATACAAGGTACTGGGAGCGCGGTTTGGAAAATATGGGTTAAAGATACACCCCGAGAAGACGCGGCTTCTAGACTTTAGCAAGCCAAGAGAGAGAAAGCGGAAAGGAAACAGCAGTTTTACCTTTCTTGGTATTACTCACTACTGGACGAAGTCCCGAAAAGGGAACTGGATAGTAGGGCGGAAAACGGACAGCAAGCGGTTAAGTAGAGCAATAACAGCGATAAGCGCATGGTGCAAGGCAAATCGACATCGGCCTGTGCGGGAACAGTGGGAAATGCTGAAAAGGAAAATCACCGGACACTACGCATACTATGGAGTGAGCCTTAATTTCCGAAGCATAGCGAAGTTCTATCAACAAATAAGAATCGTATGGCTGAAGTGGCTCAATCGCAGAGGACGGAAAGGACAACGGAACTGGAAATCCTTTGCGGCTTACCTGAAGGACTGGCCTCTACCGAAACCAAAGATTATGCACTCATTTTGCTAAGCGAAACTTTGACCAGAGGAACCGGATGCCTTAGTTGGGCACGTCCGGGTCTGTGGGGGCTCCGGGAGGGTAACTGCCCGGTTCTACCCGGCAAATGTTCCAGGGAAGCAGTTTTTCCCAGTCTTCGACTGAAGAAGCGAAGGGAATACATCCCGCAGGAGCTTTCTGTCTGGTAATGGCAATAAATTCCCTTGCATTCCACCCGCCAGCCGGTATATACTCTCCTTATGCAATCCTATGCGGTAAAAAGCCCCTCCAAGCAGGACCTTTTACCGGAAAAAGTACAGCACACTGCCACAAAAACCGCCACTTCGGGGTTAGCGATGGTCTATTACGGTGTTCAATACCTCGACGGAAAAACATCCCGGTGGATCAGCGCCGACCCCGCTGTTAGCGAGTATATTCCGCAAGCGCCCATCAATGACGACGCGAAAAAACGCAACAAGAACCTGCCGGGGATGGGAGGCGTGTTTAACTACGTGAATATGCACGTGTATCATTACGCGGGGAATAATCCGGTAAAGCTGGTTGATCCGAATGGGAGAGCTGCTGGAGAACTATTTGAATCTGTAGATGCAGCAGCAAAAGATTGGGCCAAAGTTTATTATGGTATAACAGATTACACTTTATTAGAGCAATCATCGGTTATTTACGAAGTGTTTGATAAGAAAAATAAATCGGTTGGCTATTCTTATACACCAGCGATCATAGGTGAACCCCATAGAAATTCGGTTAGCAAAAACGATATACCTAACGGAACTGTTTATATTGGTTATATACACTCACATGCAAATTCACCAGGTTTTTCAGTCGGTGATATATTTGCGGCAGCCTCTCCAAAGGGATTAGCATTCGTTGTAGTTCCTGGGGCAAATGCTGGCGAAGTTAATATTTTGAAATTCCAAAAAGAAGAATTCGATATAAAAACAATAGCAGAAAATGTAAGGTTTAATGAGATGGGTTATCGAGATAGAATTGAATTACCTCTTAGATATCAAAAAATATGGAATGACCATATAAATGCTGGGTGTGAATTTGATTGTAAAGATTTACCTTGGCCAAGAAGAAGGTAAAGCGATTTTTTATGAAGAATTTGATTTTGAAAACAATATGTTGTCTATCCATTATGTATACAATGTGTGAAAACAATTCGATAAAGGAAAAAGACAAATTTATGAATCAAGTTACTTATGAAAAAGTAATCTGGACTTCACTTCCTCTTAATTTTAATAGTACTTTTGGTGATGTTAAAGATTTCTCTATAGATGATAAATTAGCATTTGAAATTGGAAGTGCTTTATTAAAAAAAGCTTTTGGCGAGACTACGTTTTTTGATTACCATTTTATTATTATTGAGGTTTTAGAAGAAGATATTTTTATTGTTTCAGCTTTACCTCCTGCTGAACCTAATCGTGTACCGCTGGGGGGGGATTACAATGTTGCAATAAACAAAAAAGATGGAAAAATAATAAAAATCTGGATGGGAGAGTAGTTGATTGGCGAGAACGCTGTAATGTCAACAAATATATCCGCCAATTTACGTGGTGATAATGTTCCAAAGAAGCAGTTTTTCCCAGTCTCCCTGAAAAAGCAACGGCGCTTTTTCCAAAGAGCTGTGTATCCGTCAAATTAAGCGGTGAAAATGTTCCAGGGAAGCAGTTTTTCCCTGCCTGTAGCAGACAGGCTAGTCTTCTGATGAAGAAGCGAGAGGGGGTTTTGCAAAAAGAGCTGTTGGGTAATAGACACCTAAATTGTTTGCTTAATCGCCTCCTCTACCAGTGAGTTCAACGATATTCCCCG
>LIUG01000054.1 GCA_001462245.1 Candidatus Fibrimonas termitidis
TGTGATAAATGAGCGAAAATGGCGTTTTTTGCGCAAAAACGCCCCTGTAGGGGCGTTGCGGGCAACGCCCTCCTATTCAATTGACATTAACCGCCGGTCAGTCAAGCCTCATCGTCGCATTTAAATCCCTCACATTCCCCCCGAGGATTAATGTAGAAAACTTTTACTATATTTACGCTTATTCACCTTTTTAAGGAAAGCTTTATGAAAAGACTCTTGAGATTAGCGGCGGTTTTTGCCCTCTTTGCTGCCACACAGGCCTTTGCCATTTTAGGCGTTGGCGCGCATTACGTTATGAACACAGGCTCGCTGGATGGAAGCAGCGGAAAAGCGCAGGGCATTGACGTTATACAAGAAAGCGCAAGTGGCTTGCAGGGCTTGGGCTTTAAGCTTTGGATAGACTTTCTTCCTTTTATAGATATAGAAGGAACATTAAACATTGCCGCTACCAGATACAACACCTCTTTGGTAATTCCTACACCAACGGGAGATACAACAATAAGGTTGAGCTACACTCCGGATGCTCCATATAGTATGATGTTTGGCGATGCAAGCCCTCTATTTGGAGTTGTCAACGGAGATTTATCTGTGACTTACCCATTTGACTTGCCGATAATCCGCCCATATATAGGTGCGGGAATCAGTTATTTTGCCAGTATTCCAATAGTTAATAGTGATTTTGCCGAAAAAATGCTTTCGCCTCAGCTTATAGGCGCATTATCTACAGATCCAAACGTTGCATCGAAAATAGGAGATGCTATGACTCAAACTCTGCAAGAAGAAAGCTACAAAACAGGCATCGGCGGGCATTTAATAGCCGGGGTTCGCATAAAGCCTCCTATTATACCTCTTGCAATTTACACAAACGGCAAATATTACTTTGGCGGCAACACAAATAGCCAGTTCACGCAGGGCTTTGTGCTGGAGGTTGGCGGCGGCTTTGCTCTGTAGCAAAACGGGATAGCACAAAGAAATAATCCGAAAGACGGTTTATATAAATCATAACGGAATCGCTTATGTCGATTCCGTTTTCTTTTGCCCGGCACAAAATTCGCTCCGCCCTGCGGCAAACGGTGCGGCAAATATGAGCCTCAGCGTTTATCTCGTTTTCGCCAGGGATGGTGAAATTCTTTAAAGGTTCCAAAGCACAGTTCATTTTGTCTATTTCATCTTCCAATTCTTTAATATGGGTTTCGTTTATATTTGGCATATTATCCCATTCCTTGCCTTTGGGTGTGGCAAGAATCGCGCCGACGTCAAAGAGCATTTTTTGAATACTGTCCAGATTTTCGCCTATCCCCTTTTTGCAGAGGATTTTCAATTTACCGGTAAAGGCGTTCAATTCATCCAATGTTCCATAGCATTCCAAACGCAGATGCGATTTTGAAACCCGCTCCCCGCCTATAAGGGCGGTATAGCCTTTATCACCTGTGCGTGTGTAAATCTTGGAGAGTACCATGGGGTTAATTTACTAAATTCCAGACATGTTCCAGCTAGCTTTGATTTCTTCTCCAGAAAATTTTGCCGGCGAGCATGAAATTTTGGAGCAGATGTTTGAACGAGGCTTGCAAACACTCTATGCCAGAAAACCGAAAATGCCCGAACCTCTGTTTGAACGGTGGCTTCTAGGTTTTGATATGAAATTGCGCGAAAAAATTTTTCCTTGGCCCGGTTCCGCTCACAGTTTTGAAGAATTGGAAAGAAACGGCGAGAGTGCGGAGATCTGTTTTTTAAGCCCTGTTTTTGACTCCATTTCCAAATTCGGATATAAAACGAAATTCAGCAAAGAAGAATTGAAGGAAGGCATTGCCAATTGGAAAAATTCTCATCCAGCGCAAAAGCTATTTGCGCTTGGCGGCATTGAAGCGGATAATATTGTGGAAACGGCAAAGCTCGGATTTGACGGAGCGGCTGTTTTAGGCGCAGTGTGGCACAACCCGGATCCTGTGGGTGCATGGGAAGAAATTTTCAATCATCATCGGGGTTGAATTTCTTTTCATCCGTCAACTTGGCCAAAGATTTCCCGTGCCGCAAACAATACCAGCAAACAAAGAAAGAACATATGGCAGCAACAGCGCAGGCCATCGGATAACTGAGGCCAAAACCCACCGGAGCATTTGCTATGTGCTGAGGGCTAATCCAGAATAAATACAGAAACACCACAAAAGACAAAAACGCAAGCGGAATCAATAAATAAATCAACGGTTTTTTCTTTGCCCTCATATAGCAAAGCGATACAGCCAAGCACATTACGGCTATCATTTGATTCGTTAAGCTGAAATAGTTCCACATAATAAGGAACCCGTCTGTAATATTGCTCCAAAACACCATTATTGCGCACGTTCCCAAAATGGGCAGGCTTAGCAAAAAACGATCTTCGGAAGATCTCTGCTGAAACCGGAAAGCATCCGATATCAAAAGCCTGAGCGTACGGAGCGCAGCATCTGCGGTTGTAATTGCGAGTATAACAACGCTAAAAAGAATAAGTTCCGATAAAATCTTGGAATTTACAATAGAGCGAACCATTTCCGATATTATAACAGGGCCATTGGTTTCCTTCGCAAGCTCGGGATAAAGGGCATAGCCTGTGACGCCAACAGCCGCCCATATCATTGCCAAAAAGCCTTCCACCACCATCATTCCGTAAAAAGTTTGCCGCCCGTTTTTTTCGTTTTTCTCTATACCGGCGGTAATCGGATTTTGCGAACCGTGAAAACCGCTTATAATTCCGCAGGCTATTGTTACAAATAGCATCGGCAAAATAGGCTGGCCCTGTGGGTGCTGGGTAAAATTGCCGAAGAAATTTCCAAGGTCAAATTCCGGAAGCATTTTAATATATGCGGATTCAAAGAAGAAAATGGCTATGGTTGAGACAATTAAAATAGTCCCAAATACATAGCTTATCTTGGAGAGAAAAGAGGCTATAGGAAAAAATGTGCTAAGCCCGTAGTATAAAAAAGCCAAGCAAACCCAAAAAATAAAGAAATCGTTGGAATCCGCAGCGGTTATAATTTTGTTTGAATTTAAAATTCCCGCGCTCACATTGGTAAAAGAAGTTGAGAGAGCAAATAGGGCTATTATCATGAATATCGTTGAAAAAAACGCAAATTTCCTGCTCAAAATTTTTTTTGATATTTCCAAATAGGATTTTGCCCCATTTCGCATAGAGATCATCCCGGAAAAATAATCGTGAACCGCCCCGCCAAAAATATTCCCTATAGGGATAATCAAAAATACCACAGGCCCGAACTTTGCCCCCAGAATAACTCCTACCACCGGGCCAATTCCCGCTATATGCAAAAGTTGCAACAGCATGCACTTCCCGTGCGGGAGCGCTTGTCTATCTTCATATTCGGCACTATTTTTAACGGCAGGAACAACACGAGCGGGATCCGGCTTAAACAGCGCTTCCATCAACCGTCCGTAGATTAAGTAACCCAGAACGAGAATACCCAAACCGACAAAAAAAGTTACCATGTTATCAATGACCGGAAATCAAATTCATTTTATTAAGCACTTCAATTAGGAGTTTTCGCTCCACAGGCTTTATCAGGTAACCATCGCAGCTTTCGTAAAAGGCTTTGGTTTTATTCTCTTGCTCCTCCAATGCGGTAATCATGATTATGCGGCTTTCCTTTGCCGATGGAACTTGGCTATGCTCCAAGCTGCGCATAGCGCGCAAAACCTCATAACCGTCTTTTTCAGGCATCATTATATCCAAGCAAACAAGGTCATAAGGGGTTTGGCTTTTTAGAGCTTCTTCAAATAATTTAATTGCCGAGTCTCCGTCCATTGCCACGGAACATTCGCCGTAATCCTTTAGTATGGTTTGCAACAATTTACAGTTGAATACTTCATCATCCACAACCAGAGTTTTCATAATTTATCTCCAAAATTCGTAAACAGACCACTCACCTACGAATGGTCTGTTTATTTTAGACGCGTAACGATATTGGTCTATTCTGCAGCTGGAGGAGCTACTTGTTCAGTAACTGCCTCTATTACTGCAGGAGCAACAGCCTCAGCTACCGGAGCTGCTGCTTCAGCAACTGCTTCTACTGCATCCGGAATGTTTACAACCCAAGCACCTTCTTTGGCTTTAAGAGTGATAGCCGGTATCGCAGCCGGTATCGGGAGCCATCCAATATCTCCGCCAACACCAGGTTTTTGCTCCGATGAGTAAGTATGAGTTGCTGTAAGTGTCAAAGAAGTAACACCGTCAGCCTCTTCAGAAGCGAGAGTACCCGCTAGAAACTCTTTGCCGTCAAGCTTAGCAAACCATATATTGCCACCAAATTCAAATTTTAAAGTTTTGTCAAAAGCAGGCACTTCAGGCAAAGTATTTAAAGTTTGCTGTAAGGGAGTCGGCTCTCCCAATTTTGGGGCAGATGCACATCCCGTCATCATTAAAGAAATGGCAAAAACCGCAACACCAACAAAGGTAAGTCTTTTCAGTGTGAACATAGAGGAACTCCTATTTTAAAGATTCTGAGGTACAAATATAGAAAATAAAAAGCTTTTGTCAAGGGTTTTTCTGTATTTTTAGCATTTTTTTTGCAAAAAACATAGCCCAAACCGTAAATTCCCGCTTTCAACGACCTTCACCCTAAGGCTAGACCAGTGTTTAGCGTTTACTATATTTACCCCCACAATGATACAAATAGCACTAAAAGAACTTAGAGCGGGGCATGTTCTTGCAAAAAGCATTTACCGCGATACCGGCGAAATAATGCTTTCTGCCGGTTATAGAATGACTCCCGATGTTAGCGTAAAACTCAAAGAAATTGGCGTAGATAGAATTTGGGTGCAGGAAGAAGGCCTGGAAGATTTGGAATACGAAGATTTGGTTTCGGAGGTTACCATAAACCAATGCGTTCTTTTACTGAGAAGAACAGTGATGGACTTCCGGGCAAAAGTCGGGCTTGTAAAAACCAACGCCGAAGAACAGCTTCCATCGCCGGAGCAAATTTTAAGCAAGCCGGAAGAGATAAAAGCCGCATTGAATATCGCGGCTTTTAAAAAAACCGCTGCGGATATTTATTACGAACTTAAAAAAGCGGACCCTTCGATTTTACACTTAACAGCCAGCCGTTCTTTGGGAAATTTTTACCAACAGCAATCCATAGATTGCGCCATAGTTGCAGCAATGATAGCCAAACGCTATAACTTTACCCCAGACGAACTGGAAGACATGATTTTGGCTGTTTTGCTCATGGACATAGGCTATATCCTTTTGCCGGAGCATCTCTTGAATCCAAACACAAAATTGTCTTTGGAAGAGCTGGAATTGAAAAAAAAGCACCCGGATTACGGCTTTGATATTTTGCGAGTATGCAACGTCTCGCTGGTTTGCGCAAACGTGGCGCTGCAACACCATGAACGGCAAGATGGCGGCGGCTACCCCCGCAAACTAGTTGGCGGCAATAAACCGCCTATACGCACAACAGGACCTGCTACCAAAGGCACAATAAATCGCTACACAGAAATTGCTTCCGTTGCCCTAGACTACATTTCTATTATAGCACCGCCGCCCGGCACTGATGCCCAAACGCCTATAAACAGCATAAAATTCCTAGTGCGGCTCTCCGGTGCCAAACTGAACTCGGCTATTGTTGAAACCCTGCTTTCAATGATTCCCGTATATAGCGCCGGAGATCGCATAATGGTCACTTCGGATGCCCAAGGCGAACTAACCGGTTATGTTGGAGTGGTGCTCCGCTCAAATTCCAGAGAGCAAAATCGCCCTTCCGTTGTTTTGATTTATAACAGAGCCGGCGAAAAAATTCCTCATATGGAATTGAATTTATGGGAAAGAAAAGACATTGAGATCAGGGAAGCGAAGCTTGGAGAGGGAGCTGCTCAAGAACAATAGCACACCTTGTTTCGCCCTGAATTCTTGGCTTTGTAGAGAGCCTTGTCTGCCATATTGAAAAAGTCTTCCATAGAGATATTTATAGACGGGATTATTGAAGCCACGCCTATGCTTATGGTTGCAACCGGCAGGTTCGGCATAACCATTTTTTGCACTGATTCGCGAATTTCTTCCGAGTGCGCTACCGCCCCTTTAAGTTTGGTATTGGGAAGCATTACTACAAATTCCTCCCCGCCCCAACGTGCCACAAAATCCGCAGGCCTTCTCATCATGGAAACGATTTGCCTCGCTAGTGAGCGCAAAAGGACATCGCCTTGAATATGGCCGTATTCGTCGTTATACGCTTTGAAATGATCTATATCCGCAATAGCAAGGCTAAGGTTTGTTTTTTCTCTCATGGCTCTCAGCCATTCCAAATGAATGCGGTTATCAAAGCCGCGCCTGTTGGGAATGCCGGTGAGGGGATCTTGCAAGCCGAGATCTTCTATGGCTTTTATCTGTTTAAGTATTAACCTTTGGTTGTTAACTCGAACTTTGACTATTGAGGAACGCAAAGGCTTGCTGATATAATCCCCTACACCAATAGCAAAAGCGTATTCCTCATATTCGGGATTGCTCGAATCCCCGATTAAGATAACGGGTATTCGCATTGTTTCTTCGGTAGATTTTATATTTGCCAAAAGCCCGAAACACTCCTTGCTATAACATGCGAAGTCCAGAATCACGAGATTTATTTCTATGGTTCTAAGCAAAGCTAAGGCTTCGTCCGTGGAAGTTGCCATTTTAACATTGTAATACGTGGAAAGAATACCGCTTAGAATATCTAAGCTGGTATAGTTATCACTTACCGCAAGAATGGTAAAATGTTTATCAAGCTCCACTATGCTAACATACTCCCGGTTTCCATAAGTCTTTTGTGGAAATCAAAAGCCCTGTCCAAACTGTGCGGAGTATGGAGCGCAGAGTGCTTTAATCCGTATTCCAAATATTCCTGCAGCAATGGGCGGTAGCTCGGATGCGCGCATTTCTCTATAATCAAGCGAGCGCGCTTTGTTGGGGTTAATCCGCGCAAATCCGCAAGGCCTTGCTCGGAAACAAAAATCATTGTATCGTGTTCGGTGTGGTCTGTGTGGCTTACCATCGGAACAAAGGCGCTGATTTTTCCGCCTTTGGCAACGCTTGGGGTCATAAAGAATCCCAGCAAGCAGTTGCGGGCAAAATCGCCGGAACCGCCTATGCCGTTCATCATTCGAGAGCCGTTGACGTGGGTGCTGTTCACGTGCCCAAAAATATCCGCTTCCAGCGCTGTGTTCATCGAGATCACGCCGAGCCTGCGAATGACCTCCGGGTTATTGGAAATTTCCTGAGGGCGCAAAACAAATTTGCTTTTCCAATCTTTAGCGTGAGCATTCGCTTTGTACTTTTCCTGACCGTCCAAAGAATAGCTTATGGAGGCTCCGCTTGCGATAATGAGTTTGTCTGCTTCCAGAATATCAAATACGGAATCTTGAATAACCTCTGTGTAGAGGGCTACAGGTGCCTGAGCCGGGTCTTTTGCCATTGTGCCGAGCACGGCATTTGCCACATTGCCAACACCGCTTTGGTAAGGCACATCTGCGGGCAGGCGGCCTTTTTTGCGCTCGTGCGCTAGGAACTCCAGGATATAGGCTGCTATAGCGTTTGAATCTTCGTCCGGTGCGGCAAAGGGTTTTAGAGAATCCGGCAGGTTAGTTTCTACGATAGCTGCAATTTTTGCAGGGTCAATCTGCACGTAATCTTTGCCTATTCTGCCGCCGGGGGCGTGAATAGGAACATCGCCTTTTAGTTCCGGGATAAAGATATCGTGGGAGCCTATGAGGGTATCGCCGTAGTGGGTGTTGAGTTCTATTATTACGCGTTCTGCGGTTTGCAGGTAGGTTGGGGTGTTGCCGCCGCAGCCTGTGAGGTAAATTTTGCCGTCCGGGGTAATTTCGCAAGCTTCAACGAGTGCAAGGGTTGGCTTTGGGACAAAGCCCATGCGAATCATGCGGGCGGAGTGCGAGAGATGCATATCTATGTATTCGGTTAAGCCCTTGTTTATGTTGTTGCGAACATCTGCGTGGCTTTGGTATGGCAGGCGCATTTTCATTATGCCGGCACGTGCTAAAACTCCGTCGCATTCGTCTCCGATGGATGCACCCGTATAAAGCGATATGCCAAAATCCACGCCTTCCGCTTTCAGTTTTGCGCCTCGTTCTGCGAGAGCCGGGGTCACCGCTTTGGGGTAAGCGGCTCCGGTAAAGCCGCTTATGCCTATAATTTCCCCATTATTGATTAAAGCCGCCGCTTCCTGCGCGGTTTTCACTTTGCCTTTGAAATCCTGATGCATAATTAACCCTTTTTTGAAAATCTTGGGGGTAAATATAGAAAATTTCTACAATAAAACGATTTTCCATGGAGGATTATATACGATTCCATTAAGTTAATCTATTCCGATTTGGAATGACTGAAAATAACTTTTGCTTCTATTGATAAAAAAATGTATTTTACTCTTGACAAGGATTTTAAAAATTTCTATATTTAGACTTTCTTTCAAAAGGCAAAGCTTCCTCTGTCTTTTGATCGAATCCTTGGAATGTTTTATATGTTGGCATTTTTAGACTGTAGAGAAGCAATAACCTTCTGGAAAGAAGAGGTGCAAGTATGGTAAAAGCAAAATTTGAGCACACGAAACCTCATCGTGGCAGTGTTGGTTGCACTAAAACTGAGAGTGTCGATAAAGCTTTCAAATATTTGCTTGTTATGAGCAAAAATGCGAACGAAGCCGATGGGCTTTTGAAAGAAAAATTTCCTATTTGGAAGAAAAAAGATTATAGTTATAAACTGGATTTTTTAAAGAGAAACTTTATATTTAATCTGGCAGCTCGTTTTACTTTGGAAAAGGAACTAAATAAGATAGCTAGAGAAGATTACTTTGCCACACTTCAATATTTAATTTCCGGGGCAAGAGATTTTGGGATAAAGTCAGTTATTAAAACTTAAGAATAAAAACTCAAGGATGAAAAATGATAAATGAAAACGATACCGTTGAAGAAGCGGCTAAAAAAGTTAGTGACGAAACAGATTCTCAAATTATGTCTAATAGTGTTATGGCTTTGAGGCAATGCATAGAAGATAGGTTAAAAAAAAGCGGAGATGTCAATTCAATATTTAAGAAGAAAGTAAAAGATTTATACGGAGATGACGTAGAATCCGATTCTTCCCATAAGGCGTATGTACGTTTAGAGTATGATTATACCCAAAAAATTAAGAGTTATGCAAGAATATATCCTATAATAGACAAAGTAGTAGCTGTTGGTAAAGGTGAAAAATTTTCATACGCCCTACATTTATACATAATTTCTAATGGAAAAAGAGCTTTTTCTCCTCCTTACGAGAATGGTTTTATTTTTGAAAATTGCGGAAGATTTGCAGTTGGACATGATATTGGTCATACGGTTATGAACTTAGGAGAATTAATAAACGCTGCAACCATAGGTGTAGGTAATGTTCAAAATGTGACTAGTAATGCGTCAAAGGAGTGCGAGGCTGATTTTTTTTCATACATACAATCAGATTTAAGAGACTTTGATTTACTTAAATTAAACGGTCATCTCGATTTAGATAAAGTATTTGAAAACTATAAACCAAAGGTAAAAGAAAAATAGATGATTTTTCAGAAAAGTTATATAGTAAACGATGTGTTGTCATTAACAAAAAACTTGAACGCTTAAAAAAAGAAGAAAAACTTATTATGCGCCTTACCAACTTGTCTACTACACCATGATTGAATGATGAATCGTAGACTGGTTGTCGAAGTTAAGAAAGTTTTCCACTCATCTAATCATAATGTACATTATTGTTTCCAATTTAGAAGAAATAACCTACGTTAAGGCCCATTGAGCTGGTAGTTACTTCCCTATCATTTTCACTATCATTATATCTGTCGTAGCTAGTATAAGAGTAAAGATTGGCTAAACCATAATCATAGAATACGCCAATATAAACATTGCCAAAATGAACTCCGCCGCCAATGCTAAGACCATAGTCAAACCTGCTAGCATTTTCACATCCATATTCATAACAATACTCTTTGAATAGTTTTAAGCTACGGCCTCCGTTATCAACAATCCTTCCATTAAGGTATTCATTCTCTTCTTCTTCTATGCTCCCTTCGTCAAAGGCATACGCTATATATGGACCTGCATTTATTCTTATAGCCACATTTTCGGTTACGGAATTTTTAACAGATAATAGTAAAGGTATTTCAATATAATTCGCAGTTGCGGTAAGGGTATATGTATATTTATACTCATCTCCACCATACTGATCATAACCGGTATACTCAGTTTTCATGCCTTTGCGTATAAGCATAAAACCTGGCTGAAAGTAGAATAGTTTGCTTAGAGGTATATCAAGTACTGCGCCTCCCTGAAATCCGAACTTTGTGCCGCCAACTTCGTAAGCATTGCTTTCTCCTTCTCTCATATAAAAAGTCGATAGATTAACGCCGGCTATTATGCCTATTTTCATTCCACCGCCGTCACCATCGCCTTCATCGGAAGAGCTGGAACTGCTGGAATCGCCTCCTCCACAGAGACCCTCGTTTTGTTCATAATTTGTCCTCAAATTATTTTTTTACGAAACGAATATACAAATATTTTGACGTATTGTCAACCGTTTTATCCTTTTTTGTCGTTTTTTTGTTATTTTTTCGGAAAAAGAAGATTTTTCTAAATTTTATATATATAAAATGACTCCGATTATCTTCATAACCATTGCTGCTCTGCTTTTGCAAACCGCAATGCTCACGCTTTTTTGGGCATTGCCTGATGCTATTGGGCTTTCTATGCGGGAACTTTTTCAAGAGAAAGAGCTTTGGCAGCTCTGCATGGCATTCGGGGCCATTCTGTTTATGTCTTCCTTTTTTGCATTGTGGCAACAACGGTGGCGTAATTCTCTGCTCCCCACCCGGCTGCTTGCCATTTTTTTGGGTTTTTATCTTGCGGTTGCTGTTGTTGATTATCAGGTTTTGCGTTTTAGCCATCAACGGCTTTCATATTCGTTTTTGCGGACATATTTTCACATATCAAACATTTTTGATAGCACGACCGTTACCATGCTCGGCGGAGATGCAAAGGGAACTGCACTGTGGCTAACGCTGTTATTGTTAGGACTTGTAGGTGGCATTGCGGCGGCTATTTTTTTTCCAAAATTTCGCAACAAAAACTTCAGCATTAAAATTCCGCTTTTTCTCGGAGTTTCCGGGCTTGTTCTCTCTGCAATCCCGCTCGTGTTATTTTTGAGCGGAACAAGGGGAACTAAAACAATTCCAATCATAAATGTTCCTGTTGATATGCGTTTCACACTCGGCAAACACACGCTAACATCGCCGATTTTGCACATAGGCGTTGTGGAAATTTTTGAAAGATTTAGGGACAACTATAAAATCACAGAGGAAAATATCAAAGATTTAAACGCATTTCTCCCGTGCCCGAACACAACAGAATTCCCCGCATTCCGTGCCGCACCAACCCACGAATACAGAGCAAAAATTCCATATAACATAATTCTCGTTTTCGGCGAATCATATAAGGGCAGAATTTTTAACCAAATGCTCTCCGGCGATACAAGCTTTGCGCCGAATTTATGGGAACTCGCAAAAGGCGGAGGGCTTTGGTTCAAAAATGCGTTCAGCGGCGGCTACCCCACCGTTAGAGGAACAACGGCAACTTATCTGGGTTTCCCTTCGCACCCAAACCGAGATGTGCCGAGTTTTTACGCTTCAAACCATTTCACAGGTTTTCCTGAATTATTAACCGATTATACAAGAACTTATATGACCGTTTCCAACCCTATTTTTGACCATACTCTGCCGTTTGTGATAAAATTTTTCGGAAATAATTGGCAAACCATAGGCAATACGGAAATTGAAGGAACCGCAGACAGTTTGGGAATGGATTTAACGCTCAGTCTGCTAAATGATTTGCCTACGGACAAGCCGTATTTATTGGTATATAACACAGCCGCAACGCACATTCCGTTTTACGGTTACCCCGATAGTTTCGCGCCAAAACCGGATAACGCAATGACCAGATACAGAAACGCATTGCGATACACGGATAACCAATTTGGGCGTTTGCTTGCAAGTCTCGCTGCTCGCTCGGATTTTCAGCGCACAGTGATAATAGTTTTGGGCGACCACGATACCCCTGTTGATTCCGTTGATTACGCATACCCGCAGCCAATAGGCGTTTCTGCTGCACGGATTTTTTTAGGCATATTTTCTCCCGATACAAATCTTTTCAAAGGCTTGGAAATTCGTGAAGATGTTGCTTCGCAGTTGGATATTGCGCCTACGATTTTGGACCTCGCGCAGGTGAGAAGCGAAAATCATTTTTGGGGTTATGATTTGCTCGCAGAGGAACGCCCCGCCGAACAGCCCGCATTATTCTTTTCACAGGATGCGTATTTTTTGGGTTTCAGAGATTTTGTCTTGACAGGTGGGCTTACAAGCGAGGAAGTTTTTAGGGAGGGGGAGGGGAGTGGCTTTTCACCGGTCACCGATAGCTTATCCCTAACTTGGAAAAAGCGGGCGGTTGGCGCAAGCAAACTTTTACGCTCCCTGCTGAGAGACGACAAAATGCAACCCTAAGTTCCTCTAGGGATTTGCGTTCTTTTCTAAAGCCCAATCGGAAACTCTTATTATTTTTTCCGCTAGAATTTCCAATTCTTTAGCATTAATAAATAAATTATTCTCTTGCAAAGAATCGGAAATGGAATATATATATGAACTATCCGCATTATATATCAAGCGATATTTATCAAAGCTGATGGTTTTGTAGCCGAAATGCGCACTCAATGCAAAATCTTTGCGAGGTTTGAGCAAACTATGCCCCATAAATGGATTGGAAATGCGTAAACCGGCTAATTCCAAAATAGTCGGAGCAATATCTATTTGGCTTGATGAAATTGTATCTGTTTTTGCTTCTAAAAAAGGACAGGAAATAACAAAAGGTATCCAAGTTGAAGAATAATAAGCACCGCCTACCATTCTTGAATTGCCGTTTTCTCCTGTAGGAAAACCGTGATCTGCTGTGACAATCAAACAGGTATTTGCAAACCAAGGTTCTTTTTCTATGGAACGCACAAAGCGTGAGAATTGCCTATCTGCATAACGCATTGTGTAGAGAAAGCGCTCTTTTATGTGTTTTTTCTTCTCTTCGTCCGGCATTTCGGGTGCAAAATTAAAAGGGTAATGGTTAGTACGAGTCATAAAAGTCGCCAAAAATGGTTTGCCTTTACCGGCGAGGGAATCTTTGACGAAAATTGAATTATAATCCCAAAATGAGGAATCGTCTTCACGGCTGCGGTCATAATGCCGGCGCAAGTACCATTTATCAATCCACACTCCTAAATTATCCCAAGCAGGGTCTGCGGCAGAAAAATAATCTGTTCTATACCCCGCATCCTTTAAATAAGAGGCGAAACTCGGAATGTTTATGTAAGGCAAATCTGTGACTTGAGATATGGTGGAATGCGGCACAATGCCTGTGTGAGATGAAAGTATTCCCCCAACCGTAGGCAAACCGCTAACGTGCATTCGGTTAAAATTGAGCGAAACCCGCATAAGGGAATCCAAAAAAGGCGAAGACTCCTTTACTCCTATATATCTGTGCGATTCCAAAAATACAACTATAAAATTCGGTGCTTTTTCCAAGTCAATTTGCAAAGGGTTTATAGGTTCTTTCCACAACGGAAGTTCTTTTTGCGTAAATTTCCATTCCCCGCTGCTGTCAAGGGAGAGCCAAAATTTTTGATATTCATCTATAAGGCTTGGTGTTATCGCATTATCTCGTGATTGCCCCAAGCTCATAATTCCCTGCCAAATTAAATTTACCGTAGGAGTCAATTTTTGGAGCCTAGCATTCCCCGGCCAAATCACATTCAAATAGAGAAAACATATTATATAAAACACCGGCAGAGCGATTAAATATGTTTTTATAGAAGCACGATTAATAGCACCTCTCGAGCAACGGAACAAGAGATAAAAAGCGGGGAACAGCAATGCGAGAAGCGCAAATTGCAAATACGGAATGGATTCATCATAAGCGAAATAATCCAAAAACATTTTTATAGAAGACAGATCTTTATAGGTATTTATCAATGAAAAAGTTATATGCGTTCCTAAAAATCTTTGAACCTCATGGTCTATAAGGGTGAGCAATAAAATCACGGAATGGAAAACTATAAATAAAATTTTGCTAAAACGCGGGGCAAAAATTCCTATAAGCAGGAAAAATATCAATGAATGTATAATCCATAAATAATCAAGTGCTATGGCGTGAAAAATATACCAGTCCGGTTTTCCTACAAAAGGAATTCCGTAAGCATCCGAACGAAAAAGCAGCAAAGATCTCAGTATTATATGAAGTAAGTAAACAGCCGCCGATAGAGGCAGTAAAGTTCTGAAAATTTGTTTAACCCTTAACATTTTTGCGGGATTTGACACAAGAGGAAAATAGAAATATGTAAATTATGCAAATGAAAACAGGTCTTGCTCCACGTCTAGCGGCTTTAAACGCTCTTTTGGGCTGGAAAAATGGACATGGCTTTGTGCAAAGCAACTTGCAGAAGACGTGCGAAGATCTGCCGCAGAACGACAGGGCTTTGGCTTACGAAATAGCTTTAGGAACATGCCGAAACTTAGCCGATTTGGATGAAAAACTGAAAAACCTTATGCGTAAATTGCCGGAAGAACCGAGTAAAACAATTTTGGAGATTTCTCTTTACCAATTACTTGCCACCCGCATTCCATCTTATGCGGTTGTCAATTCGGCGGTGGATTTAACAAGGCAGCTCGGCCTGAACGATAGGATAAAATTTGTGAATGCGGTTTTGAGAAATGCCCTGCGAAAGAATTTTTCTCGGATTTTGGAAAATAATGCGCCTCCGCAATGGATAAGGGTAAATCCGCAAAAGACAAATATTGAAGAAGTTATATCAAAACTCAATTTGCAAGACCCGGAAACTCTTTTCAGCAAATTCATTTTAGTTCCGCAAGTCGGCGATGCATTAAAAAATCCGCTTTTTGAAAAGGGCTTTTACTCATTTCAAGACCCGGCCTCTTTCTTTGCGGCAAAAATGTGCGAAATAAAAACGGGCAACAAAATTTGGGATACCTGCGCAGCTCCGGGTGGAAAAACCGCAATGCTGGCAGAGGAAAATCCGGAGGCTTTTTTTGTAGCTTCGGATTACAGCGAAAAGAGGATAAAAAAAATATTTGATTTGCAAAATAGGCTGGGTTTAAAAAATGTTCAAATAACCATTGCAAACGCAGAAAGTCCGCCGTTCTCGCAGCAATTTGACTGTGTTCTAGTTGATGCTCCATGTTCAAACATGGGCGTTGCAAACCGCCGCCCTGAAGTTTTGCAAGGTATTTCAAAAGAAAAAATTGAGTCTCTGGCAAAAAAACAATTGGCAATTTTGCAAGGAGCATCTGCTGCCGTTAAAAAGGGCGGGACCTTGGTTTATTCGGTTTGCAGCCATGAAAAAGAGGAAACAAGCGAAGTTATAGAAAAATTTTTGCAAAATGATTTTCTGCAAGAGGATTTTATATTTACAGACATGGCAGGCATAGATAAATTTTTTGTGGCGAAACTTAGAAAAGTTGAGAGTTGAGAGTTGAGAGTTGAGAGTTGTAAAATATTAGTGAGCTTATGGGCATTATTTTTCTGTAGTGCTTTCGCTCAAACATTTTCGTTTGAAGGTGGGGTGAATTATTTTTTGCTTGATTTGCAAAAAGAGGTCGCAGTTTCTCCTTATGGCGGAGCGGGATTTGAACTTGGGCTTTCGGATTATACAGCCGGGTATTTGCAGGGTTCGTATAGTTATTTGCGGTTCAAAAATAATTCTGATTTTCATGGGACGCATCAGTTTGTGGGCCGAGCGGGTATTGAATTTTTTGATTTTCTCGGAATCGGAATAAGTTTAGCCGGTTTAAGAGGAGATGGAGCAACTCCGCAGGCTGAAAATTATATGCTTTCCAGCAACGAATCCGAATTTGGCTGGGATTTTCGTTTGAAATTGAATTTATTGAAATTTGAAAAATTTACGGTAGGTACAAAACTTTATTACGACCTCATCTGGACAAAACCAAAAAACAGTCATTTATTGCAAGCGGGAATATTCTTTTCTCTCGGATGAAAATGGCGATGCTCGCTTTTTAAATAAGAATTATCCAAGTGCGTATAAACTTGAGTGGTGGACAAATTTGCGTGCCCTAAAAGTTCTTGCAAAATGCGCAAATCCATTCCGCCGGCTAGGCAGTGGGTTGCAAAGGAATGCCTGAACGAATGCGGGCTGATTGAATCTTTGCCCAAAAAAGCTGTGCGCGCTTGAATGATTTTCCATGCCCCGACCCTGCTCAATTTTTTGCCGTGAAAGTTGAGAATTACGGTATCTGTTTTGGGTTTAAATTCTTGCCGCCACTCCTTTAGCCATAGTTCCAAATTTTCCCTTGCTTTGCCGGCAAGCGGAACCAACCGCTGTTTATTGCCTTTGCCGACTGGGGTGAGCCAACCATTATCCAACCGAATATGTTCCAGCTTCAAAGAAACCGCTTCGCCAATCCTAAGCCCTGCGCTGTATAAAAGCTCAATTAAAGCGATGTCTCGCACTGCGAATTTATCGTTTGGCGGTATATTTTCAAAAATCTGCGCAACCTCGTCTATGCTCAAACACTGCGGCAAATATTTTTCAAGGCGTGGAGTGGCGAACAAATTTTCCGGCGAAAATTCCAATATGCCTTTTTCTTCTAGGTAATACAGAAACCCGCGCAGGGAAGATAAGTGCCGTGCCAACGAAGATGGTTTATAGTCAAAGGCTTTTGCCCGTTCTGCTAAAAATTCGTCTATGGTTTCTATTGAAAGCTCCATTTGTTCGCAAAGCGGAATTAAATCGGTTTTATAGCTACTTATTGTTTGCCTAGACAGGTTTTTTTCCAAAGCCAAGCTGCGCAGGTAGTCTTTTAGCAAAAAATGGAGGTTCATCTTTAAAATAAGGTAGATATTGCGATCTTAGCTAAAACATCGCCCTAAGCAAAATAGACACCCCGCCCAAATTCCAGGCATCCAAAATCCGATCTTTGGCACCGGACTCAACTTCAAGGCTCAAATACCCGATTTCGCCCCAAATGGATAAATTTTTCCATTCCCAAAAGCGATAACCCAAAAATATACCATAACCACTGCCCAAAGGATCAAAATCCGCCTCCGCCTTACCCCAAGAGGAATAAATTTCCGTACCCGGAAGCATCCAGTAATAACGGAAAAACAAGCTGAAATAATCGCCGTTTTTCAGCGAAATTAAATCCGGAGAAATCGACAAGCGGTATTCCGCAAAAATAGGAAAGGCCTGCAACACATATTTTAGATTGTAGGTATTGCCGTCCTTGTCCATTAAAATAACAGATTCGTTATCGTATAAAAAACCTGCGCCCATGCCCAAAGAATGCATATCGCTGATCTGCCATATTATGCCTGCCATTATGGGAAATGCCAAATTCACGGTTTGAAAATTTTGCTGCAGCGGAAGAGAACCCGTAGGGTCTTCTAAATAATCGTTCATGTATTCAACAAACTGGGTATCTAAAAGATCTTGAAATTTCGGGCGATCTTTGAAATTTATGAATTGAGCGCCAACCGAGAAAAAGAAGTAAAGCCCCGGTTTTATTTTTGCGGAGTCAGTTGCAATTGTGTCTGCGAAACTTGTGTCTGCGAGTATGGTTATTGTATTTTTTGTATCCGGAGCTACGGTGACTGTTGTATCCAAAGTCATTATTGTATCCAAAGCGGTTGTGTTTAAAGCGATTGTGTCTAATGGGTTGGCCTTAGCTATTCCCAAGCACAAAAATAGGCTAAAAATGAAAGCTTTTAAGAAATTCATTTCTCCAACTCTCTTAAGGCAATTTTGCTTTTTTCCATGATATCTTTTTGCGTAGCCAGTTTTTGCCTTTCTCCGTCTAAAACAGTAGCAGGGGCATTTTTCACAAAATTTTCATTTGAAAGTTTTTTCTCCAAACTCACCGCAAAACTCACCGCTTTTTCAATTTCCTTTTTCAAGCGGGCAATTTCCTTTTCCTTATCCAAAATACCTTCAAGCGGAATAAACAACTCCCCGCCCGGTATAACCGCATTTGCGCTAAATGCCGGCTTGTTCAAATTCTCACCGAATTCAAAAGAGGAAAGACCGCTCAAATCCACGATTATATTCTTGCAGGTTTCCAAATTCGCTGAAGTGCGAACTACAGTTGCTATCTTTTGGGTCGGAGCTATGGAATAGCGACCACGCACGGAACGAACCGCCTCCACAATAGCAAAAACATCTTCAAACTGCTTTTCAATTTCCGCATTTATCAAATTTTCATCTGCCTTTGGCCACCGCCTTAAAATCACCCTTTGCGAATTTGGGAAAAGAATTGAATTCAATTCCTCCGTAATAAAAGGCATTATCGGATGCAGCAAATCCAAAACCGTGTAAAGCGAATGCGAAAGCAAGGAACTGGACTCCTTGGAAATATCGCCTTTCTTAATTTCCAAATAACGGCTGCACAAATCGTCCCAAACAAAATGATAAATTACAGCAGCATATTCTGAAAACCGATAATTCTCAAAGGCAGTCCGAATTTGCCTAACAACAGTATTTAACCGAGACAAAACCCACTTATCCTCCAACTTAGCAAAACTCTCAATTCTCAACTCTCCACTCTCAACTATATAAGAACTCAAAAACCTCGCCGCATTCCACAACTTATTCCCAAAATTCCGCCCTATTTCAAATTTCTCGCTTACATTTATTTCCCTGCCGTCTTCCAATTTTTCTTTTTTAACAGGCAGCCTCGCTTCCTGATTTTCCGTGCACATTGAGCACATAACAAAACGCAAAGCATCCGCACCGTATTTTTCAATGATGTCAAGAGGATCCACCCCATTGCCAAGCGATTTGCTCATTCTGCGTCCAAGCCCATCCAAAATCGTAGGGTTGATATAAACATTGTCAAAAGGAATTTTGCCCAAATTCTCCTGACTGAAAATCACCATCCTAGCAACCCAAAGCGAAATAATATCCCGAGCCGTCACCAAAACCGAAGTCGGATAAAATGTATTTAACAAATCCGTTTGCTCAGGCCACCCCATTGTGCTATGAGGCCAAAGAGCGGAACTGAACCAAGTGTCCAAAACATCAGGATCTCTGATTAATTTCAGTCCTTCAATTTCATCTTCTCGCAAATCTTTTTCCAGAGAACAAACCAACCAACTTCCATCTTCCGCTTTATAATAATGAATGTCGGAGCGAGAGGCGAAGTGGGTTTTTAGTTGAGAGTTGAGAGTTGAGAGTTGAGAGTTTTCTACGTGCCATATCGGAATTTGATGCCCCCACCATAATTGGCGGCTTATGCACCAGTCACGTTTTTCACCCAGCCAGTTTAAGTAATTTTTTGCGTAACGTGCCGGAGTGAATTTTACTTCGCCGTTTTCCACCGCTTGCATTGCCCGCTCTGCTAACTTGTCCATTTTCACAAACCATTGATCGCTCAAATATGGTTCAATTATCGTTTTGGAGCGGTCGCTTTTTCCGACCTGCATTTCGTGGTCTTCTACCTTGAGTAACAAACCCGATTTCTCCAAGCCCTCAACAACAGCGGCTCTCGCTTTCTCGCCTTTTAAGCCCTTGAATTCGCCGGCATTTTCGTTCAGAGAACCGTCTTCGTTTAAGATGTTTAGCATCGGCAGGTTGTGGCGAAGCCCTGTTGCGTAATCGTTTGGGTCGTGGGCGGGGGTTACCTTTACCGAGCCTGTTCCAAATTCCCTGTCAACCAAAATTGCATCTGCTATTACCGGAATTTCCCTGTTCACAAAAGGCACGAGCAGGGTTTTGCCTATGAATTTTTTATAGCGTTCATCCTCGGGGTGAACCGCTACGGCTGTGTCGCCGAGAATTGTTTCGGGGCGGGTGGTTGCAACCGGAATGTAGCCGCTGCCGTCTGCGAGCGGATATTTGAAAGTCCAAAAATGCCCTTTGACTGTTTCGTGGTAAATTTCATCGTCTGCAACGGCGGTGTGCAAATGGGTATCCCAGTTCACCAAGCGTTTGCCTCGGTAAATCAAGCCTTTTTTGAAGAGGTTAAAGAAAGCATAGCGAACCGCTTTTGCGCAAACCGGGTCGAGGGTAAATCTCCGTCTATCCCAATCGCAGCTTGAACCGAGCAATTTCAACTGGCTTGTAATACGGGCTTCGTATTCGTCTTTCCATTTCCAAATTCTTTTAACCAATTCTTCCCTGCCCAAATCGTGGCGGGTCTTTTTTTCGTCTTGGTGCAATCGTTTTTCCACAACTGCTTGCGTTGCAATTCCAGCGTGGTCTGTGCCGGGTATCCAAAGCGTATTTTTGCCCAATTTTCTGTTGTAGCGAATTAAAATATCTTGGATGGTATTGTTAAGCGCATGACCAAGATGCAAAGCACCGGTTACATTTGGCGGCGGAATTACAATAGAAAAATGTTCCTGTTCTTTTGCAGCGGGGTTTGCATCGCTTGCAGGCTTAAAATCTTTTTGCTCATCCCAATTTTTGAGCCACTTGCTTTCAATTTCTTTATGGTTGTAGCGGGTTTCCATGTGGGGAATGTAGAAAATTCTACATTCTTCCCATGCAGCAACTCCCCACGGGCAGGCAGGCTTTCCCCGATTGGTGGAAACACGCCGTTATATACCACATATACCCCAAAAGCTTCAAAGACAGCAACGGAGACGGCTTGGGTGATATCCCCGGCGTAATAATGAAACTGGATTATTTGGCAAGCCTCGGTATTGATGCTATTTGGCTATCGCCGGTTTATTCCTCGCCTATGATTGATGCCGGTTATGATATTGCGGATTATAAAAACATAGACAAAGAATACGGAACAATGGAAGATTTTAAATGCCTGATGACCGAGGCACACAAAAGAGGAATTCGCATAATAATGGACTTGGTGCTAAACCATACCTCCGACCAGCACCCTTGGTTTTTGGAAGCGAAATCCTCTGCGGATAACCCTAAACGCAATTGGTATATATGGCAAGCACCCAAAAACGGCAAAGCACCCAATAATTGGAAAACCAATTTCGGCAAAAAGGCATGGCACTATGATGCCGCAACAAAGGAATATTATTACCATTCGTTCTTTTATCAGCAACCGGATTTGAACTGGAGAAACCCGGAAGTAAAAGAAGCGATGTTTGAAATAATACGCTATTGGCTGGATATGGGAGTTGACGGGTTCCGCTTGGACGTTATAAATATGCTGTTCAAAGACAAGGAATTAAAAAATAACAGATTGAGAATTTTTAAAAAATCCGAAGTATATAACCGCAACCAACCGGAAATGTACGAACTGCTGAGAGACTTTAGGAAAGTGCTCGATAGCTATCCTGATAAAACCAGTGTTGGAGAAATTTATACCCCACCTCCCGGTAACCCGGATTTAGCCGCAAGTTTTCTAGGAAACGGCTCCGATATGCTGCATCTGGTTTTTGATTTTTCGCTGATATTCTCCTTTTGGAAAGCATCATCTTATCACAAAATAATTGATCGCTTTTATAAAAAAATACCAGCAATGGGTTGGCCTTGCTTTTTTCTCTCAAATCATGATATAGGAAGAAGCCTCAACCGTATGGGCTGGACTTTTAATAGGTATGAAAAGGCAAAACTGCACGCTATTTTGCTCTTAACCTTGAAAGGAACTCCTTTTATTTATTATGGTGATGAAATAGGAATGGAAAATGTAAATATTCAGAAAAAACACATTAAAGATTTATACGGAAAAATGCTCTATCCTTTTTTCAAGGGTAGGGACCACAGCCGTACGCCTATGCAGTGGGATGGCAGCAAAAATGCAGGTTTCAGCGAGCAAACTCCTTGGCTGCCTGTTTCGGAAAGCTATGCGAAAATAAATGTGGAAGCGGAAGAAAAGGAGGAAAATTCCGTTTTGAGCATTTACAAAAAATTGCTGGCTTTGAGAAAGGAATATCTTGTTCTGCAAAACGGCGATATCCATTTTGTAAATAAGGGAAAGAAAAATCTTCTGATATATTCGAGAAGGGTTGATATGGAAGAAATAATAATAGTTTTAAATTTCAACAATAAAAAAACATTAGCACATATAGGCCATGTAGGCGAAACTTCCAAAATAATTTTCTCCACACACCGCGGAACAAAAATGGAAAAAGGCGAAATTATGTTGCAACCCTTTGAAGGCGTGATTGTGAAAAAGGGGTGGTGGTGATGAATCGGTCAAAAATCAGCGATAGAATTGAGTAACCCACAGCCAAAATTCCCAAAGAGATAATTTCCCTGCTCATCTCGCTTGCGGTTGCTCCCATTTGCTGTATGGAAATCCATGCGGGGATCGCATGTTCGCAAGGTGCCCAAAACATGGCGTAGTGCAAAGAGTCCGGTATAGAGGATCTTGGCCAGCTAAATCCGGAAATGAACAAAAACGGAAGAGAGGCGAACAGAAAAACCTGCATCACGCTTTCTTTTTGTTTGAAAAAACGGGTGAAAAAGGAACCCATTTGAATACAGGCGATAAAAAAAACAAAAGCGAATATCGCAATGTCCAAATATTTTCCATGTGCGTTAAAGCCAAAAAACGGATAAACCACAAAGAGATAAAAACACAGAACAAGCGAGTAATGCAACATAAAAGCTGCCGTTCGGCTAAATGTCGGTCGCTTGCTTATTCCCAGCATACACGCCCCGATGAGCATTGTCTGTTGCAAAATCACCATCAAAACCGCAGGCACCACATAATTATCATAACGCATAGAACCGTTGAACATGGTTTTAACCGCAATCGGAATTGGGTCTCTTTTTTTCAATGCGAGTTCCGGCGGAATGCCCCGTGCTTGCATAAAGGCAATTTGCACCCCAGCCCCCAAGGTTGCCGTTGCATAAAAAACCGCCCTTGAAATTTCGCTATACACCATAAAATAATTGCCGTTATTGAATTCGCCGATTGTCGAAGAACGCCCCGCCCTGATATCCCTCTCAAAACCCGCAGGAATTTCCAAGATGCTGTAAACTTTTTCTTCCGCAAGGGCTTTTTTTGCCAAAGCCATATCTTCGTAAACAGATACCTTCAAATTGCCGGAAGCTCCGAAAAATCCGGTCAACTGCCTGCTCATTACCGTGTGGTCAAAATCAACCACTGCTACGGGAATATCCTTTGCCACGCCATTCAAATATGGGAGAGGATAGTAAAATGCGTAAATAATTACCGCTACAGCCAAAACCAAAACGGCATTTCTGTCTTTAAAAAAATATACCCATTCGGAAAGGATAGATTTCATTTTGCAAACCTGCGTTTAATTTTAGTGATAGCAATAGAAATTCCGCACCAAAAAACTGCAAATGACGCTAGAGTAGCCAGTTCTTTTTCAATAAAGGGCAAAGCGAGGGTTTCCATTCTCAGTGCATTTTGAATTTTCAAGAAATGCGTCAAAGGCAGGAGCCATGCGAAAATTTGCACAGCAAAAGGCATAGCGAAAATCGGGAAGGCCAAGCCCGAGAATGCAAAAGCTGGCCCACCGACTACGCCGCCCGCAGATGTTGCTATGCGCATTGAATTGGTGATTGCAAACACGGTGACGCAAAAACCGAATGCCGTAGCTAGCATTAAAAAAGAGGAGAGCAGCAACAAGCTCCATTGCCAAAGCGAAAAATATATACCCGCCCACGAATGAAAAATATATGCATAAATTCCGTGCTGCAAAAAAAGTATTAACAAGGCAGGCAAAGCAAAAGCAGAATAAGCATTGCCAAAAACATAAGCCGCAAAAATCATCGCTGCTAAATGAAAGGTGGCAGCTGCAATCCCAATGCCCAAATACGCTCTATAATCCAAAGAGGCGTTGTTTATGGAGTGGGCTTCAACCTTAATGGGATTTGGCAATACATCCTTTGCGAATTTTTGCGAGTGCGCCATTACTGCGCTTTGAACCGAGAGTTCCGTCATATTATAAGCTATCAGCGATTGCCCGCTTAAATAAAGCCCTATAGCCGGATTTTCACCTCGCAAAACTCGCCGCTCAAAATCATGCGGCAAACTCACCACTCCCAAAATTTTTTGGCTTTTCAATGCACTCTCGCACTCAGTCTCTTGCGAGCAAATTTTTGCAACTTCAAGCCCGGGAGAATTTTGAAACGCAAAAAGCAACTCCCTCGAAAGTTGAGAATTTTCCTGCATAACAACGCCTATAGGCAATTTCTCAGGATGCCTATCGGAAAACATAATGGCCGTAAAAGCCATCACGACAGCCGGCAATATCACCAGCAACACCCAAGTTAAATGTCTTTTTCCCCATGTAATATTATAACCCCCTCCGTCCGATATCCTTTCTATAATGTGCTCCATCAAATTTAATTTCTTGAACACCGGAATATGCAACATCAAGGGCCGCTTTTAATGTGCCGCCTTTGCCAACAACGCCAAAAACCCTGCCACCCGCTGTTTGCAATTCACCATTCTGAATTTTTGTTCCGGCGTGCAAAACAACTGCTCCCTTTTTTTCCGCTTCACTCACTCCGCTAATCGGAACAGAACTTTTATACTTCCCCGGATAACCCTCGCTTGCCATAACCACAACTGCGGCATAGCCCTGCGGCTCCGTTTCCGCAACTTCCTTTAATTTTCCGGTTGAAGCCTTGTAAAATAATTCCAATAAATCGCCGCCATAAACTTCCAAAACAGCTTGCGTTTCCGGATCGCCGAGCCTGCAATTATACTCCACAACTTTTGGTCCGTTTTTGGTAGCCATTATCCCTATGAACAAAACACCTGTGTATGGATTTCCCTCTTTTTCCATGCCTTGTAAGGTGGGTTCAGCGATTTCTTTTTTTATGCGAGCGAGCATCTCTTTGTTCACAAGGGGGGCAGGTGAATAGGCACCCATTCCGCCGGTGTTTGGGCCTTTGTCATCGTCAAAAATTCTTTTGTGGTCTTGGGCCGGTGCGAGCAAAATATAATCTTTGCCATCACATATAGCAAAAATTGAGGCTTCTTCGCCTTCCATAAATTCTTCTATCACAACGGTTTTCCCGGACTCTCCAAACACCGCTTTTTCACCCAGCATTTCTTCCACCGCATTCAAAGCATCCTCATCGCTCAGGCAAACAACCGCACCCTTGCCCGCCGCCAACCCCGATGCTTTTACAACTATCGGAGCGGGATGTTCTTTTAAATAATCTTTAGCTTTTTGCAAATCCGTAAAAGTTTCATAAGCGGATGTTGGAATGTTGCTGCGCTTCATAAATTCTTTGCTAAATGCCTTGCTGCCTTCAAGCTGTGCGGCTGAGGCAGTGGGACCAAAAATCTGCATACCTTGTTTTTTGAATTCATCAACCACACCGGCTACGAGAGGAATTTCCGGTCCTATAACCGTAAAATCCGCATTTTCTTTTTTCGCCAGTTCCGCAATTTCCTTTGGGTTTGAAACATCAACGGGAAAACATTTGCCGAGTTTTTCCATGCCCGGATTTCCGGGAGCGCAAATTAACTCCCCGCAAAGCGGAGATTTTTTTATCGACAGAGCAATGGCGTGTTCACGGCCACCGCTGCCTATTAAGAGGATTTTCATAAATCGTCATCGCTTAGAGGTTCGTCCGGCGAATCGCTTGATGGTGCGGCAAGAGGTATGTTTTCAAATGTCGCTTTCTCAATGTCCGATTCCGCTTCTATATCTTCCACGCTTGGAATTGCGGCTGCATCCATTACAAAATCGCCTTCGTTAAGCGTGATTACCCTAACTCCCTGCGTAGAACGGCTCGTTTCTCTTATGGAATCCAAATCAATGCGGATCATTTTGCCTTCTTTGGTGGTGATTACCACATCGTAATCCGGTAAAACGGCATCAACAAAAACGGCCTTTCCGGTTTTATCGGTGATTTTCATGTTTTTCATGCCTTTTCCGCCTCGGTTTCTAACACGGTATTCTTCCGGGTCAGTGCGTTTTGCAAACCCATTTTCAGATATCGTTAAAACCAAAGAACCCTGCTTTATGTCCACCATTCCTATAACACAATCGTTTGCTTCCAAGCGAATGCCTCGTACTCCTGTTGAGCCACGCCTCGTGCTGCGGAAAACATGCGGCGGTATAGTGATTGCTCTTCCGCTCTTTGTGGCTATCATCAAATTATTCTCCGACTGAACCAAAAGAACGCTAACCAACTCATCATTTTCCAAAAGATTAATTGCGTTAATACCGGCTTTGCGAATATTGCTGAACAATTCCAGCTTCATTTTGTTTATAATACCGCGCTTTGTGCAGAATGCCAAATAAAATCCTTCGGCAAATTTGCGAACCGGAACTATTGCGGAAACCCGCTCGCCTTCGGTAAGTCCAAGGAAATTCACTATAGGAATGCCCTTGCCCGTGCGAGAACCTTCAGGGAGTTTATAAACCTTTATCCAATGCATTCTGCCCTTGTTGGTGAATGCCAGCAAATAACTGTGAGTGCTTGCGGTAAAGACCTTTTCAACATGATCCTCGTCTTTTAAACCCGTGCCTATAACACCCTTGCCTCCACGACCCTGCGACTTGAATGTATCTATGGGCAGCCTGCGGACATAGCCCCTTTTGGAAAGCGTAATTACCTGCTCTTCCTCGGCTATCAAATCTTCATCTTCAAAATCCTCTTCTGCCTCTTCTATTTTTGTGCGGCGAGCATCGCCATATTTTTCGGCAATTTCTTCCAGCCTTGTTTTTACAATGTCCATTATGCGTTCTTTTTTTGACAGAATATCTTCTAGGTCTGCGATTTTCAGCAAGAGTTCCTGATACTCCTCCTCTAGTTTATTCACTTCTATTTTCTTGATGCTTCTCAAACGAATTTCCAAAATCGCCTTTACCTGTACTTCGGTGAGCGAATAACGGCTTTGCAGAACTTGGTCCGGGTCGTCTTCAAAACGAATTATGCGAACTACTTCATCTATATTCTCAGTTGCAAGGGCTATTCTAAAGCCTTCTAAAATGTGCGCCCTTTCCTTTGCCTTTTTCAGTTCAAATTCCGTGCGGCGGCGAATTACCTCGTGGCGGTGTTCCACATAATTCACGCACAGTTCTTTTAGGTTCAAAAGCTTGGGCTGGCGGTTTACCAAAGCCAGATTGTAAATGCTAAAACTCTCTTGCAGCCTTGTGTACTTAAATAGATTATTTTTAACAACTTCCGGCACGGCATCTTTTTTCAAGCCTATTACTATCCGCATTCCTTCACGGTCGCTTTCATCGTTTGCTTTGTTTATGCCTTCTATTTTTCCATCGTTTACAAGTTTGCCTATGGTTTCCAGCAACTCCTTTTTATTCACCATATAAGGTATTGATTTCACAATCAATTGCACCCTATCTTTGGAATCCACTTCTGTTTCAATATCGGCGCGAACTCTCACCTTTCCTCGCCCCGTGAGATAAGCCGCCTTAATTCCGCTGCGCCCGCAAATCACGGCTCCGGTTGGGAAATCAGGCCCTTTTACATAATGGATCAGTTCTTCGCAGGTAATTTCCGGGTTATCTATAGTCGCTTTTATCGCATCGGTGACTTCCCTTAAATTATGCGGAGCCATATTGGTAGCCATGCCAACCGCAATGCCTATGGAACCATTTACCAAAAGATTTGGAAAGGCGGAAGGCAGCACCACAGGCTCTTCTAAAGAATCATCAAAATTCGGGCTAAAGTCCACGGTATCTTTATCTAGGTCTTCCAGCATGAACTGGGCCAAATTGGTCATTCTGGCTTCGGTATAGCGCATTGCCGCCGGAGGGTCTCCGTCCATGCTGCCAAAATTTCCCTGCCCGTCCACGAGGGTGTAGCGGAGCGAAAAGTCTTGAGCCATGCGTACAAGGGTGTCGTAAATTGCGCTATCGCCGTGGGGGTGGTATTTGCCCATCACTTCGCCGACAATGGTTGCGCTTTTGCGGGTAGGCTTTGGAGCCGGTGTTAAGCCAAGTTCGTGCATCCCAAAGAGCACTCTGCGGTGAACAGGTTTTAAGCCATCTCGGACGTCCGGCAAGGCGCGGGACACTATGACGCTCATAGAATAACGAAGATAGCTTTCCTGCATATCTTTTTCTATCAAAGAGGGAATTTTCGACCCCGGAACTATTTTAGCTGTTGACATAAGTTTCCTAAATGTGGACGTTTAATATAGAAAATTTTTAAATTACTGACGATGGGTCAAACGCCGCCGACTCCCAAACAACAGCTCGGGCAGTTCTATACAAAGAATACCGATTATATATTGCTTGGAATGGATAGGTTCATAAAAAATAAAAGCATTACAGACCCTTTTGCCGGGGCTGGTGATTTGCTAAAATGGGCTAAGGCCGGCGGGGCAGGTTCGGTTGCGGGTTATGATATAGACAAAACAAGAAGTGGCAATGCACTGATTTTTTACAACGACAGCCTGCAAAATCCTAAAACATATGAATTTATTTTAACAAATCCACCCTATCTTTATCAGAATAAAATGAAAGATAAAACTTTATTGCAAAATAGCAAACATACGGATCTTTACCAGCTCTCTCTCGAAAAAATTATGAATAGCGAAGAAGGAATAGTAATTGTTCCGATAAATTTTTTATCCGCCGAAAATTCAAAGTATATTAGAGAGTTATTTTTGGCAAAGTTTGAAATTAAAAAAGCGAATTATTTTTCCGAGCGGGTTTTTGAAGATACAACTTACAATGTAATTGCCTTTTATTATAGGAAAAAGAAAATTTCAGCAAATAAAATGAACATAGATTTTACAATTTATCCGCAAAAAAAATCTTCCAAAATAACTTTATATCAAAAATACAATTGGCAAATAGGCGGCGAATTTTTAGCAAAGATAAATGCTTGCTCCAATAAACTCCGCATTAGCCGCTTAGAAGAAGATGATTTACAAAAAGGCCGCTACACTATAAAAGCCGCATATAATAACTTGGATAAAATAAAAGAATTTAATGTAAGTGCCAATATTTTATCAAAGCTCAAAAAAAATATAGTGGTGCTGAAAGCAATAGATACGGGTTCTGAAAATGGAAAAATATGTTTGGATGATATTAGGAGATATAATTTGGACGCTTTAATCAGCATTAAAACTTCAAGGCACCAAATACAATTGCTATTTCCGGAAACCGTAAGCATAAAGGAGCAAGAAAAAATAATAGAATTATTTAACAAAGAAATTGAAGATAAACGAAACCTCTATCATTCTTTATTTATGACAAATTACAGAGACAAGGGCAGAAAAAGAATATCGTTTAATTTTGCATACAATTTGGTGAATTATTTGTATTTTTTGCATATAAAACCTCACCCCAGGGAGTTCATATGGCTCAAAAAGAATATTCCGTAGGCTATGCGTTATTTATAGCCTGTGCTGCCGCTATCGGCGGTTTTTTGTTCGGCTTTGACACATCGGTTATAAACGGGACTTTGGATGCCCTGAAATTTAAGCTGGGCACAAACGATGCCCAACTTGGGCTGGCGGCGGCGATAGGGGTTTTTGGCGCAGCAATAGGGGCTTTTTTCGCCGGTGCTTTGGCAGATAAATTCGGGCGCAGAAAGGTTATGATTTCTGCGAGCATTCTCTTTCTAATCAGCGCAATAGGTTCTGGTTATCCCTATGTCTTTACAACTGCCGGCACGGCTGGGAATATGATTGAATTTATTGTTTGGCGTGTGCTTGGCGGCATTGGCGTTGGCGGCGCAAGCGTTATTGTCCCCGCTTATATTGCGGAAATTGCTCCGGCGGCTTTGCGAGGCAGGCTTGCCAGTATGCAGCAATTCGCCATAGTTATCGGAATTTTTGTGGCTTTGCTCTCTAATTATGTACTCGGTTCTATAGCCGGTGGCGGGGCTGCTGTTTTAGACCCGGTCACTCGTTCCCCTTTGGATGTGACAAAAATCGGCCCCTTTGAAACTTGGCAGTGGATGTTTTGGGCAGAGTGCATTCCGGCGGCTCTTTACGGTTTGCTCGTTCTGTTTATCCCGGAAAGCCCCCGTTACTTGGTCGCTCGCAAGCAATTCAAAAAAGCGGGAGATATTCTGGGAAAAATTCTTTCGCCCGGTATTGTTGCGCAAAAAATAGATGATATTAAAAAGAGCCTGCGTTCCGAAATAGCTCCTAAGTTCAGCGACTTACTGGAAAAAGTCTCCGGCAAAACTCGCCTCACTCCAATCGTTTGGGTTGGGATAGGCATTGCTGCTCTTCAGCAGTTCGTGGGCATAAATGTAATCTTTTATTACGGCAATGTTCTTTGGCAATCCGTTGGCTTCACTCAGCAAGATGCCATGATGACCAGCGTTATCACTTCTTTTGTGAATATAGCCAGCACAATTATAGCAATAGCTCTGGTGGATAAAGTCGGTCGCAAACCCTTGCTTTTGGTAGGTTCTGTTGGCATGTTCATCACGCTTGGAATTATGGCGGCGATTTTCGGCACCGCAGGTTTGGATGCAAACGGCAATCCGGAAATACACGGCGCTATTGCCTACACGGCGCTATTGCCTACACGGCGGTTGTATCTGCCAATCTTTATGTTATGTGCTTCGCATTTTCTTGGGGGCCTGTGTGTTGGGTTTTGCTTGGTGAAATGTTCAACAACAGAATTCGCGGCGCGGCTCTCGCTTTGGGAGGCTTATCGCAATGGCTTTCCAATTTTGCAATATCATTCACATTCCCGATTTTGCTCGCAACAATAGGTTTGGGCGGGGCTTACGGCATTTACTGCTTCTTTGCCTTTGTGAGCATATTCTTTGTTTACTTCATAGTGCGAGAAACCAAGGGAAAGGAATTAGAGGATATGTAAAATTTTTTCCAATTCCTGTGGCAAGGCAGATTCCGATTTTATTTTTTTGCCTTGCCAGTTAAATTCCAAAAGAGCGGAATGCAAAAACAGCCTAGAAAGCCCAAGGTCTTTTTTCAGTTTCTTGTTCAGCGCAAAATCCCCATGTTTGGCATCCCCCAAAAGCGGGTGGCCTATTTGCGCAAAATGAATTCTTATCTGGTGTTTGCGTCCGGTTTCCAATCTAACCCTCACCAAATCGCAGTCCTCAAAACTCTTTTCCACACTCCACACGCTCTCAGAAATTTTATCATCGCCCGGCAAAGCCATGCTTATTTTCCCGCTTTTCTGCGGCATATTTCCCTTAACCAATGCCAGATATTCCTTCCTTATTTTTCTCTCTCTTATTAAGCATCCCAGTTCTCGCAGAGCAGCCCCGGAAAGAGCAGCTATAATCAAGCCCGAAGTTTCCTTATCCAAGCGATGAACAAGCGCAGGCTTAAAATCCATGTCCTCGCTCTTGGCCCAAATAGCAAGCATTCCCGCCAAGGCTTCCTCCTCGCTAACCCCGCTGCCCGATTGGCTAGCTAATCCGCAAGGTTTGTTCAGAATTGCGAAATCGAGATTTCTAAAAACAAAATCCAATTTCTCTTTTATGCTCTGGGATAACTCTTTTATCTGCTCAAAAGATTTTTTCTGCGGTTCCTGCGGCAAATTTTCATATATTTGAAGCGCATCATTTTCACGGAGTATCTGAGCGGCTTTCCCTATCACCCCATTAACCCGCACTTTTTTTTTGCGTATAACGGAAAAAATGAGCGAGAGCGATGCCGCAGGAAAAGCCTTGCGCAAAAAACGATCCAGCCTTTGTTCGCAGTTGTGCCTATTTACGGTTAAAGAATGCATTGGGTTAGGTAAATGTAGTAAATTAATAGGATTTTCCCGATAAAACGGCAAAAATCACCGCAAACAGGGCAAAATTTTTCTACATTACCCTCAAATGTTGCCTTTTTGCAAAATAACACCCTTTGCCAGACCCTCCCACACAGGCTCTGCGGCA
>LIUG01000055.1 GCA_001462245.1 Candidatus Fibrimonas termitidis
CCACTCCGTCAAGCCAGCAAAAATATTTTGCATACAATTGGCTTGCCACCTCGCCCAAGCGAGGAATTTTCACCGGTTTTTTGAAAAATCAATTTTTGTCAACCTTTCGTATTTCGTTCCTTCAGAAACTACTTCTGGCATTACAGAAGCACAATAGTACAATTTTTCCTCAAAGTTATTAAATTTTTTCCCGCTTTTTTTGCAATACTCTTCAATCAATTCTTCAGCTTTTTTTATAAGAGTAATATCTTTTTCTGTAAGGACAAAAACATATTCGGATGCCAATTCTGCGCATTTCTGTGAATCATCTGGCAATATCATATATAATTTTTCGTTTAAATGCTCATCAGCCCCTGCTGCTGTGGCATAATAATGTTGATATTGCTCTGAAGTCAATTCGTAAAATTCGCTGTCTTTAGGAACAAATCCTAATTTAAAAATTGCCACTACTCCATTGAGTGTAGAAAAAATATCCAAAAACGAAGGCATAGACATGTTTGGAATATAGATTTTTTTTGTTAATTAGGAGGAAAAAACTCCTCTTTCACCTCAACATAATGGTTTGCGCTGGTTTCGCAACGTTCAATTTCCTCTTCTGTTAAAGAGCGGAGCCTTCGCGCCGGGCTTCCGGTTATCAGGGAATGAGGCGGAAATTCTTTGCCGCTGGTTACTAGCGCACCTGCGCCGACAATGCTGTGATGCCCGATTATTGCGCCATCCATAATGCAGGAACCCATGCCTATTATGCAGTAATCTTCAATTGTGCAAGCATGAACAATTGCGTTGTGACCAACTGTAACACCCTCGCCTATAATTACGCCTTTATCGCTTGCCAAATGAACGGTTGAATTATCTTGGATATTCGTTTTTTTGCCGACTTTTATGCTGTTTATGTCGCCTCGCAAAACTGCATTGTGAAAAATGGAAACATCGTCCGCAAGTTCAACATCTCCTATCACACACGCCCCGGGAGCTATAAATACACGCTCGCCGATTACCGGATTTTTGCCGCCATAAGAATAAAGCCCGTTCATCTCCTCTTCTTATCCTTATCCTTATCCTTATCTTTATCCAAAGTTAAAAAACCGAGCTGCTTAACACCGGCCACCTGTACCAAAGACACAACCTTCATCACAATCCCGTATTTCACGGATTCATCGGCGTTTATAACAACGGGCACATCATTTTTCCAAAGGGATTTGAAAATTTCATTGAAGTCATCTATATGCACCTCCATTTCCGATAAGAAAATTTTTTCGTCTTTGGTTATAGTAACTTTGAGCAGTTTTTTATCCTCTATAGTTGGTGCTTCGGCGTCTGGCAAATCAACCTTTATTCCTTGGCTCATAAGAGGAGCGGATATTAAAAAAACAATCAAAATGGCAAAAACAACATCTATCATGTTGGTCAAGTTCATCTCTTGATTAAGGGATTTGCTGCGGCTTCGCTTCATTTTTGAAGTTCCCTGTCCGTTAAAACCTTTTCTATTGCTTGCAAATCTCCCCGCTTAAACAGGCTTAGCAAATGCGAGGCAAAATTGTAGTAAAGAATTTCTTGGCGGTTGTTGCGGGAAACAAAATAATTAAATGCAATGGAAGCGGGAATTGCGGCTATCAAGCCGGCGACCGTGGTGACCAAAGCCACCGCTATTCCGGGGGCCACAACGCTCAGGTCTGCGGAGCCGTGCGTTCCTATTTCGTAAAAAGACTGCATAATGCCCCACACCGTCCCAAAAAGCCCAAAGAACGGCGACACATTGGAGGCCATAGCCAGAAAGGAGAGTTTGGAATCCTCTTCCAGCCTACAAGCTTCAATTTCGCGCTGCATAGTGTCTTCCAGCATCTCGGAGCGAGGCACCAAGGTTTCAACGCTTACAAAAGGGCTTAGATTTCCGGCTTCTTTAAGCACAGCGTAAGTTATGGTTCTCAGCGGACATTCCTCAGCTTTTACGGAAAATTCCTCAACCTCTGCGAAATATTTTATGCGTTCAAACTTTTTATAAAAATTTGCATTTGCTTGTTGTTTGTTCTTTAGGGAAAAATATTTGGTTATTACTATTCCCCAAGCAATCAGGGAGAAAAAAGCCAGAATTAAAAGCACCGCTATGGTAACAGGGTCGCCAAGCGACATTTTTATTATTTCAATGGTAATTTTCATGGTTTGAAAATAGTAAATTCAAACATTATGCTACGCCCGGCAACCCGGCAGGATTCAAAATGGATTTCCGCTATTCAAAACGAGAGCGGCTTGCCGCAGTGGGAGCCTAACTCAACTTCTTGGGTTTTTGAACAAAAAGCTTTTGCAATTTGGCAAATGGCAGGCGATGAATGCGAACTTTTATCCATTGCGGTTGAACGAGCCGAGCAGGGCAAGGGTTTGGCGAAAATGTTAATGGAATATTGCCATAGGGAGCTTGCCGAGCTGGGTGCCAAGAGGTTTTTCTTGGAGGTGAGGGAGAATAATATAGCCGCAATCTCCCTTTACGGAAGAATAGGATACGAAAAGATCGGAGAAAGGAGCGGATATTATGCGGATGGAGAAAAGGCGGTGGTTATGAAAAGGTGACACCCGGATTCGAACCGGGGAATCACGGTTTTGCAGACCGTTCCCTTACCACTTGGGTATGTCACCATGGACATTAGAATATAGAATTTTTTTTTGAATTTGTCAAGCATTTTCTATATTAATGTTTATGCGCTTTATTATCCTAACAATTGCGACCATTTTTCTGCTGTCCTGTTCTTCGATGGAAAAACGTGAAGCCGTCAGAGCAGACCATGAAATGGATATGAACATCCCCGCCATAGACGATTTTATTGTTTCGCTGAAAAAGGAGTATATAGAACGATGTTATACCCCGGTTCTCAAGAAAATTGCCTCAAATTCCCCACGCCCATGCGAAACCTCGCTAATTCAGATGCTGGAACGCAGATATTCCTTGAATTATACACAGGAGCAAGTGGATTTGGCGGCAGATGAGTTATTTTTTGCAGATATTAGGGAGCGGCTTCAAAAAAAAATAAAAACAGAACCCAACCTTCGCAAGGCCGTTAGCAAAAAATTTAGAAGCATGGACGATATTATGGCTTATTATAAGCCTAAATACACTTTCCGAAAGCTAGGCTAGTAGTTGCAGCATGGCTGTTAAAGATAAATCCTTATTTTCCCTATCATGGCCTTTAATTGTCACTTTTGGCATTGGAATGTCGCTTCCTCTGCTGGATAGCTGGTTTTTGTCCAGAAGGTCGGTGGAGGCGGCTGCAGGCGTTGGCGCGCTCATGCCGGTTATAGGGACTCTATTCATGGCAATACAGGCCTTTGCACAGGCCGGAGCAAGCATAGCTTCGCAATTTTTGGGAGGCGATAGACCCCGCCATGCCCAGGTCACTCAGACGCTTGTAATATCGGGTAGCGCGGTTTTGGGGATTGCGATGGGGATTATGCTGTGGTTTGCAACCCCTACTATAGTGGCTCTGATGGGCCTTAGCGGAGAGCCTGCGGATGCGGCTATTAAGTTTTTGCGCACCATTTCACCGGCAATAGTGTTCAGGGCTTTGCAAGGAACCTTAACAAGCCTTGTTGCAACACATGGCTATACCATATGGAATTTGTTTGCAAACGCCATAGCTTTGGTTGTAAATGTCACTTTGAACTTTATATTTCTGGGAGGCCATTTTGGCACTCCGCCTTTTATGCAGGGTGTTTACGGCGTGGCAATAGCAACGGGTTTATCTTGGGTTGTTTCTACCATAGTTCTTTGGAATGTTGTTGTTTATTCGCTTGAGCACAAAACCAAATTGAGAGATATTAAGAAAGGTTACTTTTTGCTTTTGCCGGAGTGGCTTAGAATAGGCGTTCCTGCGGCAGTTGAGCCTGTGAGTTTTCAGTTGTTCCAAGTTTTTGTGATTGCCATGTTTGTCCGGCTGGGAGATATTTCAATAGCGTCTAGGGTTTTTGCGGGTGCTTTTGCGATGTTTCCTGTGGTTTTGAGTGTTGGCTTGGGTAGCGGCAGCCAAATACTGGTGGCTCATTTGGTTGGGAACAAGGAATTTGACAAGGCGAATAAAAGGATGCATCAGAGCCTTGTGTGGAGCAGTGCAAGCGCATTTGCGGTGGCTGTAGCTGTGGCTCTTACCGGGCAGCATTTGCTCGCTTTTTACACCGATAATCCGGAGATTTTGCGTTTGGGCGGTATGCTTCTTTGGTGCGATGTTGTGTTGCAACCGTTCAAGGCTTCCAACATTGTAATTACAAATGCTTTGAGAGCATCTGGGGATTCCGCATTTCCCGCAGTGTTTGGAACCATATCCATGTGGACTTTGGGGCTTGGCACCACACTATTCCTCTGTTTTGGAATAGAGCTTGGGGCGGTGGGTCTGTGGCTCGGAATGGCCTCCGATGAATTTTACCGCTCCATTGCGAACTATACCCGCTGGCGCAGGGGGAAGTGGAAAAGCAAGGGAGTGATGAGGTAAAATTTAACGCTTGTCTCCTTTTAAATAAAAGACTTTTACCTCTCCATTCGGCATTATTTTTTGAATTTGAATGCGGGTTCCGTCAAAATACAGGCGAGTATTTTTAGTTGCAAAGGCGGAATTCAAAGTTGAGGTTTGCGGCAAGGCTGCTGTAATATATCCTTCTGTAATTTCTTTGAGACCTGTCACAAGTTGTTGGTCAACAAGGGAAGGAGGATTAGCATTGCGATTATAATAATATTGAGTTTCCTCATCTTTCAACTGAACATCCCATAATACGGGGCACATATCACGTTCATAAATAGCTTCTGCTACTGCCAGCGTGTATTTCCGAATTTCGCTTTCGGATCTGTTGGGTGCTGCCATGCCATATTCGCCGACTATAACCGGAATGCCTTTATCAACAAAGGTTGTTTTTAGTTTATCCATATAACCATTTAATTCATCGTAATCGTCAGATGTCCCCCATGTTAAGCGCATTTGCGCCCAGCTTTCATTCTGCTCCAAATGAGTAAAACCAAAAGGGTCATAGTAATGCACAGATACCGCTTGGCGGCTTTGCGGGTCTGTAGGCATTTTAAACAAGGGGTCGCTGGTCAGATTTATGTCTGTAGCGTAACCTGCAATTAGAAGATGGCGATTGGCATTGTTGCCATCGGATGCACGAACCAAAGTGGTAAATTCCTGATTGATGCTATTTAATAAACCGTATGCTCTGCCTTTATTGCCGCTATTACTATGCCTATCCCATACGCTTTGCCACACACCTTCTTCGTTAAGAGATTCAAAAATGAGATAACCACTGTGATTTTTAAACTTATCGCTGACTTGCTGCCATATACTTTTGTATTTATTCATGCACTCGGCAGAATCAGTCGGAAAATTTTCCCACCATCCGCCATCCCAATGAATGTTGACTATAGCATACATACCGTTGTCCAGAACCCAGTCAATGACTTCCTGAACACGATTCAGCAATGCTGGACTTATGGTATAGTTTCCGGTCATTTTATTTGACCAAGCCACCGGTATGCGTACTGTTTTGAACCCAGCATCTGCATATCCTTTTATCATTGCTTCCGTAATTTCCGGGCTGCCCCAACTGGTCTCAAGAGTTGCCATGCTATTCACCCAGTTTTCACAGCCTTGATCTCCTTGTTCGCAAACTATAACAGCATCAAATGTATTGCCAAGGTTAATGCCAAGCCCCATATCTTTTACCACATCCATTGTGGTCATGGAAAGAGGGTTTGTTTGCGCCCATAGCGAAACTGCGAAAGCTGCAGTTAGAACGAATGCACCGATAAATCTTTTCATATAGCCTCCTCAATTCCCTGTTGTTACCGGCACCTTGATGCTTTGCTTCCAAGAGCCGCTGCTTGCTTTTACGATATACAAACCCTTTGGCAAATCGTTCAGCGGCACAAAATAACTGCCCTTAGCGAAATTCAAAGAGCGAACAAGATTGCCCTTCAAATCAAACATCTTCACAACCGTTGGAGAAGCCGCCTCTACAAGCAAGGTTTTTCCGCTGAGAGAACGCACGGAGAAATGCGTTGGAGCCAACTCCCCGCTGCCAATGGGTGCCCAAGTGACCTCGTTAGAAGAAGAAGAAAATGATGATGACGATGACGATGCAACAGAACTGGAACTAGGCGTAGCAACATCAAGAGTTGGCGGCGGGAAATCCATGTCGCTTGCGATGTAATACCCCGGGTGCGGCGGCTGGTTATATGATGAATTTTGCCACGCAACAGCCACCCTGTAAACGGGGTCGTGCATTAAAGTGACTAAGCGGTAGGCCGTCGCCATCATTGTAGTGTAAATTCTCAGTGCATTTGTCCCATAGGCGAATATAACCTCTTCCCGCCAGTCGCCGAATAAATCGGCCTGAAGCACGGGATTGGATTTTGTGCCGTTGACCGAGCTTGCACCATAGGCGGTTAAAAGCCGCGATCCCTGATTATTTGCCACGCTCCATTTGGTTATTTGGTTTTGGTCGAGGAGGTCACGGGACAATTCTCCGTCCCACCATATAATGTGGTTGCACACGGCTGTGTTATTGCCGTTATTGGGAAGGCTTCCTACAACATTTCCCTCAATGTCGTAAAGCCCCATGCCGCTGGACGCCCAAAATTGGAATCCCGGTACATTTTTGTCAAGATGGGCGGCGCTCCCTCGGCCAACGTCGGTATCCGCTTTCGGAACGTTGAATATGGTAGTGCCGTTGCTCGCCTGCCTGAGCAAAACGCCGTGACCGGTGCTTTTGTCCTCATGCGGCATGTAAATTTGCGGCGTAGAAGTGCTCTTTATCATGTGTGCCACGTGAAGTGCGTCGCCATGACCCCATCCGGTTGTGTGCTTTTTCGTTCCATCAGGACCTATAACCGCCGCACCAGTGATTATTGAGTGTTTTCCGCTGTTGTCCACGTCAGCAACGCTCAACTGATGATTGCCCTGACCTGCATATGCGCTGTTACCGGAAGTACCTGAGTCAAAAGTCCAGCGTCGTGTTAACTGCCCATTGCGCCAGTCCCACGCCGCCATTGTCAATCGTGTATAATAACCCCTTTGGAAAATAGCACTCGGCCGCTCGCCATCTACGTATGCGACTGCGGCATTAAAACGATCAACACGATTCCCCCAGTCATCACCCCAAGAACTTACTGTACCTCTGGCAGGCCAGTAATCATCCGTTGCAAGCTCCTTTCCGGTAAGCCCATCAAAAACCGTAAGATACTCCGGCCCGGTCAGGATATAACCATTAGAATTGCGATATGCAGTGCTGTGATTAGCCGATTCCGCCGGCCCCTTACTGATATACGCCCCCGAACCGTCCTTAGTTCCGGGTGCGGTTTTCATCATCACCTCTGCTTTTCCATCTCCGTCAAAATCATAAACCAAAAACTGCGTATAATGCGCGCCTGCTCTAATGTTCTGCCCCAAATCTATTCTCCATAGTCGCTGACCCGACAGTGTATATGCATCAATAAAGACGTTATCGGTTATTCCGCTCTGCGAATTGTCTTTTGCGTTGTCCGGATCCCATTTGAGTACAATCTCATAAACTCCGTCCCCGTCAAGGTCACCCGTGCTACCATCGCCTGGTGAATATGTCCCGCCCTGCGCACCTGTTGCCGGTCTATCCAAGTCAATTTGTATATATCCGGCGGTTTCTCCGCTGGTATTGTTGGAATTTGGTCCGTCTGTGTTGTTTATCAGAATTGCCGCTGGGCTTGCAGCCTGTTCAACGCCACCCACCACAGCCCGCACCGTATAAGTGCTATTCTGTGCCGCAGAGGCATCGGTATAAATTGTAGCCCCGGTAATGGGCGCTGAATTGAGCTTAGTTGCTCCTCGGTAAAGGTTAAAACCCGTGTCATACGGCTCATCAGCCAAAAGCCGCCACGATACGTAGTACCCCGACCCCTTCCGCACTGCAATCAACCCACGATCTAACTTTTCCACTTGCATGGTTCCTGCAAACGCAGAAGAAAAAAGAGCCATGCATATGCACATAGCAAGCAGCAACCTCATAAGAACCTCTTTTGCTAGGGGGACGCCTTTACATAATATATATTATATTTTTACTTTTAGTACTACCCATTAAACAAATTTTGCGCAGCTTCCACGCCCTTTGTCAAATAAATTTCGCAAAGGGCTTTAATTTTGCCGATTGCTTCTTCGCAAAAAGATTTTTCTTCCTTGCTAAATGAAGATAAAACCCAGTCTATTAGATCACATTTCGGCGGACATTGACCTGCCCCGATGCGAACTCTTGTAAAATTTTGCCCTATTTTTTCAATAATGTTTTTCAAACCGTTTTGGCCGCCTGCGCTGCCGCTCGGCCTCATTCTTATTTTTCCGCAAGCTAGGTTAACATCATCGCTGAACACAAGCAAATTTTCCGGCTTCACTTTGTAAAAAGCCATCAGAGCCTGAACGCTTTCACCACTGAGGTTCATAAAAGTTTGGGGCTTGGCAAGCAAAACATCTTTGCCGGCGATATGAATTTTTTGTGTTAACGCTCTGCATTCACTTTTCCAAACGGGATTTTCCGCAAGGCTGTCTATAGCCATAAAACCTAAGTTATGCCGTGTATTAGCATATTTTTGCCCTGGATTTCCGAGACCTATGAAGATATGCAACACAAGGTACCTAGCCCTTAATATCTGTGGGCAAATTCCTCTGCCCCGTTATGAATTGCTTTACAAAAGGATTATGGGTGTTTTTGATCTCTTCTACCGTGCCTATTTCAATTATGCGGCCCTTGTAAAGCATCGCTATGCGGTCTGCTACCTTGAATGCGCTTGCCATGTCGTGGGTTACAACAACAGAGGTCACTCCCAGCTTTAATTGCATATCCAAAATTAAATCGTTTATCACATCGGAGGTTATAGGGTCAAGGCCTGTAGTTGGCTCGTCGTATAAAAGGATTTCCGGGCTTAGGGCTATGGCTCTTGCCAAGGCTACACGCTTTTTCATGCCGCCGGAAAGCTCGGAAGGCATTTTTGCGCGGAACTCCGGCACTAGGTTTATGAGTTTTAATTTCTCGGTCACCGAGTCTTGGATCTGTTTTTCGGTAAGCTCGGGGTGATGCTCTCTAAGGGCAAACGCTATGTTTTCACCTGTGTCCATGGAGTCAAATAAAGCTCCCATTTGAAAGAGCATTCCCATTTTTCTGCGTATCGTGTTGGTATCAAAGAATTTCGGGGTGGAGATTGTAATACCGTCAACGCTTACCTCGCCGCCGTCCGGTTGCAAAAGCCCTATCATGTGCTTCAATATAACGGACTTTCCACCGCCGGATTGCCCTATGATAACTATAGTTTCGCCACGCCTAATATCCAAGTTGACATCCAGAAGAACATTTTGTTTTCCAAAGCTTTTACGCAAGTTGCGCAACTTTATGATAACGTCGTTTTCACGGATGGCAACGCTGGGCATTATTTCTTTTTAGCGTCTTTTTTAGGCTCTTCTTTTTTCTCAGCAGGCGCAGCGGCTGTGCTGGCAGGGGCTGCTGCGGCTGGAGCAGCAGCTTCGGCGGCGGCAGCAGCATCGCGACCTTTGGATATGGTGAAAATTACCGTGCGTTTGGGAGATACCAAGGAAGCATTGCCTAAATCCAGCTTGTCTGCATAGAAGGTTGTGTTGTTGGGCATCTCTGAGATGTCGAGTTCTATGCTTGCGGGAATATCCGCAGGCTTTGCGGAGAGCTTTAAGTAGTGGTTTTCTTGGGAAAGGCTTCCGCCTTGGTTTTTAACGCCCATAGGTATGCCGGACAAACGAACCGGAACACGAACCGCAATCGGGGTGCTCTCACTTATTTTCAAAAAATCCACATGGATGATTTTTTGCGAAATATTGTTCTTTTGGTACTGGTAAACGATGGCCGGATTTCCGCCTTTGCCATCTATAACCAAGTCCAGCAAGGTGTATCTTTTGCCGGGGGCAAGAACAGCCTCCAAATCTTTTTCCGAAACACTTATGGAAACGGTTTCGGAACCTTTGCCATAGTAAACGGCAGGTATATTACCTGTTTTGCGGGTACGACCGCAATCGCGCGAAGAGCCGACAGTGCGAGCTTCTGCATTAAGAGTAGTTAGTTGCATAATTCCTCCAATTTTGCTGATATTCCTCTTTTCTATTGGGGTAGCTGGACTCGAACCAACGAATGGCGGAATCAAAACCCGCAGTCTTACCACTTGACGATACCCCAGTGGAGATATAAATATAGAATTTTTTCATGAAATTTTCAAGGGTAACTTGAAAAACAAGCCTCAAGCTTCCCCAATGCCTCTTTCACTTCGCTTTTTGTGGCTGCTAAAGGCGGCAAAAAGCGGAGAACATTTGCACCGGCCCTCAGAACAAGCAAGCCCTGTTTTCTGCAAGCGGCAATTATATCCGCAACGGGTTTTTGAGTTTCAATGCCCAGCAACAAGCCCTCGCCCCGAATTTCGCCTAGGAACTTGTGCTTTTTTGCAAGGGCTTCCAAGCCATCTCTTAACTGGGCAGAGCGTTCCCTGACATTTGCCAAGAATTTCGGTTTTGATAAAATTTCCAAGGCGGCAAGGCCGGCAGCGCAAGCAACGGGGTTCCCGCCGAATGTGGTTCCGTGGTCACCGGGTTTTAGGCATTCTGCGATTTTCGCGCTTATAAGAGCCATGCCGAGCGGCAAGCCCCCGCCCAATGGCTTTGCCCAAGTTGTGATATCTGCGTTTATGCCAAAAAGCTCCGAGCAGGAAATAGCTCCGCAACGTCCCAAACCTGCCTGAATTTCGTCTGCTATCACAAGGCAGCCGTTTTGTTTTTTTATTTCATTTATGGTTTTTATGAATTTTTTCGAGGGTGTTAGAATTCCGCCTTCTGCAACTATGGGTTCCAGCATTATCGCTGCGGTATTCTTGCAAACGGCTTTTTTCAATTCCTCTGCATTGTTCCACTCAACAAGTTTAAAGCCGCTCAGCATTTCGCCAAAACCCGTTTTAAATTTTTCTTGCCCTGTTGCGGACAAGGCTCCATAGGTGCGACCGTGGAAGCTATTTACAAAGGTAATTATTTCCACCCTGTTGCTTTCGCCCTTGCTGAAAAAATATTTCCGGACAAATTTTATAGCCGCCTCATTTGCTTCCGTTCCCGAATTGCAAAAAAACGCTTTGCCTTTTTCTTTGCCGAATTTTGTCAGCGAGAGCATTTTTTGAGCGAGTTTTATCTGCGGTTCATTTGGATATAAATTTGATAAGTGCAAGAATTTTTCGCTTTGCTTTTTTATCGCTTTTGTTATGGCGGGGTGGGAATGCCCAAGCGCATTGACGGCAAGCCCGCTCGCAAAATCCAAATATTTTTTGCCTTTTGAGTCAAAGAGCCTAGCTCCTTTTCCCTTGATAAAATTTATATCCGCCTTTGCGTAAAGCGGAGCCATGAGAATTGTATCTTGTGACAAAAAGGATTTTTTCATGGCGGTAATGTAGTAAAATTTCTATATTACCCCGGCTTATGAAACTTAAATTCTTTTTGCCGTTCGTTCTTGCGCTTTTTGCCTGTGCACCCTTGCCACCGCTGGGGCCTGTTTCCAAAATTCCGGATACTAAACCTGCGCCCGAGCCGCAAATACCGGATGTACCGCAAAAAACAGAAGATACGCAAAGAAGCGGAAGGCATATTATAAATGTCGGAATTAGCATTAAAAAGGAATTTGCCGCCATAGAATGCCCCGAAAAAAAATGGGAATTTAAAGCCGGTTCAAATCCGGGCAAAACAGAGATTGAAACCAAAGGAAATTGCAAATATGATGACAAAACCTATAGGGGCAATTGGACAGTGCTTTCTACCGATAGCGGGCTTACAATAATAAATACCTTGCCCATAGAAGATTATTTAAAAGGCCTTGTTCCGCACGAGATAGGCAATTTGAAGCAGGACGAAATGGAGGCCCTGAAAGCCCAAGCTGTTGCCGCAAGAACTTATGCCTACCGCCATCTTGATTCCAGAAAATCGCAGGGTTTTGACATGTATGCAGATACACGCGACCAAGTTTACAATGGCATAAGCGGTGAGGATTCTCTTGCAAATGAGGCCATTTTAGCTACGGCCGGTTTGGTTATTAAGTACAACGGAGACCTAATAGAATCTTACTACCACTCGACTTGCGGAGGCAGAACAGAGTCTGCGGAAGTTTGGGGGCAAGAGGGCAAACCGTACTTGGTTCCCGTTTCGGATTCCGCAGACGGCAGGCCTTTTTGCGAATTATCAAAGTACATGAAATGGGAGGAGGTATTCAACAAAGAGGAACTTGTAAGTCTATTCCAAAAAAATGCTTTGGATGCAAGGGCAGATAAAACTTTTTCTTTCGGTAAAATTGAACAGATTTTAATAACCGAAAAATTTCCGGGCGGGCGAGCGAAAAGGCTTGTTGTTATCACGGATAAAGGCTCCTTTGAGGTTTTCGGAGATAGGATAAGAAGGCTCTTTGCACGGGAAGGAAAAATTTTGCCGAGCATATTGTTTAGCATTTCGCAGAATAAGGATACTTTCACGGTAACAGGTTCCGGCTACGGGCATGGCATTGGAATGTGCCAAATGGGGACGAGAGCAAGGGCAAAAGAAGGGCAAACTTTTGAGAAAATTTTAAAGACCTATTACACCGGTGTTAGCATTGAGAAGTATTGAGCAGGGCGAAAGCGTTTTTTGCAAAATCCGCTAGGCTCGGATCGCGCGCTCCCATGAGCAAAATCACATCGCCGGGTTTTGCCCTATTTGTAATTTCTTTTAAATAGTCTTCTCTGTTTGGAATAAAATTTGCATTGCTGCCTTTTTTCGCCAATGCTTCCGATAGAATATACGAATCAAAATTGCGATCCGCTGTGCCGCCTGCATAGTATATTGAGCTAAAATACATTTCATCGTTTGGGCGGAGCGCTTTGGAAATTTCTTCTACCAGCTCGTCTTTTAAAAATTTGGTTGGGCCAAAACCATGCGGCTGAAACCATGCGAATAATTTCCCTTTTGCAAAATTTTGGCAAGAACGAATGCTCGCTGCGATTTTTGCCGGATTGTGAGCGTAGTCGTCCACCAAAACAATTCCGTTTTTGCATTCGTAAATTTGGCTTCTGCGGTGTATGCCCCTCCATGTTCTCAGAGCGTTTGCGCATTCTTTTAAGGATACCCCTGCGACAGTGCAGGCAAGGACGGCGGCAAGGGCATTCTCCGCATTGTGCTTGCCCGGCAAAGGCAAATAAAAATCTGCGCATTCGTTTTTATAGCGAACCTTAAATTCGGATGATATCCCATTTGCTTTATAATCCAAGCCCTGAACATCGAAACTATCCCAGCCGAATAACAGTGTTTGGGAATCGGCCAGTTTTGCGGCGAGGGGGTGGGAGCCGTTTATTATTAAAGTGCCATCTGCTCTGCGGACATTGGTTGCAAATTCTTCAAACAGGGTTTCTAATTCAGATATCTCTTTATGGTCTCTATCTATATTCAAAATAATGCCGATTTTTGGGCTGTATCTTACAAGGGTTCCATCGCTTTCGTCTGCTTCTGCAACCAGCCATCCATTGCCGGCAACCGCATTTCCTATTTTTCCCTGCTCTTCCAAAACGCTAAGCCCTGCGCCGCTCAAAAGGCTCGGTTCTTTTTTGCATTCATTCAATATGTGCCAAATCAAGCCGACTACCGTGCTCTTTCCGCTGGTTCCGCTTACCGCTATAGTTGAGTTTTCCTGCGTTATTTTTGCCAGCAATTCGCTGCGGTGCATAATTGGAATGTTTAATTTTTGCGCAGCTTCCGTGTCAGGATTTCCCGCTTCTATTGCAGTGCTTACAATAACGGTACAGGGCAAGGCACGCCTTGCCCCTACTCCTGCAATTCCGCTGCCGTCTTGCAGAAAACATTTTACACCGGCCTCTTCCAATTGTTTTTTTACTTTCTCACCCTCGTCACTTGCAAAGCGTCTGTCTGAACCGCCGCACCAAACGCCCTTCCCGGCCAGGAATTGAGCTAGAGCACTCATTCCAACCCCAGCAACGCCAACGAAAAAATAGGAGTTTGATATCATTTTTTCGCAATATAGAAATTTCTATATTGCTCTCAATGCCAGAATCTAATTCTCCGCAAATTATAGATATTCCTGCCGTGCATGACAAACGCGGAAATTTAAGCGTTATAGAAGGTGGGAAAAATATTCCTTTTAGTATAAAGCGGATATATTATTTATACGATGTTCCGGGCGGAGCCAAAAGGGGAGGGCATGCGCACAAAAAATTGCAACAGTTAATTATAGCTGCAAGCGGCAGTTTTGACGTGATTCTGCACAACGGAAAAATAAAAAAGAGATTTACGCTCAATCGTTCAAACTATGGGCTTTATATCCCAAAAATGACTTGGCGAGAAATTGAAAATTTCTCAAGCGGAGCAGTATGCTTAGTGCTTGCCAGCGAGTATTACGATGAAAGCGATTATATAAGAGATTTCAAAGAATTCAAAAAGGGGATGAATGATAGTTTTCAATAAAAAAGAATTTCTTGAATTGAACAAGCATAAATGTTCCAAATTGCATTATCTCGATTTTGCCGGAATTAACATTGCGTTTGGGGAAAAAAGCGGGGAATTTTATTCTCCTTTTTCCGCCCCTTTTGGCGGTTTTTTTAGTATTGAAAAAGAACCTGATTTGGAACAGATAGAAAATGCTTGCAACTCTCTTAGCAAATGGAATAATAATTTGCACATAACTTTTCCGCCGGCAATTTATGATGAATCTTTTATTTCAAAATGTATTTCCGCAATGTTGCGCAACGGTTTTAAAATTGATTACACAGACTTGAATTATCATTTTGATTTATCTAAACCGATAAAAATGAAAAGAAATGCCAGAAACCAATGGAATGGGGCAATTCGCAATAATTTGCGTTTAGTTTTAGCAAATAATGTTGAAAGCTGGCAAATGGCATATAAAATAATAGATAATAATCGCAAAGAGCATGGTTATCCGCCTTATTTGTCTTTGGAAGAACTTTTTGAAACTGCCAAAATAACAGATATTCAGTTCGATTGTTTTTTAATCTATGCACAGCAAGAACCCATTGCAGCCGCTATGGTTTTCACAATTGAACCTAAACGCGCTCTTATTGTTTTATGGGGAGATAACCGTGAAAAAAAACTACTCCGTCCGATGAATTTTTTAGCTATTTCAATGGCTGAGTATTATAAATCTCTCGATTACCTGTCTTTGGATTTAGGCCCGAGTTCCAAAAACGGAATTCCAAACTACGGACTTTGCCATTTTAAGCAAGCAATTGGATGTGCTATAACATTAAAATATACGGTTAAAATATGATTCCTTTTCTCCCTTTAAAACGCATAAACGCAGAGTTTGAGCCGCAGCTCTCGGAAGCAATTTTTAAAGTTGTGAAATCCGGCTGGTATTTGAGAGGAAAGGAAACCGAGAATTTTGAAAAGGAATTTGCAGAATTTTGTGGGATGAAAAATTGTGTTGGTGTAGCGAGCGGCTTAGATGCCCTAACCATGATTTTTGCCGCATATAAAATTTTAGGGAAATTAACCGATGGCGACCGGATTATAGCTCCGGCAAATACCTATATAGCTTCAATAATGGCTATTTCAAAAAATAATCTAATTCCGGTTTTGGCAGAACCGGATGAGAGCACATATAACATAGACGCAAAAAATTTAAGCAGCTTATTAACACCAAAAACAAAGGCTATTTTAAGCGTAAATTTATACGGCAGAGAGGCCGATAAGGAAAACCTATTAAAATTTGCAAGAGAGAATAATTTGCTTTTAATAGAAGACTGCGCACAGAGCGCTGGCATAAAACCTTATGGCGATGCTGCTGCATTCAGTTTTTATCCGGGCAAGAATTTAGGTGCGTTGGGGGATGGTGGGGCGGTTGCTTCCGATGACGGTGAACTGAGCAATTTGATTAAAACATTAGGCAACTACGGTTCTGAAAAAAAATACATCAACGATTATTTGGGTTTTAATTCCCGCCTTGATGAAATTCAAGCTGCGGTGCTTTCGGTAAAGTTGCCATTGTTAAATGAGCACAACAAAAAACGAAATGAAATAGCAATGCGCTATATAAATGAAATAAAAAATTCCAATATAGTTTTGCCAAAACCTTGTACGCAAAATACTTGGCATTTATTCGTTATCCGCAGCAAACAAAGGGATGCTTTGCAAAAGTATTTGTTTGAGAAAGGAATAGAAACAATAATTCATTATCCCGTTCCGCCTCATTTGCAAAAGGCATATAATGGCAGCAATTTAATTTACGGCAAATTGCCTATAACGGAAAAATTGGCAAATGAAGTGTTGAGTTTGCCGCTTCACCAGGCTATGAGCGAAGAAGAAATTGAAACTGTTATTAAAGCTATTTGCTGTTTTTATACTTTATGAGTATGATTTCCATTTTAATGCCGAGTTATAGCCATGCGCTTTATGTTGAAGCGGCTGTGCGTTCTGCAATGGAACAAAAAGATGTAAATTTTGAGTTGCTTGTGATTGACGATGGAAGTACGGATGAAAGTCCGAAAATTTTGCAAAAACTTTCCGAGGAGTTGGGGTTTTATTTTTTGGCAAGAGAAAACAAGGGAGTGATTGCTACACTTAATGAGTTGGCAGCAATGGCAAAAGGGGAATATATCTGTACTCTTGCGAGCGATGACATTATGCCTCAAGGCAGGTTGGAAATACAGTTGCGTTATATGGAAGAACATCCTGATGCTCCGGCATGTTTTGGGCAAATCAGGAGAATTTTTCCGGATGGAGAATTGGAAAAAAATGTTGACCATCGGTTTTTGCGTGGCGTACCGTTTGTTTCTTTTGAAGAATTGTTCTTAACTAAAAAGGAAGTTCACGGATGCACGGAGCTTATTCGCAGAACGGCTTTTGATTCTGTTGGCGGGTATAATCAAAAATTTAGAATAGAAGATTATCCGTTGTGGCTTGCGCTTTCCGACAAATTCGGCAATTTGCCTGTGTTGCCAAATGTCTTTTGTTACTATCGTATTTTACCCAACGATAAAAATATGCATAGAAATTTGACATTTACTTTCACGCAGGCTTTGGAAGTTGTAGAAGAATATAAAGAAAATTCGTTATATAAAAAAGCCGTTGATAATTGGAATGCCTGTTGGTTTTCTTATTTAGCGTACAGCAACAAAAAAGAGGCTTTTTTGAAATTGCCGAAATTATTTTCTTTTTCGCGGAGATTTATTTACAGATTGCCAAAACTTTTTATTCCTAAAATTTTCTTAAAATATTGAAAGCGTATTTATACAGCAGTATAAGCAAGAGTGAGCATTTGAATTTTATCAGGTAAAATATAATTCTTTTTTTTATATATATGTTGCGAGCTTTTATCGTTTTTCCTAAATCCTTAAAATAATCCATTTCAAAGAATATTTTTAGTTCTTTGCTCAGACTGAAAACGGAGCCTTTTTTAAAAGATAAATTTTTTACAGCTTGCTGGAAAAAATTTAATATTAGATTCGGATTTGCATAATAAGATACGGGAATGCAAGATAAAACTCCAATTCTATCTAATTTCCGTAAAACCTCGATATGATCGGTAATAACTTTTGGACTGTAGTTTTCAGTTAATCCGTAAGGATTAGGTACGTAATGATAATGGACATTGTGTAACACTGCTGTAGTTTTAGCTTTGAAAATAGCCTCCAAAGAAAATAGCCAATCTTCGGAATATGTTATATTTTCATTGCTAAAAATATTTTGCTCATCAAGAAATTTTCGTTTAAATAAGAAAATCCCAAGTTGAGCCAATAATAGATCTTTCCCTATATGTTTTCCATATACCAGAAACATCGGTAAAATTTTTTTGCAAATTTCATCCCCCTCATAAAATCCTTCCAATTTTTTCGGCATTATTCGCAAAGTTTTTTTTCTACCGAATTCATTTATCAAGCCACCTATAACAATATCAGCATTTTTTGAACATTCCAACATTTTTTCCAGTGCATTTTTTTCGATGTAATCGTCGGGGTCCACAAAGGCTATATATTCTCCGTTTGCATAAGAACGCCCGTAATTTCTTGCGGATGTCAAACCGCCATTTTCTTTTCTTTTATATAATGCTCTAGAATCTTTTTCTGTAAATTTTTTGCAAATTTCAGAACTGTTATCCGTAGAGCCATCATCTACGAGAATTATTTCAATATTTTTTTCTGTTTGCTCCAAAATAGATGAGATACTCTTTTTTAAGAATAATTCTTTATTGTATATCGGCACTATAACAGATATTTTTGGAGTATTTTTCATAATCATTTTTTGGAATAAAAACGTTTTAAGCATTCGTAAAACATAAATGCTCTATATCTCAGTATATAAAAGAACGAGTGATAACTTTTTTCTGCACTGCTTACTGTAGAATAATGTCTTCTATATAAAATCAATGGCTCTGAAATATAAACAGATTTGAATTTTAATTCGGCAAGCAAGCCTATCCAGAAATCATGGGTTAACACTTTTTTCGGAATCGGCAGAATGAAATTTTTTATGTTTTTCGTAAACGCGCAAACACATCCTTGTGGTGCCCCGCCTCTTACGTAAATATTTTTAAAAAATCCCTTTTTGTAAACTCTATACTTACTGAGTTTATCTATTTTTTCCAATGCTGAATCTACAATCCAAGCATCACTTATCACAAGCATATCTTTATTAAAGTAGGGAATCGTTTTTTTTATCTTGTCCGGTAACCATACATCATCCTGGTCGCTCAAAAAAATGTAATCGCCCTGTGCTTTTGTCAACGCATTTTCAAAATTTCTAGCTGTAAGATAAAAGTTATCCGCCGCTTTTGAACTCAAATAAAAAGGAATTTTAACTTTGTTTTTATCATGATGAAAAATTTTTATTCTTTTATCATTGAAACTTCTTAAAATTTCCAATGTTTTATCGGTAGAACCATCATCGGAAACTATCAATTCATCATTCTCCGCAAGCTGCGGCAAAATAGACCTAACCTGCTCCTCTATATATTTCTCGCCATTATATGTAGCCATGCAAACCGAAATCATTTACTTACTCACAATCCCCACCGCAATGTCCACATGATCACACCCGATATCCCCCAGTCCATCCACCTCAAAAACCAATTTATCAACTCCGCTTAAAGATATATCCACCGGATATTCCTGCCCATGCGCGAGTTTCCTTGTGTCTGCTAATAAATTTCCATCGCCCAAAATTTTCACCTGCGCCCCATTGCTGCAAAACTCGTCTTCATCCAAACCTATGATCGCAGTAAGCCTTTGATATTTACCGCCAAGGTTGTAGTTAAGCGTTCCATTCGCATGAGTGCCAATTCCCTTTTTATAACGTTTTTTTGCAATGGTCAATGGCTTGCCGGTAACGGACTTGTCAATTTGCAAATCGCCCCAATCTTGACGGTAATTGGAAGGAACTCCGAGCCACTCTGCGTTTTCCGGTAATTCAATATTAACTTCTTGCGGTGCAAAAAGCTGTGCTCCAATCTCGCCTTCTTTTAATTTCGCAATAACAAGCCGATAATTGTTTGTAATTACCGTAGTGAAAACTATATCCATCGGGAAAATCTGTTCAAAACGATCGCATACCGTGGGAATGCGACGTTCAACAGCTTTTTTGTGATAAGTTTGGCTGTCCCAGCAGTCTAAGCCCTTTATATAATAAACCTCGTTGTTATATTTTTGCAAAAGTGTGCGCAATCTTTGCGGATTTAAAGAATTATAATGAATGCCGTTCATTCCATAACCTATAAAATGGCCCGGCCTTGAATACACAAATAAACGATTTTTCTCGGGTTCTTTATCCAGCCATTTCAAAATTTCCGCTTCTTCCGTAGTCAAATGATTACGCTTATACATAATGTTTTCTTTAAAACTATCATCATATCTCAAAGTATTCCCCCACAAAATGGCTGCGCTTGCAAATACAAAAAACAAGCGATTATCTTGAGGCAAAAACAAGCTCGCTTTGTCTATGGCAAATGCGCAGAAAAACGCCATTGCCGGGAATGCAATAAGGGTGTATCTTTGGTTTATTTCAATGGACAAATCGCCCGAAACATTTTCCAAAACCATAAAAATTTGCGGAAAATATAGGAGGAAGAAAATTAGGAGTGGAACGTATGGGAGTTGAGACTGGAGTTGAGAGTTGAGAGTTGAGAGTTGAGAGTTTTTGGATTTTTTTGTTTTATTATTTTTATCATTTTTATTTTTGAATTCTAATATTGCAAAAATTACCAGCAAAATAATTCCGCATACAGTTAAAATGCTGAATGAACTCAGAAACGGATTTCTTAATAAACCCTTTTCTAGCGGAGTGTTGACGCTTATGTTCCAAGCTTGCTTTATGTTTTCAAAAAAATGCCCGTGAGCGCTGAATTCGCCGCCTTGGAAACCGTAACCCTGATAATAACTTATGGTCAAGAGAACGGGAATGCAGAAGAAAGACAGTGTAAATAAAAATGCGGAGAATTCTTGAGTTATTTTTTTCTTTTTAATCTCAGGACACATGCGAATAAATGCGAATACCGCAAATGCGCCTAGGCAAAATACCGTTTCTTGCCTTGTTTGCGCAAAGAATGCCAAAACTAATGCCAACAAAACCCAATGTTTTGCGGTGTTTTTATCCCATGCCCATTTAAATACAAAAATGCTTAAAGCGAAAAGGAATGTGTAAAGAGGCTCAACCGAGGCGGAACGAAATTGAAAAAGCGTTGTGGGTTGCGCAGCAAAAATGGCAGCAGTTAAAAATGCCAGATTATTGTTGGCAGTCCATGCTCTAACCGCAAAGTATAGAAAAAATATTGTCGCTAAAAGCAAAAATATATGAAGCGGGAAAACCCATCTTAAATTATGCCCTAGAATCGGAATGCCAAGCGTATATAAAAAAGACTCACCTTTTGTTTTGAAATTATGCACGCTTTTTTGGCAGTCCAAATGCCCGCTCTCGGTAAATTCTCCCTCATCGCAGGAACCTGCTACTTGGTTCGCATACATATTTTGAGCTATGGAGAAAAAAATGCTTTCATCGCTTTGAACCCTATGCCTCGGAGCGATCCACGCTAGGCAAATGAAGATAGCAAGAGCGGCAACTATGCCAACAGGGATAATGGATTTGAGGCTGGGGATATGGGATTTTGACCACTCTTTGAAGTCCTTTGCCAGATTTACAGCCAGCCCTAAACCCAGAACAAACTGGACAAGGTATAGCCAAAAAGGTAAGTTCAAGTCCAAATTTGAAATGAGTTCCTTTTGCCCCAAATGCGGCGCAGCATAAATCAAAAGCGGAATAGCAAGAGCTAAAAAAATTCCTAAAATACTATTTATCGTATTCACTTAACCCCTTTTATAACAATATGTTCTTTTTCAATAAGGTTCTTCAGCTTATTTGTCAATTTTGCGAAGTCAAAAACATCTACGGCAAAAGGCAACCCTGATTCCGCCATTGAACGCTCTATGGCGATCATGCGTTCCAAGGAGATCACATGCCCAGCCACAATAGCCAAATCCAAATCGGCTTCCGGGTTTGGCTCGCTTTCTGCAATGCGAGACCCGAAAGCGTGAACTTCAACCTCGGGCAATTCACGTTTGAAAATTTGGAGTATCGTGTCTAAATCTGCGGCATTTACATGAAGAGCCATCTCTCTAAATCTCCGGTTGCTTTCCCGTTAACCTGACAAAAATTTCGACATATTTATCAAGAGTGTTTTTCACAACATCTTTGGGAATTTCCGGCCCGGGGTAATCCTTGTTCCAGTCAAGGGTTTCCAACCAGTCTCGGATATATTGTTTATCAAAACTCTCCTGATTTTGCCCTTCTGCGTATTTTTCTGCCGGCCAATATCTCGAAGAATCGGGTGTTAGAATTTCGTCTATCAAAACGGTTTTGCCGTCTATTTCGCCGAATTCAAATTTTGTATCTGCCAAAATTATGCCTTTAGCGGCGGCAATGTCCCTTGCTTTGCTGTAAACTTTCAGAGTGAGATCTCTGAGTTCGGCGGCAACTTTTTCGCCTACTATCGGGATTGTTTCTTCGTAAGGGATGTTTTGATCGTGGCCGGTTTCGGCCTTGGTGCTGGGAGTGTAGATTGCCGGGTCTATTTTTGCGCAGAGCTTCATTCCGGCAGGCAAAGCATGGCCGCAGATTTTTCCGGTTTTTTGGTAGTCTTTCCAGCCGGATCCAACTATGTAGCCCCTCGCTATGCATTCAACATCATGCCGTTTTGCTTTTTTCACAAGCATCGAGCACCCTCGCAAATAATCTGCGTATGGTTTTAGCACGGCAGGGTAGTCCTCTACATTTGCGGTGACCAAGTGATTGGGCATTTCAAGTTGCTCAAACCAAAACAGTGAGAGTTGGTTTAAAATTTTGCCCTTGCCCGGAATAGGCGTTGGAAGCACAACATCAAAAGCGGAGAGGCGGTCGCTAGCCACCATTAAAAAATGCTCGCCAAGGTCATACATATCGCGTACTTTGCCTTGGTGGAACAAGGGAACTGCAGTTATTGGAGTATCGAATTTTAGGGACATAGGGGTAATATAGTAAATATCACCGCAAAAACGGCAAGAATCATGTTACTTGCATATATAAACATCAATTTAAGGATATTTTTGGATTGGGCTGCCACTCACGGGCAACGTATCATTTTGTGAGCATTCCCCAGCATTAACGGAGTGCCTGTGCGGCGTTGCGTTGCATATATTTTTCTATCTTCTCCCTTATGTCCAAATATATTCGCTTTGACTATGCCGCCAAAAGGCTTTTACGCCAGAAAGCTAATTTTGTGGTGCTGGAAGGTTTTTTAACC
>LIUG01000056.1:0-1096 GCA_001462245.1 Candidatus Fibrimonas termitidis
ATTTCAAAGTTGATATGTCTTTCTCCGCACCTGAAATAACCACAATGCTAAATGAATACGAAAAAGATCACCTAACCGGAATGGATATAGAGGCAATTTCAAAAGAAATTAGAGCTTATACCAACGGCTATCCTTTCCTAGTCTCCCGACTTTGCAAAATTATAGACGAGGATTTAGATAAAGACTGGACTCTAAACGGGATGCAGAAATCTGTGAAGCTATTGCTCAAAGAAAGGAATACATTATTTGACGACTTGTCTCATAACATAGAGAGCAACAAGGATTTGTTTGATTTGTTGCATAATTTAATAGTTGACGGCAAAAAGATCACATACAATAATTTAAATTCAACTATGAATTTAGCTTTAACGTTTGGAATTTTACAGGATATAGACAACACACTTGCGGTAAGCAATAAAATTTTTGAAACAGCTATTTGCGATTATTTTATTTCCTTGAATTATACAAGTTCTAGAGACGACATAGCAAAAACCATTGATTCCGAAGTAATTGAAAACGGCAAACTCAACATGGAACTTTGCATAAAGAAATTTATGCAGCATTATTATGAACTCTACAATAAAAAGGATAATTCTTTTTTGGAACGCGAATGCAGATTATTATTTTTAACCTATCTGAAACCTCTCATAAACGGCACAGGTTTTTATCACATAGAGAGCGAAACGAGAAATTTAATGCGAACAGATTTGATTATAGATTATGGCACGCAGCAATTTATAGTTGAATTGAAACTCTGGCACGGCGAGCAAAAGCACGAAAAGGCACACGAGCAGCTTATAAAATACCTCGACAGCAAAAACAAAACCGAAGGCTACCTGCTCACCTTTGACTTCCGCAAACGCAAAGCCAAAAAGCCCAGCGCAAAGTGGGTTAGGAAGGGCAAGAAGAAGTTTTTGGATTGTCTGTGCGTGTAAGATGGTTTTCTATTGGGCAATTTCTACATTCTTTGTATGCGGGAATTTAATGTAACAGGGCTTTGCATCCCTAGTAAACATTATATGGTGGATATTTCCGAAAAAGTCCGCCAAATTTTAGCAATGGTGGAAAAAGAGCAGTATTTTACCATAAACCGTGC
>LIUG01000056.1:1257-2686 GCA_001462245.1 Candidatus Fibrimonas termitidis
CCGTGCAAGGCAGTATGGCAAAACGACTACAATAAGAGAACTGGAAAAAGTTTTGCTTGAAAAAGGGTATAAGGTAGCTCGAATTAGCTTTGAAGGCGTTGGGGATACACCTTTTGAAAATGAAGAAAAATTTTGCCAAAATTTAATGAGCCAAATATCTAGAGCCATAAAAAGAGCGAACCCAGAATACGCAAAAGCATGGGAAAATGATACCGTAAAAACATTCGGGGAATTGGATATATTTTTGAATGATGTTTGCAAAGATAAAAAAGTAGTTTTGATAATAGATGAAACGGATAAAACATCTAATAATCTGGTATTCTTAAGATTTATCGGAATGCTGAGAGACAAATATTTAGACAGAGACAATGAAGATTCTGCAACTTTCCAAAGCGTTATACTTGCAGGCGTTTACGACATAAAAAATTTGAAAATGAAAATGGTCTTAGCTGGAACCCATGAACTTAAAGACGGCGAAAAGCGGATAAACTCCCCTTGGAACATAGCGGCGGATTTTGAAATAGATATGTCTTTTTCTGCTTTTGAAATAGCCACAATGTTAGACGAATACGAAAAAGACAACAAGACTGGAATGGATGTAAAAGCAGTATCAGAAGAAATCAGAGCTTATACCAATGGTTACCCTTATCTGGTTTCTAGGCTTTGCAAAACTATAGACGGAAAATTGGAAAAAGACTGGACATCAAAAGGCTTGCAGATGGCGGTGAGGCTGATTCTGATTGAGCAAAGCACTTTGTTTGACGATATGTTTAAAAATATAAAAAGCAATGCCGAATTAAGGGATTTGCTTTACAGCATTTTGATAAACGGAAAGTCATATTCGTTCAATTCGGACAATTACGGCATGGAGCTTGGGCTTTTATTCGGGATTTTAACGCAAAGCGGGGAAAAGATAGCCATACACAACCTCATTTTTGAGACCCGCATAACCAATTATTTTTCAACAGAAAAAGATATAAGCGACAGCATGTTGACAATGCGAACTCCAATAGAAGCAGTGACGCAGGGAAACAAATTCAACATGAAAATGTTTTTGGAAAGATTTATGAAGCATTATTACGAAATTTATAGTAAACGCGATATTGAATTTTTGGAACGTGAATGCCGCTTATTGTTCATAACCTATTTAAAGCCCTTTATAAACGGCATAGGTTTCTATCATATAGAAAGTGAAACGCGAAACAGCGAGCGCACAGATGTAATAGTTGATTACAATAATGAGCAGTTCATAGTAGAATTAAAAATCTGGCACGGTGAGCAAAAGCATGAAAAGGCACACGAGCAGCTTATAAAATATCTTGACAGCAAAAACAAAACCGAGGGCTACCTGCTTACCTTTGATTTCCGCAAACGCAAAGCCAAAAAGCCCAGCGCAAAGTGGGTTAGGAAGGGCAAGAAGAAGTTTTTG
>LIUG01000056.1:2960-9139 GCA_001462245.1 Candidatus Fibrimonas termitidis
GGTAGAACAAGGCGATTATTTTACAATAAACCGCGCAAGGCAGTATGGGAAAACAACAACGCTTTTTCAACTGGAAAAGCAACTTGCTAAGGAATGCACAGTAATAGCAATCAGCTTTGAGAGCGTTGATGATAATGTATTTGAAACACCCGAAAACTTCTGCCAAGGACTTCTTTATAGATGCTCAAATTATTTTATCGAGCGAGATTTACCCGGTTCTGAGGTTTGGATAGATAGCTCTGTTACAAGTTTTGGTTCGCTTGATGCTTTTTTAAGCAAAGTTTGCAAAAATCAAAAAATCGTCCTTATGATAGACGAAACGGACAAATCATCCAATAATCAAATATTTTTAAAGTTTTTGGGGATGCTGCGAGACAAATACCTAAAAAGAGTGCAAGGCGCAGGAGCCACATTCCAAAGCGTTATTCTTGCAGGCGTTTACGACATAAAAAATTTGAAAATGAAAATGGTTTTAGCTGGTACTCATCAACTTAAAGACGGCGAAAAACGCATAAATAGTCCTTGGAATATAGCTACGGAATTTGAAGTAGATATGTCTTTCTCCGCTCCTGAAATAGCCACCATGCTAAACGAATACGAAAAAGACCATCAAATCGGAATGGATATAGAAGCGGTGTCAAAGGAAATCAGAGCCTATACCAGCGGCTACCCTTATATGGTTTCCCGTCTTTGCAAAATCATAGACGAAAAACTGGAAAAGGACTGGACTCTAACCGGCGTTCAGAATGCGGTTAATGTGCTGTTAAAAGACGACAATACCCTTTTCGACGATTTGGGGAAAAACCTGAACTCAAACGAAGAACTTTACAACTTGATTTACGAGATAATTATGTGCGGCAAGCAGCATAATTACAATCCAATAGATAACACTGCCGGCATTGGCATAACTTTTGGCTTTTTGCAGCGAGCTGGCGATCTTGTTGTTATGGGCAATAAGATTTTTGAAATTCTTATAGCGAATTATTTTTTAATCAAGGAAAAATCGACAATGCCGCAAGATGTTTCCATAGGAATAGTCGAGAACGGCAAATTCAACATGGCACTTTGCATAAAGAAATTCATGCAGCATTATTATGAGCTTTACAGCGAAAGAGACCAAAAATTTTTGGAACGTGAATGTCGCTTTCTGTTCTTAACCTACTTGAAACCTCTGATAAACGGCGCAGGTTTTTACCATATTGAGAGCGAAACAAGAAATTCAATGCGAACAGATTTGATTATAGATTATGGTACGCAGCAATTTATAGTTGAGTTGAAACTTTGGAAAGGCGAGCAAAAACACGAAAAGGCGCACGAGCAGCTTATAGAATACTTAAACTCCAAAAACAAAAGCGAGGGTTATCTTATAACCTTTGATTTCCGCAAGCGCAAAGCCAAAAAGCCCAGCGCGAAGTGGGTTAGGAAGGGGAAGAAGAAGTTTTTGGATTGCTTGGCGGTGTAGCGTTTTCTATATTCTACCACGGTGCATGATTATGATTTAATTTTACTACTGGCTTTGGGTTTTACTATTGCGCTTGGCTTTGGATACATAACCCAGCGTTTGCGGCTTTCCCCGATTTTAGGCTATTTGCTCGCCGGTGTGGTGGTAAGCCCTTCTACGCCGGGCTTCAATGTGGACGAACATCTCGCTATGCAGCTTTCCGAAGTAGGCGTTATATTGCTGCTGTTCGGAGTGGGCTTGCATTTTAGCGTAAAAGATTTGCTTGCTGTCAAACGGGTTTCCTTGCCCGGCGCAGTTGTGCAAAGCTTAACCGCTACGGTGCTGGCAACCGTGTTTTTGCATTGGCTTGGGTATTCATGGGGGGCCGGGCTGGTTATTGGAATGGCGGTTTCCGTGGCAAGCACCGTTGTGCTTGTCCGTGTTCTTTCGGATAACAATGTGCTCAACACCTCTCAAGGCCATATAGCAATAGGATGGCTTATTGTGGAAGATATTTTTACCGTGCTGATGCTTGTACTCCTCCCTGCGCTGGGCGGAATTATTTTGGGCAACGGAGAAGCTATCCGATTAACTATTTTCGGATTTACTCTATACGAAGGCGATACCGGGCCTTTAACAATTTTCCTTTCGTTTATTTTTGCCGTATTAAAAATGAGTTTGCTTGCCGCTGTGGTTTTGATAGGCGGCAAAAAATTTATTCCTTGGATATTGACCCAAATAGCCCGTACCCGCTCCCGTGAACTGTTCACCTTGGCAGTCTTGGCTTTGGCTTTGCTGATAGCAACCGGATCGGTTGTTGTTTTTGAGGCATCTTTTGCCTTGGGTGCATTTTTGGCCGGCATGGCGGTGGGGCAGTCCAAATTGAGCGAGCAAGCGGCGGCAGATGCTTTGCCCATGAAAGATGCTTTTGCCGTTCTTTTCTTTGTGGCTGTGGGTATGCTGTTTGATCCGGTAGTGTTATTTGAGCAAACAAAACTTTTCCTGATTTTAATGGGCATTATACTCATCGCCAAACCCCTTGCCGCTCTTGTGGTGGTGGTGGTTCTCGGCTACTCAACGACTACCGCTTTCACGGTTGCATTGGCACTTGCCCAAATAGGCGAATTTTCCTTTATCCTTTCCGGAGAGGCACGCAAACTCGGTTTGATAACTCCCGAAAAGGAAAGCGTGCTCATAGCCGCTGCCATACTTTCTTTGGCTCTTAACCCGTTGCTGTTTCGCCTAGTGCCCGTGCTGGAAAAAATCTTGAGCAAAAACAAAAAGCTATGGTCTTTTCTAAACTGGCGGGCTACGCACCGTGTAAAGAAATTTGAAACCGCCAAGCACAAGGATTTAGCCAAGCAGAGAAGTGCCGTTGTGGTTGGTTATGGGCCTGTGGGAAAAACCATTACCCGTATATTCAAGGAAGCCGGAATTCATCCTGTTATCATAGATATGAATGTGGATACCATTGCATTCCTGCACGAGAACGGCACCGAAGCGGTTTTCGGAGATGCTTCCAAAGCGGATATCCTCAAAGCCGCCGGCATAGAACGGGCAAGCTACCTGATAATAACTCCCCCCGATTTGGCAGCGCGAATTCCCATAGCCGGCACGGCCCGCAATCTGAGCGAAAACGTGGTGATATACTCCAGGGCCCGCTACATCACAGAGCGTGCAATGCTGGAAAAAATCGGCGTTTCAAAAGTGTGCTACGAAGAAGCCGAGGCCGCCGTAGGCATAGCCGAGATGGTGTTGCAAGACGAGGGCGCAGACGATGCACGGATAAAGGAAGAGACGGCAAATATCCGAGAGCAATTTACATCACCGCCGAACACCTGAAATTTTTGTAAATTCCCCCTATGGACTATAAAAACAAAATGAAGCTAAAGTGGCTAAATAAAGACGTTGCTTTTGAGCATCTGGTTTTGGCCGGAGATATTGGCGGAACCAATACCAATTTGGCATTGGTTGGCATAAAGGGCGGAAAATTTTCCATTGCGGTGGAAGCGATTTTTCCATCGCAAGAAATTACAGGCCTCTCCGAACCCATAAAAATTCTTTTTGATTTGGCAAAAAAAGAACGTGCCGATTTAGTTGCCAATCGCGGCTGTATATGCGCAGCGGGGCCTGTTTCGCAAAACTGCTGCAAGATGACAAATTTGAACTGGGATATCGACGGCAATGCTCTTTCGAAAGAACTAGGCGTTGAAATAATCGTGATAAATGATTTCTTGGGCATAAGCTATGGCATTCCAACATTGGATGTGAATAACCCCGAGCAAATTCTGGTCTTTAAGCACACAGACGGTTCTACTCCGGACCCTCGTCAAGCGGCAAAGGCGGTAATAGGCCCGGGAACAGGTTTAGGCGCCGGGTATTTAACTTGGAACGGCACGGATTATATTCCAAATTCTTCCGAGGGCGGGCATTTGACATTCGCTCCTTTTGATGAAGAAAGCCAAGTTTTCAGGGATTATATGAAAGAGCGGTTAAATGCAGTTCCAGACGTTGAGGTACTGGTTTCCGGCACGGGCATTCAAAATCTTTATGAGTGTTGGCGAGACACAAAGGGTTTAGCGAAAAATGATGCTTGGGCGGAAATTGAAAACGCAAAGCCAACCGACAGGCCGCGTCTCATCTCCAAGCTGGCCGACTCAGACCCCGTGGCTGCTTCCATGCTTCATCTATTTGTTAAAATGCTGGCTCGCTATGCAAGCGATATCTCCACATTGCTTTTGCCTTTTGGCGGTTTATACTTGGCAGGCGGTGTTGCGCAAAAGGAACTCCGCTGGCTTGTTGGCGATAATTTGTTTATGAAGTACTACGAGATGGCTTATAACAAAAACATAAAGCCGCTTCTGATGCAGGTACCCGTTTACTTGATAAAGGATTATTCCATTAGCCTTTACGGTGCGGCAAATGCGTGCTTGAAGCTCACATCCTAGTCCTAACGCCTGTCTTGCGCTGCGGCATAAAAGGACTGCTCGTCTGGTTGTTTTTTTCTGCGCTTGCAGACTGCACCCCTATGGCAACAGGGGTGTTTGCTTCCAAACCTTCCTGCACTTGAATTTTAGTTCCATCGGAAATGCCAAGTTTTACCCGTTGACTTTGCAAAGATCCGCCGCTCCCAAGTACCCAAACTCTGTTCCTGTTTTTATCTCCACGCTTGCCGGGGCCGGCGGGGGAGCCTTCTCTTTTAGGGGGTTCTTCTTCTGATTGCGGAGTATAGCCGGGGGTGTTTTGGTCGGGTTTGAATTGCAGGGCACGCATGGGAATGGTCAGTACCTGCAGGGCCTCTTCGACTATTATATTGCAGTTTGCGGTCATGCCCGGCAAAAGTTTTTGCCCCGGATTATTTGCCCTTATTATCACGGTGTAGGTCACAACATTTGAAGATACATTCGGCGAGAGCCTTACCTCTTGAATCACTCCTTTGAATTTATCGTTTGGAAAGGCATCAACGGAAAATTCAACTCGCTGCTCTATTTTTACCTGCCCTATGTCCGCTTCATCAACATCGGCTTTTACTTCCATTTGGGTCAAGTCTCGCGCAAGGGTAAACAAGACCGGTGCGGAGAGCGAGGCCGCTACTGTTTGCCCAGCTTCAACGGCACGGTTCAACACAATGCCATCTATGGGGCTTCTTATTGTGCAGTTTTGCAAATCCAGTTCAGCTTGTTCCAAATTGCTCTTTGCGCTCACCAAACTGCTCTGCGCATTTTTATATCTATATTCAGCGGTTTCCAAGTCGGTTGCGGCAACGGAGCCTTTTTGAAAGAGTTCGTAAGTTCTATTGTAATTCCGTTTTTGGTACTGCATCTCGTTTTCAGCGGCTTTGTAGGCGGCTTTTGTCTGTTCAACCCTTGCCTTTGCCTTTAGCGGGTCTATTTGCAAAAGCACTTGGCCTTTCTCAACATTTTGATTGAAATCGGTATAAATTTTGCTAACAGTGCCGGATACTTCCGTGCCTATATCAACTTGGTCTATAGGTTGCAAGCGTCCGGTAGCGGTTATTGTTTGAATAATATCATCTAAGTTCGGATAGATAACCTCCAAAGTCACGTCTTTGTTTGCTTTTTTTTGTTTGTAAATATAAAAACCCGCACCGACGGAACCGAGAACCAGCAGAACTATTAAAACTTTTATGGAAACCTTCATGGTGGGAATTTAGAAAGTATTTTCTACCTTATCTTAAATGTCTCAAAAATACTTCAACATAGCCGGTCCCTGCCACCCAAACAATCACTATATGCTAGCCCCTTTGCGTGGCATAGGCGAAGAAGTGGCAAATTTAATAGACCAAGAAAGCTATTTTGTTATCCACGCCGCAAGGCAGAGCGGAAAAACTACGTTGCTAAGGGAACTTACTCGCAAAATAAATGCTGAGCAGGAATATTATGCCTTATACTGCTCACTAGAAAAATTGCAGGGGATTACAGACCCCAAAGAGGCAATGCCGGAAATAATAGATATCTTAAAAGTCGCTTTTTATGGCTCAAATCTTCCCAAAGCAGAGCTATTTGCAAAAGAACCTAGCGGCATAGGTTTTGCTTCTTTGCTGCAATTTGAGCTTTCAAAAATCAGCAAGATCTTAGACAAGCCTTTAATAATTCTCTTTGACGAATCTGACTGCCTCAGCGAAGGCACCTTGATTTCTTTTTTAAGGCAACTGAGAAACGGCTACATAGACAGACCCGACATCCCCTTTGTCCATACCATCGCATTGGTTGGAATG
>LIUG01000057.1:0-162 GCA_001462245.1 Candidatus Fibrimonas termitidis
CATATCCACCCGATTGAATTTGTCATTCTCGTCTTCTTGATTACCCTCGCTTTCAAGCATTCTGTGTATTTTTACATCTGTTTTGAGCAGTGTGGTCAAAAAGCCTTCCAGCACCACGAAATTAGCTTTCTGGCGTAAAAGCCTTTTGGCAGCATAGTCAAA
>LIUG01000057.1:332-11760 GCA_001462245.1 Candidatus Fibrimonas termitidis
AAAGCGAATGTATTTGGGCATAATGGAGAAGATAGAAAAAATTTCCGTGCCTGTAAAAAGCCAGATACACTCAAATTAGATACACGGTATTCTTACAACTTCTTCAAAAAACCACTCATTATCTCCATCATAGCTCTTCTGCTCTTATAAAGAGCTTGATATTGAATTATCATTTCTTTCACAAGTTCCTTTCCGCCTTCTATCTTTACCATTCTTCCAAATAAATTTGCAATGCGTTCATAGTGGTCACGCCCAAGATAATCTTTAGCGTATTTGTCTATAGCTTGCCGAAACAAGGCGAGCGTTCGCTTTCCATGAATTAGGAGAAGTTTCCTGTAAATCAATTATGCTCATTGCGGGAATATAGGATTTCTCACTGTTGTCCAACAAAAAAACATGAAAATCGTATAGCACCTCATATTTCATGGCTGGGCAAGGCACGCCTTGCCCCTACCCCACAAATACGAATGTTTTAAAAATTAATGTTTTTATTATTTTTAACACAATTTTTGAATGTAGGGGCAAGGCGTGCCTTGCCCTGAAAAGAAGCTTGGCATTGTTTTTGGGACAAAAGAAAGGAATGTTGTGGATTGGAAGTGCGAGCCAAATCAACACCCACAGCATACCGCTTGATTACTTACTATATTCCCCATATGGCCGGTAAATTTGACATTTTCATTTCCTATAGACGCAAAGGCGGCTATGATACCGCTAAGTTGCTTTATGACAGGTTAAGATTGGACGGTTATGCCGTTTCTTTTGATATAGATACCCTGGAAAAAGGGGACTTTGATAAGGAACTGGAAAGCAGGGTAAGGGAATGCAAGGATTTTTTAGTGGTATTAAACCACGGAATTTTCGATAGATTTTATGACCCGGAATGCGACCCGAAAGATGATTGGGTTCGCCGGGAAATAGCCTGTGCGCTTGCGGAGAATAAAAATATTGTCCCGCTTGTTCTGGAGGGTTTTGAGTGGCCCAAAAATGCCTTGCCGCCAGAGGTTAAGGACATCACCAGAAAAAATGGCATAGATCTTAACCCCAAGCATTTCGAAGCTGCGTATGCAACCTTAAAACGAAGATTTTTGGACTCGCAGCCGAGCTGGACTGTCAGGCATAAAAAGAAAATCATCACCGCAATCTCTTTGGCATTCCTGATAATTTTCGCTTTTTTAACGTTTTTGTATTTCAATATGACCGAAGAAATGTCTGAAATTTCCCGAGAAAAAGAACAAAAGGAATTGCAAATTCAACTGGAAAAGCAGAGAATTGATTCTCTGGCCAAAGAGATGCATAAACGGGATTCGGCTATACGACGCCAAGACTCCATCAGGCAAGAACGGCAAGAACGGCGGCGGCTGGATTCAATCAGGCAAGATTCCTTGGTTAAGGCTGCAGGTAAAAAAGCAACTGTAAAATCTTCAGGCAGAACTTTGCATTGGATAGGTTCAAGCGATGCGATTGGAACAGCGATTTTTGAAAAATTAATCCCGGCCGGTGCTCAAAAAACAAAATGCTCCGATAACGGCATAAATATAAATGTCACCAAACCGACCTGCAATTCTTCCGACAAAAATATAACGTGCTCCTATTCCCCTAAGCTGGCTCTAACCGATTGCGACGGCAAATTGCTGGGTGCGATTAATATAGGGACAGCATTTCTTGCCGAATCGCAAACAGATGAGGCTACAGCTAGAAAAGAATTGGCAGATGAATTGCGCAGTTCGAATTTTAAGGATGTGATTTCTGCAATAGAAGGGTACAAATGAATCTTTCCGATTTGACAAAATATAAAAACATAATATTGCAAACGCACAACATACCCGATGCAGACACTGTTTCCTGTGCCTGGGTTTTGCAAAAATATTTTGAGCGAAATAATTGCAAAGCCAAAATAATTTACGGCGGAAAGATAAAAATATCAAAGCCCAGTTTGCTGATGTTCATTGAAGCTCTCGGCATAGAAGTAGAAATGGTTTTTGAAATTCCGGCGGCGGATTTGCTCATAACGGTTGATTGCCAATATGGCGCAGGAAATGTTGAAAAATTTCCATGCGAAAAATTTGCCGTTATAGACCATCATATATGCGAAATTCAGGAAAATGAACTTTGCGAAATCAATCCGGCGCTTGGCAGTTGCGCTACTCTTGTTTTTTCCATGTTGTCGATGGAAAAATTGGGTGATTTTTTGAAAGATGAAAAAATAAGCACGGCTCTGTATTACGGGCTTTACACCGATACAAACGGGCTTGCGGAAATACGGCATCCCTTGGATAGAGATTTGTCGGAGGTTTATTTTGATAAGGCTCTGATTAAAAAACTGAAAAACGCAAATATAACCATGCCGGAGCTTTCCATAGTTTCGGGTTCTTTAAAGGAATTTGAAACCATAGGGAATATAGGCTTGTTCAAAGCCGCGCCTTGCGATCCGAATATTTTGGGGTTCTCGAGCGATATAGCTATGCAAGTCGATTCCCTTGAGGCTTGTGTTTTGTTTTCAAATGTAAACGGCGGCATAAAGCTTTCCGTTCGCAGTTGCAGCCGTGAAATTATGGCAAACGAACTGGCGGCGTTTTTGTGCGAAGGCTTTGGCAGTGGCGGCGGAAACTTGGAAAAGGCGGGTGGTTTTTTAAAAAATTCGGAAGATTATTTGGTTTCCAGGCTAAAGGAATATTTAGTTGCTTTTGATAAAATTTACGCTGGGAAAACCCCCATTGATTTTGCCTCAATGAAGCGTTATAAAAAACTCCAAATTCCGGTTGGTTTTGCAAAATGCGAAGACCTGTTTCAAGACGGAACAAAAATCACGGTTCGCACAATGGAAGGGGACTTGGATTTGATTGCCAAGGAAAACATTTATTTTATGATAGGGATAGAAGGCGAGGTGTATCCGATTTTGCGTGAAAAGTTTGAAAAAAACTACATCGCTCTCAGCGATGAATACGAGCAAACCTTCGAATATCCGCCGACTGTCATAAATAGGCTCACCGGAAGAAAACAAGGTATTTCACGTTTTGCCAAAATATGTTTCCCTACAGGCGAAAAAATAATAAAGGCAAAGCAAATTGAAAAGCGCACAAAAGTATTCACCTATTGGGACACCGAGAGATATTTCTCCGGCAAGCCCGGCGACTTCTTAGCCGCCAACGAAGCCGATTTAGGTGATTGCTACATCGTAAACGAGCGAATTTTTTATAAAACGTATGAATTGATATAGGAAGCCAAATGAACAGCTTCCTGCACAGGCTCCTGTTCGATTTGGTTAAATTATTTGCGGGGAATATAGTAAGTTTTTCTATATTATCAGCTCCAGCGGGAGTAGCTCAGCTGGTAGAGCGCTAGCTTCCCAAGCTAACGGTCGCGGGTCCGAATCCCGTCTCCCGCTTTTCTTTTTTTAGGAGAAAAAAACATGGCTGCGAAAAAAAGCACAAAGGCAACGAAAACGAAGGCTGCAAGAACTGTAAAAGGGAAAGCAGTAAAAGCGAAAACAACAAAAGCGAAAGCTGTAAAGGCAAAAGCTAAAACTGCAAAAGCAGCAAAAGCAGCAAAAGCAGAAACCGGCAAAGCAGGACCCCGCAATTATGGGTATTTTGATGATGCCAATAAGGAATACGTTCTGCTCAACCCCGCTACACCTATAAAATGGTGCAATTATGTTGGGACGCTCGCTTTTGGCGGCATTGTGGATACCACAGGCGGCACCGTGCTTTGCAAAGGCGACCCTGCCCTTAACCGCATTACCAAATACATAAGCCAAATGCCCGCCAGCGATTTCAAAGGCAGCACGATTTATCTTCGCATAAAAGAAAAAGATTCTTATAGGTTGGTGTCTCCTTTTGTTGCGCCAACCTGCACAATTTGGGATAAGTGGGAATGCCGCATAGGGCTTTCTTATACAAGGTGGATAGCTCAGGGCTTTGGGGTCAAGGTTGTAATTACCGTTTTTGTCCCGGCAAAAAGCTCCACCCTAATTCAGGATATTTCAATTCAGAACATCTCCGGCAAAAAAATTGAAGTGGATGTTGTGCCTGTTTACGAATTCAGCCATTTTGATGCGCTAAAACAGTTGACCAATGCGGATTGGGTTCCTCAAACCATGACGGTTGAGGCTCACAAGGAAAAAAACAAGCACGTTATTTTAGAACAATACGCTTTTATGAAAAAGAAATACGCAGTCAACTATTTTACCGCAAACATACCGGCAGATAGCTTTGACAGCGACCGCAAAGCATTCCTCGGCTTGAATGAAATCACAGGCTGGGCTTGCCCCTATGCGATCCACAAAGGCAAACTTACGAACAGCACCGCTTTAAGAGGCGATAATATCGCTGCGCAGATGTTCAAGTTCAAACTGGCCAATAAAAGAATAGGGCGTGTTGCAACCCAACTTGGGCAAGAGAAGAGCATAGCGGCTGCAATGCCGGAAATCAAAAAATATCGCAACCTCAAAAATGTGGACAAAGCCTTTGCCGAGTTAGCCAATTTTTGGAGCAACTACTTGACCGCTTTGCAGGTTAAAACCCCCGATGCCAGCTTTAATTCAATGATAAATATCCATAATCCACGCCAGTGCCACACCACAAAAAATTGGAGCCGCTACCTCTCGCTCTACCAGTTGGGCTTTGGAAGCGACCGTGGAATAGGCTATCGCGACTCGAGCCAAGATTTGCTCGGCGTTATGAGCCACATGCCCGAAGAAGCCCGTGTTTTGGCGGAAAATCTGCTCTCCGTTCAAAAAGAAGAAGGCAATGCGATGCACCAGTACTTCCCAAGCACAATGGAAGCCAACGAAGGCGATTCCCGTGAAAAGGAAGACCGTCCAAAATACTACGGAGACGACCACTTGTGGATTGTTTTAACCGTTGCATCTTACTTAAAAGAAACCGGAAATTTGAAATTCCTCAAAAAACAGATTCCTTTTTACAACAAAAAGAAGGAATTGAAGAAAAGAGAATTGGGCACGGTTTTGGAACACTTGAAGAGGAGCCTCGCTTTCTCTTGGAAAGATCGCGGCAGGCACGGCATTCCACGCCTCGGCTTTGCCGACTGGAACGATACGGTTAATTTGCCGACCGGCGCAGAATCCCTTTTCAACGCAAATCTCTTTGCAAAAGCGTTGCTTGAGATGATTGATATTTGCGAAGCTATTGGCGATAAAAAATTGGTTGCGCAATACAAGAATTGGTATGAGACAATCAAGGAAAGGGTGAATAAAACCGCATGGGACGGCAAATGGTATGTGCGCTGGTTTGACGAAAAGGGCAAAGCTCTAGGCTCAAGCAAAAACAGCGTTAACAAAATAGATTCGCTGGGGCAGAGTTGGCCTATTATCAGCGGTGTTGCTCCTAACGAACGTGCAAAGGTAGCTTTAGACAGCGTTTACAAACTGCTCAATACCAAAAACGGAATAAAACTCTCCTGGCCCGGATACAAAGGTTTTGACCCGCACGTCGGCGGCGTTTCAACTTACCCTCCCGGAGCAAAGGAAAACGGCGGAATATTCTTGCATGCAAATCCTTGGATTATGATTGCGGAAACCATAGTCGGCAACGGCAACAGAGCCTTTCAGTATTACAACCAAATAAACCCCGCTGCAAAAAACAACGGCTTGATAGATGAATTTGAATCCGAGCCTTATTGCTATCCTCAGAACATATTGGGCGATGAGCACAAGCAGTTCGGTTTGGGGCGCAATGCATGGTTGAGCGGCACAAGCTCCTGGACATATCAGGCGGCAACCCAGTATATTCTGGGCATAAAAGCTACCTTCAAAGGTTTGTCCATAAACCCTTGCATTCCCAAAGCATGGAAGGAATTCAGCGTTATCCGCAAATTCCGCGGAGTGATCTATGAGATTCATGTTCAAAATCCCAAAGGCGTGAGCAAAGGAGTTAAAAGCATTACCGTTGACGGCAGAGAAATTGTGGGTTGCATAGTCCCGTTTTTGGTGGGCAAAAAGCATGTTGTGAAGGTTTTGCTGGGATAAAATCCTATGCCCTCCAATGCATTTGCCGACCTTTTAAACATAATGCAAAAGCTCCGTTCCCCCGAGGGTTGCCCTTGGGATAAGGAGCAAAATTTCAACAGCCTTTTGCCTTACCTTTTGGAGGAATCTTACGAATATATAGATGCCGTGCAGAGCGGAAATGCGAAACTTATGGCGGAGGAACTTGGCGATTTGCTGTTGCAGGTGGTTTTTCATGCGCAAATTGCGAAGGAAGAGGGTAAATTTGCGATAGAAGATGTTATAGATGAAATTTGCCAAAAGATGATCCGACGCCATCCGCACGTTTTTGGGAACGAAAATTTGGCGACCTCAAAGGAAGTCCTTGCAAAATGGGAAGAGATTAAGGTTGCGGAAAAAGAGGAAAAACCGAAATCCGCTATGGACAAGGTACCTCGCTCAATGGTGGCCCTTACCCGTGCTCAGGAACTTTCCAGGCGGGCGGCAAAAGTCGGTTTTGACTGGGATAATTCGAAGCCGGTTTTAGAAAAAATCAGGGAAGAGATAGGGGAGTTTGAAGCGGAAAAAGACGGCAGTCCGGAGGCAGAGGAGGAATTCGGTGATATCCTTTTTGCCTTGGTGAATTTAGCCCGCCACAAGGGAATAAGCGCAGAAACTGCCCTTGCAAGGGCAAATGCCAAATTTGAAAAGAGGTTTCGCCAAGTTGAGATTATGGCAGGCGGCAAACCGCAGGATTTTACCTTGAATCAGTTGGACGAATTTTGGAATTTGGCGAAAAAATCAGGGTAACATAGCCACAATTTTCTGTGCTATGCCATCTACCATTTCCGGAGCGAGGTTGTATTGCTTTTCCTGCACTAGCCGCTGGATGCGCATAATGCTTTCGCTTCTGGTTTTTTCCCAATCGCTTTCATGTGCATCGGATTCTTCTAAGATTTTTTGGGCTAAAGGGGAAAAATCAACGGAATACTCGGGCTTTGGCGGAGCAGGCGTACTTGCTTGCCGGTTTGCGGAACTTTGAGTTGGAGCCTCCGTTTGCTTCTTTTGGATAGAATGCTCCCACTCGTTCGGCATCGCCGAATTCGGATTTCTTACTAAATCCGCAATGCGAGTTGTAATTGCTGGTGCATTCATGGTCCTATCCTCATAGGTTACATCGGCATAATTTAGAAAAACTTTATCGTTTTTTTGAAAAAATTGTATATTCCCCCTGTGCGTGAAAAAACAATCCCGGTTAAGGTAGGAAATGCCGTTATAGGCGGGGGGGCACCCGTGCTTGTCCAGTCCATGACCACCACAAGCCCAAAGGACGTAGAAGGTTCGGTAAAACAGATTATAGAACTTGCCAGCGCAGGGTGCGAACTTGCCAGAATAACCGTTCCAACCCTTGCCGATGCGGAAAAATTGAGGGAAATTTCGGAAAAAGTCCGTAGCGCAGGTGTTAAAATCCCGCTTTCGGCAGATATACACTACCAGCCTAAAGCGGCGTTTGAAGCGCTTAAATGGGTGGAAAAAGTGCGGATAAATCCCGGAAATTTTGTTAGCGGTGAGGATAAGATTTTTGAAAGTTTTGCGCCTTTTGCAAGAGAAGCGAAAAAACTCGGCAGGGCTGTTCGCATTGGTGTGAACCACGGCTCTTTGAGCGCAAGAATTCTCGCAAAATACGGCAATACCCCGCTTGGCATGGTGGAGAGCGCACTTGAATTTTTGAGCGTGTGCGAGGCGGAGAATTTTGACCAAATTGTTTTCAGCCTAAAATCCAGCCATCCAAAGGAGATGGTAGAAGCAAACCGCTTAATGGCGGAGCGATTAAAAACCGGGGGGCATAAACCCTATCCCTTTCACCTTGGAGTAACAGAAGCGGGGGAGGGTGAAGACGGCAGAATTAAGTCCGCTGTGGGCATAGGGGCCTTGCTCATAGACGGAATCGGAGATACAATAAGGGTTTCGCTCACGGAAAATCCGGTTAATGAAATTCCCGTTGCATTTGCGCTTTTGCAGGCGGCGGGGCTTCGCAGGACCAAGGCGGAATTTATAAGCTGCCCGGGTTGCGGAAGAACGCTTTTTGATTTGCAGAGCGTGACTGCTGAGGTAAAAAAAAGGTTTTCGCATTTAAAGCATCTCTCCATAGCGGTGATGGGTTGCATAGTAAATGGGCCGGGGGAAATGGCAGGTGCGGATTTTGGTTATGTGGGGGCAGCTTCCGGCAAGGTAACTCTTTACGAGGGAAGTTTGCCTGTGCTAAAAAACATTCCTCAAAGCGATGCCTTAAACGCTTTGGAAAACCTTATCAAGGAGCGGGGCAAATGGAGCGAATAGCGGTTTTTGCGGGTTCTTTTGACCCATTTACCATTGGGCACAGAGATGTTGCCGAGCGTGCCTGCGCAATTTTTGACAGGCTCATAATTTTAATAGCGAACAATATCAATAAAAAGACATTTTTTTCCGCAGAAGAAAGGGCAGAGTTTGCAAAAAAAGCGATGGCGGATTTTTCGCAAGCGAGCGTTGAAATTTGGGATGGCTTAACGGTTGATTATTTGCAAAAGAACAATATAAAATTTTTGGTCAGGGGAGTCAGAGGGGTCTCCGATTTGGAATGGGAACAAGCCGTTGCATGGAACAATGCAAAATTTTTGCCGGGCACGGAAACCATATTTTTGAGCTCCAAGCCGGAGCATTTAGGCATATCAAGTTCACTCGCAAGGGAACTATTGAAATTCAAAAAAGATGTCAGTTCTTTTGCATTTGCCTCCCCATTTGTTTACCGCAATTCAACTTCTTCTCCAACTCCAAAGTCCAAGCATCGCTAAAATGGGCTATGGGAAACCTCGCCGCCTCACACGCCCTTTCCAAATCCCCCATCTCAAAATAAATCTCCTCTATCGCATCCATAGCAAAACTTTGCTCGGTTCTGAGTGGCAGCAGGGCTTAATTTTTCTCACTACTCAACAAACAACGAGTATGTCTCCCTCCAACCGAAAATTATCCCTAGCACTCCACACCCGCACCCGCCAATATATTAACCCAATCTCTGCGACCATATAGAAAACGAATGAAGTTTATTTTTTTATTTTTTACAACATAGAACATCATATAATTTTTTACCATTGCAAATCTTATCCCTTTATTGGCTAAATATTCATCCAGCACAACTGCATTCAATAAAGGATTTATTTTCAAAATTTTATATTTCGCCTTTATTAAGGCTTTCATTTTTTCTGCGGCTAGTGGAGCATTTAAGGTTTCTCTTATGTATTTTATGGATTTTGAAATATCCTCCTTAAATACTTTTGCAAAATACAACTTATACATTACATTAAATCTATGGATTTATCCATTTCTTCTTCGGATAGCGCATTTTCGTTGTTTATATCGCTTAATCCTTCTTCCATCAATGAATATAAATGTTTTCTGCCCAGAATTTCTTCGTAAAGCTCCATGCTTATTATGGCTACATCTCTCTTGCCATTTTGAACTATGAATATAGGCTCTTTGCTTTCATGGCATATTTTTGAAATTTCAAAATATGAATTTGCCAAATCGTCATTTTTTTTAACAGTGAACTCCAAGCACTGCTTTTTTGTTTTTACCATTGCTCTGCTCTCCTTAAGACAAAACCAATTATACCTTGCATTCGCAGGTCTTGTTGTAAAGATAGAAAATAATTTTGCATAACTACCTATACATAAGTGGCATATTTTTAAGCATTTTTTCCATGCTGCTAGTTTCATTTAAAAACGGACAGCCTTGCGGTGGGGCTATACCGGAAATTGGAGTAAGCAACGCATCTCTGAATGCGTTTGGCGGAAGGAGCTGCCTATCTAGCTCTTCGCAGTCCATATCCATAAGATCCGATATAACCTCTATCATTTTTGACCTCTTTTTTACTGATATAGTAAATTTTCATAAACCAGCCCCTCAATAACCCTCACACCCCAACTTCTTCTCCAACTCCAAAGTCCAAGCATCGCTAAAATGGGCTATGGGAAACCTCGCCGCCTCACACGCCCTTGGCTAACTGGCCATAAATAAAATTTCTCTACATTTTACTATATTTAGTTTATGGAACAATTTTCTACAGTTGCGCTTGCAAAAGCTAAAAGGGTAAATTTCTTGCTTACAGAGGCGAAGCAATTAACTGGGGTTTCAAGAAAAATAAAGCTTATAGAGATAGCTTTGGAATATTTGATAAAATACCAAAAGCGTATGAATCTAATCGATATGGCTGGGAAAGTCCAATTAAATGTTGATTTGAATGCAACTCGTGGTAGAGGTAGTTTTAAATGAATTAGTTAGCAAACAGAAAGAATTTATTGATTGTATTTCTGCGTAGAGAAAATACCTTTGAATATAGATTGGAACGAAATAGAAGAGTTAAATAACTTTATATATTTAGTCTCTTATGAAAGATTTGGAAGTTATTCTTTGCGATGGCGAAAATTACAAAGTAGAATTTAAAGAAAATGCCGATAAATCACTTGCTTCGGAGGTTTGTGCTTTTGCCAATGCGTCTGGAGGGCGTATATTTGTGGGAGTTAACGACAAAGGAGAAATCATCGGAACAGATATTAGCAATGTTGCTCGCTCTCGTATTCAAGATACCATAAATCAAATAGATCCCAAATTAAATGTAAGTCTTTCTATTCACAAAAATATCATTATTATCACAGTTCCTGATGGTAACAATAAACCTTATTCCTGTGCCAAAGGCTTTTATTTGCGTTCTGGCCCAAATTCTCAAAAATTGGAAAGAAACAGTATTATTGATTTTTTGCAATCGGAAGGAAAAACGCATTATGATTCTGTTGTGAATAAAAAATTTTTAGTTAAAGACAACTTTAATAAAACTGCTTTTGAAATTTTTTTGCAAAAGGCAAATATCAGTAATATATTACCATTTGAAGCTACCTTAATAAATTTGGGATGTGCGGAATATATTGGGAAAAAATTATTTTTTACAAATGCGGGAGCATTATTTTTTAGAGATAACAGCAACGATATATTTTACGAATATGCAAATGTTACTTGTGCTTTATACAAAGGCATAAATAAAGTGGATATTATAGATGCCAAAGATTTGAATGATGGAATTGTAGAAAACATTGACAATGCGGTAGCTTTTTTAAAAAGACATTTAAATGTCCGTTATGAAATCAAGACTTTGCAGAGAAAAAACATTCTGGAAATTCCAGAAACAGCACTGCGTGAAGCTGTTACTAATGCGGTTTGCCATAGGGATTATTTTGAAATCGGCGCACGAGTTATGGTAGAAATTTTTGATGATAGAGTAGAAATATCAAATCCCGGTGGTGTTCCAAAAGGAATAACAAAGGAAAATTTTGGTTCTTTGAGCATCACAAGAAATTCTGTTATAGCTAGTCTATTACATAGAATTCATTATATAGAAAAGATGGGAACGGGAATAGAGAGGATAAAAAAAGATATGAGAGAAGTTAAACAGCA
>LIUG01000058.1 GCA_001462245.1 Candidatus Fibrimonas termitidis
TGGAAAGACCGTGAGGCAACGGTAGATGCTATAATGATGCCAGAGGGGAAAACCCTTCTCGGTGTAATACCGCTAGAGTTCATGGATCTAATGGTTGATCCTGTTCATCATGAACTAGTCGGGGTTCATGGGGACGAAGCGGAATTAATGGCAATGTAAATCAAAACCTCCAAGACACGCGCCTTTCACAATATGCGATTTTGTCAGGCACTTTTGCGTTGCCCCTGACTTATTCGGCTGTTTTTCCGTGTCAGGCACCGTTTGCGCTCTTCGTGCCTTGTCTGTTTCCGTCAGACGGCAAGTTTTATTTTAAGCGATAACCAAGATCGCTTATTGCAAGAGAGGAAAGAGAAGAGTTTTCATCTCTCTCCTCTCTTTTCTCTCTATTAATTACGGCTTCCAGTACGCCATTTGACCGTCAGCGCCGTTTGCGCTTCCGGCGACAAACGTGCCGTTGCCGTATGCGATGGCGTTGATTAAACGTAGAATGATATTACCATATAAGAAGAATTCCCAGATTGAGTTGTCTGCTACGGCTGTCCATGTTGTACCATTAGTTGATGTTGCCATTTTGCCGAAAGAACCCACGGCGACAAAACTGCCGTTTCCATAGGCGATGTCGTAGATAATATTGTCGGAAAATAATGTTGATAAATTAACGGTTGTCCATGTTATGCCGTCAGATGATGTCGCAATTTTGCCATTTGAGTTGAAACTCCCCACGGCGAAAAACTTTCCATCAACATATACGATGGCTTCGATTTGGTTATAATAACCGAATCCATTGCTTACAATTGTCCAGTTTGTGCCGTCAGTCGATGTCGCCATTGCGGTATGAATAGGACTACTTTGAAGAAAGGCACCTGCGACAAACGTACCGTTACCATAGACGATGTCTACGATGTTGGAGGAGATAGAGAATGGACTATTCGCTACCTCTGTCCATGTTATACCATCAGTAGATGTCCACATTTTTCCACTACCTCCACCGGAGACAAACTTTCCGTTTCCATAGGCGATAGATCCGAATGCGATGTCCGCTAAGGCTGTCCATGTTTCGCCGTCAGTCGAGTACGCCGTTTTGCTACCTCCACTGGCGAAAAACTTTCCATCAACATAGGCGATGTTCTGGATTGCAGATGTACCGAATGTGTTGTCCGCTACGGCTGTCCATGTTATGCCGTCAGTCGATGTTGCTATTTTGCTGACAATACCAGAATACCCACCCACAGCGACAAACTTCCCGTTGCCGTAGGCGATGTCGAAGATGCTAGCTTTATAGGTGCTACTACTACCGGGAGCAACATAATCCAAGAATGTGTTGTCTGCTACGGCTGTAAACACAGGACCTTTCTTAATCGCGACTGTTTTGGAATTTGGCGTTATCGTATAACCTGTCGGATTGGTGAACGTAACCGTTACGTTTGCTCCCTGTGCAACGGTTATGTTGCTTATTGACAAAGTGCGTGTCGCGCCGCTGGCGGTTAAAGTGCCTTTGGTCGCCCCTGTTACCGTTACATTACCGATTGCGAGTCCAACTGGGTCTTTGTCAAAGGTAAGGGTCAACGATGTTGTGTCTATGGTGTTCGTTGTTCCATTTGCAGTAAGGTTTGTCCATGATACGGCGATGGGGTTGCTATCGACTGGATTTCCACCGGGGTTGCCGCCACCAGGATCTCCACCTCCTGGGTCTCCACTTCCTGGGTTACTGCCTCCTGGGTCTCCGCCACCAGGTGGAGGGTCATCCTCGTCGCCACAGGTTATCATTGAAAATCCGATTACCGCAACAAGGGCAATAATTCCGATTAGTTTGAATACATTTTTCATTTTAGAACCTCCATAAAGACTTAAAAAAACGACCGTTTATTTTGTATTTTTTACACCTTTTTAAGAGTTCTTAGGGGGTTCTAAATCTTATTTTTTTATTGACAAAAGTAACAATTTACGATAAATTTTTAATAAATAGGTATATCTGCAAAAAAATTGTAACGCAATAAAAAAACGGTCGTTTAATTTATACGTTTTGAAAATTGGGATTGATCCTGTGAAAATTGCAAGCTGCCAAAGGCAAAACTTTCACTTTACCTGTTGGTGTTGCGGCGTGAATTGACAAAGCGTGAGAAGTCATTGATATTTTTAACGATAATACATTCGGGTAATATTTCCACACGGCGCTGTTTTACAAATCCGCCTAAAACGTCCCTTACTTCGTTTACGGTTATCCCCGCCCAGTGAGCTACGCCTTCAACGGTTGTTTTGAATTGCCGCTGTTCGGTGCTTTTGTCAATGTCGGGTTGAGTTTCGTCTAACATGAGGAACACATCGGCGACTTTTGACTGAAGATCGGGCAGGGTGAGAATCATAAAACGTCTTTTTGAATCGTAAATGCGTTTGCAGAACATTTTAAGAAGTTTTAGGGCTATCTGCGGATTTCCAAGCAGAAGTATTTCAAAATTTTGAGAGTTAAATTCCAACACTGTAACATCGTCTAACGCAATGGCAGTCGCAGAGCGCGGCGAATTTTCAAGAATTGCCATTTCACCAAACATTTCGGAAGGCTGTAAAATATCCAGCGTCCTTTCAATTTCCCCGATAAGCTTTACAAGCTGCACCCTGCCCGACTGTATAAAGTAAAAATTATCGCCAGGCTCAAATTCGGAAAAAATAATTTCTCCGGCGCGAAATGTGCGTGAAAAGCGTCCAAATGCGGACAGATCCATTGCCATTTTACGCCCCTCCGGACGGTTGTCCGAGAGCGCTTAACGCCCTTTTTACTTTTGTTAAGAAACTGTCGTCGCCGCCCATGGAAATTATCTTTTTATAGAAAGCCGCCGCTTGATCCTTTCTTCCGATTCTTTCATTGCATTGTCCCATAATAAATAAAGCGTCCGCAAAATCGGGGTGCTTTGGATATTTTGAAAGAATATTTGTTAAATACTTCAAACTGTCTTCAAACTTATTCATCAGGAACATACAACGCCCTATTTCAAAAGAGCTTTTTGCGGTCAATTCAACATCGGCATTTGCGTCAACTATCGTCTTGAATAACATAAACGCTTCCTGATACTTTCCCTGATCGACAAGATTAACAGCGTCATAATAAGACTGGGACACATTCGCTTTGGATGCCGCCGGCTGTGCCGCAACAGACGGTTTGCTAACCGAAACACCGGGACCTTTGCCGTCACCGTAACGCGCCAACGCATCTTCCGTAATCTCAAGATTCTTTGACGCTTGAATCGCGTATCTCCCCGAAGGATAATATGTCAGATAACG
>LIUG01000059.1 GCA_001462245.1 Candidatus Fibrimonas termitidis
TGAAGCGGCTCCCCATTTGGTATTCCAAGCATTTTTGCAGCGTGTTCTTAACGGCGGCGGTTATATCATTCGAGAGATGGCGCTTGGCACAAAGCGAGCGGATTTATGCGTAGTTTACGATGGTCAAAAGTACCCTATAGAATTAAAGATATTGAGAGCAGAAAAGAGTTATTCTGAGGGCTTGGAGCAGTTGTCAGTTTATATGGATAAGATTGGCTCAATTGAGGGGTGGCTTGTTCTTTTTGACCGTGATTCCGGCAAGTCTTGGGAAGATAAGCTGTATATGCGTTTTGAGAAGCATAAAGGAAAGCGCATTACAGTTGCGGGGGCGTAGTTTTCTATCTTCCCCACATGATCACACGCCAACGCTCAACCCTATCCGTTCCCGGGCATTTGGAAAAAATGCACAAAAAAGCATTTGAATCCGCTATAGACGTTGTTATGCTGGATATGGAAGACTCCGTTCCTTTGGAAGCAAAGCGGGCCGCAAGAGAGCAGGTGATTTCAACTTTAAAAAACGTTCAAAATTGGAACCGGGGAATATCGGTGCGGATAAACAGCACGGATACTCCTTATTGCTTTCGAGATGCTATAGAAGTTGCGCAGGCTGTTGGCGAAAAAATAGATTCCTTTGTGCTGCCAAAGGTGGATAGCGCAGGCGATGTGCATTTTCTATCACGTTTGCTGGACGGCGTTGAAGCCGAGATAGGCGCAGAGTTTTCCATAGCGATAGATGCTAGCATTGAATCTGCGCTCGGAGTTGAGAACATTGTGGAAATAGCCTCTGCGCCAAGAGTTCGCGCCATTATTTTCGGAATAGCGGATTACAGCGCATCCATAGGAGCAAGGCTCAGCAGCATTAGCGGGCACGGGGAAAACGAATTGGAAATATATCCCGGACACAGATGGCATTTTGTAATGTCTAAAATAGTGCAAACCGCAAAGGCACATAATTTGCTCGCAATAGACTCTCCTTACGGAAATTTTCAGGACTTGCAAGGGCTTGCAAAAGGCGCAAAAATGGCCGCTGCCCTTGGATTTGACGGCAAATGGGCAATTCACCCAAACCAGATAGAAACCATAAACGAAGTCTTTTCGCCCACAAGCGAAGAAATAGACCGAGCAAACCGCATTCTCGACGCTGTAAAAGCCAATCCCGGGCGTGGAGCTGTTGCTGTTGATGGCAGAATGATAGATAAGGCTACGGTAAGGTTGGCTCAAAAGTTGGTAGGAAAATGAAAAATATTTTTTCGCAAATTTTGTTCTCGCTCTTTTTTGCCACAGCGGCAAATGCACAGGCTCCATCTATTTCCATGAACAATATGGAACCGCCAAAAACGGAACTTTTCTATTCGCAGGAATTTCCAAAAGCAGGCGATACCCTTTATTTGAAAGTGACAGTACCGCAAGGCTGGCACATAAACGCAAACAGGGTTTTAGACGAGTTTTTGGTACCCAGCAACATAGAACCTGTTGCAGACGGCATTAAGTTTGACTCCGTTTTATGGCCCGAACCTTCAAAAGTGCGCAACGAAGTTTTGAATATAGATTTGCTTTTGCTGGAAAACTCCTTCACGATAAGCTTGCCTATAAACTCCATATCAAAGGACTACGACCCCTACAATGCAAAACTCAAATTTACCTATCAAGCGTGTTCAAATATATGTTTGGCCCCAAAAACAATAGAGGTGTCCTTTAGTAATTTTAACAATACACCTGAAAAAAAAAACTTCAATTTAAATAATGGCGAAAAATCCTTTATCCCATATTTTTTCTTGGCTTTCTTGGGTGGATTGCTTTTAAATATTATGCCGTGCGTACTGCCGGTTCTGTTTCTCAAAATTTTTGGCTTGGTACGTAAAACCGGAGAGACAAAGCGCAATATGCTAAAGTGGGGGGGGGCTACGGCCGGGGGGGGATTGATTTCCTTTCTTGTTATTGCGGCGATAATTTTCGCTGTTCGCTTAACGGGAAAGGCAGTGGGCTGGGGTTTTCAATTTCAATATCCGGCATACACGGCGGTAATGGCTTTGTGCATTGCGATTTTTGCTTTGAGCCTTTTTGGAGTTTTTGATATTTGGCTGCCCGGCAATATGTCCAAGGGCTGGGAAAAACGGGCGAAAGAAGGCGGTGTTCGCGGGGCTTTTGCCGAAGGGGTTTTGCTGGTACTCTTAGCGACTCCCTGCTCTGCTCCTTTTTTGGGTACTGCTATAGGCTTTGCTTTTGCCGCTTCAACCCTTGAACTGTTTTTGATTTTTGCAGCTGTTGCAATTGGCATGTCTTTTCCATATTTGATTTTGAGCATTTTTCCGCAGTGGACAAAAAAACTCCCGAAACCCGGGCATTGGATGCTTATACTAAAGCAAGTTCTGGGTTTTCCGCTTTTGTTCACGGTTGTTTGGCTGGTTTGGATTTTTGGCCGGCAAGCCGGAACGGAAAATTCCTTTAGGCTTATTGTGCTTTTGTGCATTGCAGGTTTTTTCGCATGGCTATCCGGTTTAATTGCAAAGCCGGGAAAATCGTGGCTGTATTTTGTTCTCTTATGGTTTGTTTTTGCTGCAATATGCGTATTTTCGTGGAGGCAGTGGATTGGCCCGGAAATCCGTGAAGCATCTGTTGAGGTGGGCAGTGAAAAGCGGGAATGGATTCCGTTTTCAATGGAAAAACTGGATAGTTTGCAAAGCGAAGGGGTTGCTGTTTGGGTAAACGGAACTGCCGATTGGTGCATAACTTGCAAGGTAAACGAAAAAAATGCGTTTGAAAGCGAAAGGGTGAAAAAAATTCTTGCTGAAATTCCTATGGTTAAAATGCGGGCGAATTGCACCAATCCTAACGATGAAGCATTAAAATTCTTTGAGACGCACGGGCGCAGCGCAGTTCCGTTTGATTTGCTTTTGACCTCACGTGGGGAGGCCATTTTAATGCCGGAGCTTTTAACCGCAGATGCCGTAGCTGAGGCTTTGGATAAAGCGTACTAATCGTTTTACTATATTACCTTGCATGAAAAAATTTCTCCTCTTTTCCGTAGCTCTTGCGAGCATTGTGTCCATGTCTTGCGATTTGAGCGCAGACAACCAGGCTGCCAAAAATAAGGCAGCGCTTGAAACTCCCAAAGGCCGGCATAGCTATGCGGTTGGCGCTGATATGGGAAAGGCCATAAAACAGATAAATGCAGAACTGGATATCTCCATGATTTTGCAAGGCATAAAAGACCAGATGGATACCACCAAACCGGCTCTTATGAATGATAGCGAAATGATCGCCGCCATGCAAGACCTTATTACGGAGATGAACAAAGCCCGAATAGCAAAGGATTCCATTAAAGCCGCAGAAAATTTGGCTAGCCAAAACTCATTCCTTGAAAAAAATAAAGGCGAAGTTGGCGTTGTTGCCACCGAAAGCGGCTTGCAGTACATAATAATAGCAGAGGGTTCCGGCGAGGCAGCCAAAGATGGAGATACCGTAAGCGTCCATTACACCGGTATGTTGCAAGATGGCTCGGAATTCGATAGCTCAGTTAAACGCAACCAGCCCCTAACTATCGCTTTGAGCGAGGGCAGGCTAATCAAAGGCTGGATAGAAATGCTGCGCTTAATGAAAAAAGGCCAAAAAGTTAAAGTTTGGATCCCAAGCAGTTTGGGCTATGGCGAACAGGGCAGCCCGCCTGTAATCCCCGGCAATTCTATGCTTATTTTTGATATGGAATTGCTTGATATTAAACCTGCTAAGTAGGAGTAGGGAAGGGTGTCGCTTTCCATATCTAAGGGTGTGGCGGAAAAGAATATCGTTAATCCTAACATAGACGCTGCGCTTGCCGCCAAGCGCCGCCGCCAAGCGCCGAGTGTAGAAGAACTTTTTAACGGCATCCTGAGCGGCAGCAGGATTGCTCTTGCTCAGGGGATAACCCTTGTGGAGAGCAGCTTGCCCGAGCATCAAAGCAAGGCGCAGGAGCTAATCCAAAAATGCTTGCCCCATACCGGAAAATCTTTGAGAATAGGCATAACGGGCAGCCCGGGCGCAGGCAAGAGTTCATTTATAGAAGCCTTCGGCGTTTACCTGATAGAGGAGCACAAAAAAAAATTGGCCGTGCTTGCAATAGACCCCACAAGCCAGCGCACAAAGGGCAGTATTTTAGGCGATAAAACCCGAATGAATATGCTTTCCGCAAAAGAGGATGCTTTTATTCGCCCTTCACCCTCAGGCACATCGCTTGGCGGCGTGGCACAAAAAACAAGGGAATCCATACTTCTATGCGAAGCCGCCGGTTATTCAATAATTTTAATAGAAACCGTAGGCGTTGGGCAAAGCGAAACCGCCGTGCATGGCATGGCAGATTTCTTTTTGCTTTTGATGCTTGCAGGCGCAGGCGATGAATTGCAGGGCATAAAGCGCGGCATTATGGAAATGTGCGATGGCATGGCAATAACAAAGTGCGATGGGCAAAATGTTGTGAAAGCTTTAGCAGCCCGCTCCGAATATCAAAGCGCGCTCCATCTATTCCCGGCAACACCATACAATTGGATGCCCCGTGTAATAGCGACATCTTCTATGACCAAAGAGGGCTTGCCGGAAATTTGGAAAATGCTTTGCGACTATGAAAGCCTAGTTAAACAAAACGGCTGGTTTTTCCAACACAGAAAAGAGCAACAAAAAAATTGGATGGAAAGCCGAATCCGCGACAGCATCATATTTGATTTTTACAACCACCCCATAGTCAAAAAAGAGCTCCCGATACTGGAAAACGCCGTTTTGGAAGGCAAGGAAAGCCCATTTGCCGCCGCCGAAGGGTTGTTGAAATTGTATTTTAAGGGGTGCCTAAATTTTCAATAATATGGAAGCGATTAACAATGTAATTATTTGCGGTGGAACTCATGGGAATGAGTTGACGGGGGTTTATTTGGCAAAAAAGCATAATTGGATTTTGGCAAACCCCGCTGCAGCTGCCGTGTGCCGCAGATACGTAAATAGGGATTTGAACAGGTGCTTCGCTTTAACCGAATTAAATGGCAATGAAAACAATTTTGGGGAACTCGCTAGAGCTAGGGAGATAAATGCCTTGCTTGGGAAAAAAGGAACGGATACCGCTCCGGACTTGATTTTGGATATCCACAATACCACCGCCAATATGGGGATTACCTTGATTTTAAGCTCAAAAGACCCGGCCTTGCTCGGCATTTCCAAATTAATAGCAACGGAATTTAAAGATGTGCATATTTATTTGCAACCCGAAAGCAGGGGAGAGTCGCCATATCTTGGGACAATAGCAAAAAGGGATATTTGCATAGAGGCTGGGCCTCAGCCCCACGGAACCCTTGACGCCGAACTTTTTTTTAAGGTGGAAAGTGTTGTGTTCCGCCTTGTGGAACTTGTGGGAGCGTGGAATAACGGAAATTTGCCGAAACCCGATAATAAAATTGAAATATTTAAGGAAATGCGCAGCATAGATTATCCAAGAGATGAGCAAGGCAATATAATTGCTATGGTGCATCCGGCCCTGCAAGGCCGGGATTTTTGCGAACTTAAAGCCGGTATGCCGGTATTTATGGGGTTTGACGGCAAGGAAATTCTTTGGCAGGGGGAAAATTGCTACCCGGCTTTTATAAATGAAGCTGCATATTACGAAAAGGGAATGGCTATGAGTTTGGCAGCTCCGGCCATGGATGCTTAGGATAGCGGCCTCTTAATTCTTTCCGCACTTGAGGATAGGTGTTTTGCCAAAAATCGCTCAGGTTCCACGTTTTTTGAACGGTACGGTAATTCGGCGCCAATATATCATAGCGAACCCGCAAACGACCCTCCGCTATAAAATGCTCGCCCTTCATACCCATAAAATCTCCAATTCTTGCGGAAAGTTCCACCACTCCATCCTGATTGTACAGGTATTTTGCAAATTTGCCGTTTGCGAGTTTTAACGAATTCGGAAAATTTTTATGCAACCATTCCAGCCAATGAGTTCCAAAGCAATCCTCAAGAATTTTTTTATATCGTTCTTCGCTCAAATCACGTTGCAAAAAAATCCCGCTGCAAAATTCATCCATAATCAGGGAAAAATCTTCATCGTCAAATTTCGGGAAATTGTGTTCGGGAAAAAATTGCATAGCGAGTTTCATCTTTGCGAGCAATGTTAAATTCGCTTCCGTTAGCCACTGGCTTGTAAAATCCTCTTTTTCCATAAGGCTTTTCCATGCCTCCGAGGTTTCATTTTCAAGTTTTTTCCGTTCTTCTACAGAGCATTCCTCTTTGCCAAAAGAACTAACCCTCATCGCAACGAATTGCTTTTGATTTGCCCTCCACTGCAACTCCAAATGCGTTTCACAATTTCCAAGGTATTCTTCAGGAACAGGCGCATAAAGCCTTGCTGTTGTTTTTTTCTCCCCACGCATCAATCCAAGAACTAAAATAGCTTTCTCCTTTGACTCGCAAAAAACAGAAATGCCGTCTTTAGTTTTATAAGACTTCTCCCCATCGCTCCTAAAAGCAAGAGCCTCCGGAAACGCCGAAATAAGAAATTCCACCCCACTCCCCACTCCCCACTCCCTACTCCCCACAGAAGAAACCAACTGCTCAAAAAACAGCTTCTCTTCACGCAGCCACTTCCCCTTGCCTTCTAAAAAATCCTCTGCCAAGTGCAAAATATTTCCGCTCTTATTTTCGCTTTCCAAAATCACGGCTATGGCTAGAATTATTTTTGGAAGAGTTTTTTGCATGGCAAGAGCACGGGCAAGGTTCAAGGTTTGCACGGGAATTTGAAGAGTTTTTTTGCCGAGTTCGGTTATTGTGTTTTTATCTATCAAATTTAAATTTTCCAATTCTTGCAAAGCGGTTCTTTCTTTTTGTTCGGCAACCTTACTGAGCAAATAAATCTGTTTTTCCAAATTATTTTCCAGCAAAATTTTTTGGAGCAGAAACCTCGCTGGGTTTATGCGTTCAATTTCGGGTTTTATCGCTTGCGCAAAATTTGCTTCGTCTCGCTCGCTCCACAAACGCACACACAAGCCCTTTTGTGTTCTGCCCGCCCTGCCCGTTCTTTGCACAGCGTTTTGCATAGCAATCCGAGCGAGACGCAGAGTTCTCAGCCCCGTTGCAAAATCGTCAAAAGCCATCCGCTCAAAACCTGAGTCTATAACGGCTTTTACATTGGGAATTGTGAGCGAGGTTTCTGCGATGTTCGTGGTGAAAATAATTCTTGTATCTAAACTCGGTTCAAAAATTTTTTCCTGTTCTTCTTTTAATTGGCCGCCAAAAAGAGAAAAAAGTTCCGGAGAATTTTTGCCAAGGATCTCCGCCACCCGTTCCCTGCACGTAGCAATTTCCGCCTTTCCCGGCAAAAAAACCAAGATTGTTCCGCCAACTTCATTATACAAAACATTCTTAACGGCTCGCTCCACCTGATAAGCAAGCGGCTCGCCGGCTTTTGTCTCTTGCCGAATTATTTCCACAGGAAAACCGGGGTTCTCAATTTTCAAACATTTTACGCCCAAATAATTTTCCAAAGCTTCCCTTTCCAACTCAGCAGAAAGCACCGCCACCCTTTGCCCTTTGGCAATAGCCGCAGCCAAAAGCAAATCCATCTCTGCCCGCCGCTCGTGGAATTCGTCGAAGACTATCCAGTTTAATTTTGAGTTGAGAGTTGAAAGTTGAGAGTTGAGAGTTTTTTCGGCTAGGAAACTGCCGTAGGTTTGGAATAGGATTCTTGTGTTTTTGTTCACTTTGCTTTCAAAGCGGAATTTGTAGCCTACTGTTTCGCCTACCGGTTCGCCGTAGCAATTTGCTAGGAATTTTGCCAGTTCTCTTGCTGCCAAGCGACGTGGTTGCAAAATCAAAACGTGCTTATGCTCTTCGGCTAAAAGCCAGGGCAAAAAAGAAGATTTTCCTGTGCCGGTTGGGGCGGTAAGGAGCAGATGTTTTTGCGAGGCTATGCAAGCTTCAATTTTTGCCTTTGATTTGGCAAGCGGAAGGTTCAGGAGCATCAATACTGCAATTTCCTCTCTCCCCTGAACATTGCCCACAAAAATCCGCCATGTTCGGCATTAGCCATAATTGTAGAAGCATTGCTATCGGTGCTTAGAGCAAGCGCAGCTATTAAAGCGGCTTGTTCCTCTTCTTCGTGCGAATAAATATTTTCCAAAACCTCATGTATGCGGTTTTCATAAATCATGTGCATCCCGGTCCATTTGAGATTTAAGAAATCAGGATGCTTTAATACGCCGCGCAAAAACGGAAGCGTTGTGCTTATACCTTCTATGCGGAAGCTGGAAAGCGCAGATTCCATGTTGAAAATCGCTTTTTCCCTTGTGCCGGCATACACCATAACCTTTGCCAAAACGGAATCATAATTTGAAGAAACCGTATCGCCGGAAACAAAGGGGCTTTGAACTTCAATCCCATCGCCATAAGGAACGAACATTCGCTCTATTTTTCCGGGCGTTGGCGAAAATTTATTGTAGGGATCCATAGCGTCTATGTTCACGGCTATAACTGTGCCTTCGCTCCTGATACTTTCCTTTTGCAAAAGCAAAGGCTCGCCGGAGTGCAATTTTATTTGCTCACGCAAAATATCCACGCCCGTTAGCAGGTTTGTAACACCGTGGAAATGCTGAATGCTTTCCTTGACATCCAAAAGATAAATATCGTTTCCGGAAACAAAAAATTCCGCATTTGCATAGCCTACTATTCCAAGACCCTCTACCAAGGCGGGAAGTATGGATATTATTTTGCCTCTGTTCTCTTTTGAGAGATATGGGCTTGGGCTTTCCACCAACAATTTGCGAAAACGGAATTGAACTGAGCCTTCCAGTTCCGGGAAAATCATGTGCTTGCCGTTTTTATCTCGGAGAATAGGGAAGGATATTATATGCGGATGGGTCAAGGTTTTTTCCAGATAAAGCCCTTTCTCATAGCCAAATCGCTCGCACTGGCGAAGCACGCTGTCTATAGCGGTTTGCAATTCTCCTGCGCTCCTGGCCTCTCTAATACATCTGCCGCCTGCTGCCGCCGCCGCTTTCACCATCAAGGGATAATCTATGGTATTGGCTTCTTCCGCTAATTTTTCAACATCTTCAAAAACAGCGGTATGGGGCAAAACTGCTATGCCGGACTTTATGGCAATTTCATTTAACAACTTTTTTTCTTCGCCCGTGCTGCGCCCCTTTGTGAGCCAAGTGGAGGATATAAAGGCAATGCCTTGTTCGGACAATCTTTTGCTCAGTTCTGCGCTTGCCGCCAAAAAACCATAACCGGGGTGAACGGCGTCTGCTTTGCATTCAACGGCGGCTTTTACAACTTGCTCAACATCCAAATAGGGGGAACTTTTTTTATTGGAGCTAATAACATAGGCCCGGCTAGCCTCACGCACGCCAACCTGATTAAAATCGCCATCTTCGCAAAGAGCCACAGCCTCTGCGCCTAAGCCTTTGATTGCTCTGACGCATGCCGCCTGTATAAGCCCCCTGTTAGCAACTAAAACTCGTTTATACATAGTCCCTCTTGGATTTATTGCTGGGGAGTAATATAGAAAATATTGAGAAAACAAAAAACGGTCTCCAATGGAGGCTCATTTGTTCCGCAAATTTACTAGTTTCTTGCCGTGCTCATTCCCGTAATAAAGGCTAATCCGGACTCTTGCGAGCTTTTAAAACTCTGCTCTCGCTCTGCTGCGCAGAACAGCGAAATTGAGAAACTCGTTAAGGAAATTCTTTTGAATGTCAAAGAAGGCGGGCTTGAGGCGGCTCTTGGTTATGCGAAAAAATATGATGGACTCACAAAAAACAGTTTAAAAGTCAGCGAGGCGCAGATAAAAAAAGCTGCTTCAAAAATAGATTTAAAATTGAAAAATGCCTTGAAACAGGCTATAGAAAATGTTAGGTTTTTTCATCAAAAACAGATTGAAAAATCTTGGAGTTTTAAGGGCAAAGACGGTGAGATTTTAGGGCAAAAAATTCGTCCCTTAAAAAGGGTAGGGCTTTATGTGCCCGGGGGGGCGGGGGTATATCCCAGCACCTTGATTATGAACGCCGTTCCTGCCATTGTTGCCGGTGTTAAGGAGCTTGTTGTTGTGAGTCCCATTAAAGGTGATTTGCACAGTTCCGTTGCTTTTGTTCTGCAAGAACTCGGCATAAAAGAGGTTTATCACATAGGCGGTGCGCAGGCTATTGGGCTTTTGGCATTTGGCGCAAAGGGAATTGCGCCCGTTGACAAAATTGTTGGCCCCGGAAATGCATTTGCTGCCTTTGCAAAGAGAGAGGTTTTTGGAACTGTTGATATAGATATGATAGCCGGCCCCTCTGAAATTGCGGTTTTGGCGGACTGCACGGCAAATCCGCAGTGGGTAGCCGCAGATATGCTTTCACAGGCGGAGCACGGTTCGGGTTTTGAAGCCTCTGTTTGCATAACGGATTCTCCGGCTTTTGCAAAAAAACTGGCAAATTGCATAGCGGAACAGGTGAAGGCAAGCCCGAAAAGGGAAATTCTGGAAAAATCGCTTGGTGCTTATGGGCGGATTTTTATCGCAAAAAATATGGAGACCGCTGTGGAAATGGTGAATAAAATTGCTCCCGAGCATTTGGAAATTGTGGCTAAAAACCAAGATGAGTTGGAAAAACTCGTTGAAAATGCCGGGGCTATTTTTGTTGGAGCTTATTCTTCCGAGCCTGTAGGCGATTATTTTGCCGGCCCAAACCATGTTTTGCCCACAAACGGAACAGCCCGTTTTGCCAGCCCTCTTGGGGTTTATGATTTTCAAAAAAGGACGAGCATAATAAGATATAACAAAAAAGCCCTGCAAAAAAATGCGGAAAACATAGCTGAAATCGCAAATTCCGAAGGTTTTTACCACCACGCAAGGGCGGTAATCCTTCGCAATACTAGCCACTAACCACTAACCACTATCTCACAGTCACCTTAATTGTTTGCTTCCATGAAGCATTGCTCGCTTTAACGATATACAAGCCATGCGGTAAATCCGAAAGCGGAACAATATAATTGCCTTGCTCAAATTTTAAGGTGCGAATTGTATTGCCTTTTAAATCAAAAATCTGTATTGCAGCACTGCTTGTAAGCTGCAAATTCACAGCATTTCGCATTGCATTTAAGCCGTTGAGGTACACAGGATTGGGCAGGGCAATGATGGGTGTGGAGCAATAATCAGTTGGCTCACCACCTAAGATTGATTGGCACACTTCGAGTGTAAATTCACCTAGGCACATTCCGTCCTTTTGGCAATACACATTACTTGCTCCGGCAGAACTACTTGAAGTCTCTGTTGAGCTTGAGCTGTTATTATTTGTGCTTGAGCTGCTAGCTGGGCATTCATTAACCGGCTCACCACCATAATCATGGCATTCGTCTAAAGTGAATGGGCCTAAAAGACAGTACCATTCCGTAAGGCAATGCGCATACGTTGTTCCGCTTGAGCTGCTATTGCCGGTAGTTGTGCTTGAGCTGCTATTGCCGGTAGTTGTGCTTGAGCTGCTATTGCCGGTAGTTGTGCTTGAGCTGCTGCCGGTTGCTGTGCTTGAGCTGCTATTGCCGGTAGTTGTGCTTGAGCTGCTGTTGCCGGCATTGGAAGATGATGAGCTATTTGTTGCGCTAGAGCTGCTTGGAGGAAGATGACTGGGTGGGCAAGTGGAAACGACTTCACCCTGGTCAGCTACGCATTGCGTAGGGTTCGTAGTTGGATAGCAACCACCTTCAGTTGGAGATACATATACGCCGTAATCGCAATATTCAACACCTTGAGGATCATCACAATCCTGAACTATAAGACCTTGTGTACTAGTGCACTCTCCCTCTGTTTTATCATAGCATTTACCTTCTCCATAGTAGCATTTTATGAATGTAACGCCCGGATTGTCACAATCTTGAACTATAAGACCTTGTGTATCAGTGCACTCTTCCTCTGTTTTATCATAGCATTTACCTTCTCCATAGTAGCATTTTATGA
>LIUG01000060.1:0-4905 GCA_001462245.1 Candidatus Fibrimonas termitidis
TATTATTCTTTGAATATCTTCTTGCAGAATTTCATGTATAATAATTCCTTTTTCATCAATCCATTTTAAAAAATCAATTTGAGTCTGAATATTAAAATCCAACATATGGGAAGTTTCCGTAATAACAGCTGTTGTCGTCATAAGCTGAAAATAATTTGCTGACATAAATCTTTTAATTGATTTATGATAAAAATCGTCTTTATCAAAAAGAGCGATTAAAGGACCTGCATCAACGAGAACTATATTTTTCATATAATTTCTGATTCAGTCTTTTTTTATAATCTTGAGAAAGCCGCCCATTTCCACTGCCGTACTTTCCAAAATATTTTTTTCCAATTTCATAAGAAGATATATTATCAATCTTCAAAACTTCAGAAAAACTCGTTTTTAATTCACCAACAGATACTGCTTCCATGCTAGAAATATAGAAAATTCCAAGCCCTCTATCAAGGGTATTTTTAGGGTATGAGAAGGGTAAAAACTCCGATTTCGGAGTTAAAAGCATCGAAGTCGATACTAAAAGCAATAAATTCTTAGTTCTGAAGACAACGGACAGAGAACAAGTAGCGGTTTTTATCGTAGAAGTCCCAGCGTGTGCCCTTACCGTTGAAGTATATATCCCAGTAGAAGGCTTTATCGCCGATCTCGGAAGTGCTCCACCAATGGCCGTGGCGGCCGACATCGATCCCCGCCAGCCTCGCAAGCATCCTGCGGCGATTTTGTGATCATATTGAATATGGCTGGGACTTTTTTCTTTATCACGGATTGCATATCCGCAAAATTCTTCACTGGGTCGTTGAACTGGTCAATGGTCTGAGCCTCGTTCTGACCCTTAAAAGTGCCATAAAGTTCAAACTTCAAATACAATTGACCGCCCACGGCGTAAGCATCGCACCTAGCCCCGAAATTAGCCTGAAGCTGCTTGCCTTCACCCCGAAAAATACAACCCCTCGCTTTCCAAACGAGACAGCAACACGTAATAATTCCCACAGGCGGGTTCTGCCTCAAATACTTTTTTGCCTTTAACATATACTTTAATCGCTTTGCCTGTTTGGGCGAAGTATGTCTTTACTTCTGTTATGTCTTTGAAGGTGAAGACTGTTTTTTTGCCGGTGAAGGAGGTATATACAATTTGCTCTTCATATACCTCTACTTTCCAGAAAATCGCCTTTAGCAAGGTCCATATCGATATAAAAATCAATGGAGCCAAACAGATGAAAAACAAAAGCGGAGGAAATACAGCATCCCATACCGTTTCTACGGAGCGATAATATTCAATTACCTGGTCGAAAGAAAACAACAAAATCAATAACCCGCCGCCACCGAACATCACTAGCAAAAAAATACTCGCCCCAAGCCTGATACCGGGCTGGCTTACCGTAAAATGCTCACCAGCCATCGAATAATATTCGGGGATTAGTTTTTCTGCGCCTTCTTTGGATTTTTTGCCGATAAAGGCGTTAATAGCAAAGCCTATCGCTGCGCCAATCAGGGGACCTATAGCCATATATAACCTCCTTTGGTTATTCCCCGCTAATTTACCCTGCCAAACCTTTGGGGACACGGTTTTTGGCAAGTTCTATATTAACTTATAGATTGTTAAACATGCCGCTAAAAATGCAATCGCAGATCCTATAAAAGAGAAAAGCCTCTTGAATAAACTCTTATTTAACTCACTCCTTGCAGCTTCTATTGTTTCCAGTACAATATTTACTTGTTCCAGTGATTTCGTCAGCAATAAAGCTCTTCCGATATTTTCATCATTTGAAGCCAGTAATTTTTTCGCATTTTCTAAGTCTTTTCTTAGGCTTATCCAATTTGGAATTATAGGAGATATTGAAACGAACCAATATCTAGAATCAAATCGCTTCACCCGTTCCAAGCCAACAAGAATTCGCATTTCCAAGGCATCACATATAGCTCTTTTTATGTGGGCCTTGCATTCGATAAATTCGTCTGCTTTTTTATTTTCCAAATATACAGTCAAATGTTTTAATGCATATCTAAATTCATTAACTGCAGGCAAAGAAAAGCCTTGGTTGTCTTCTAATTCTGCGAGTTTTATATTTGCTTCTGCTTCTTTGAATAATTCGGCTAATTCTTTTATCTCACTATCGGTCATGGAACTCCAAAATGATAAGAAAGAATTTTTTTCTTTCTTCGCTCTATGTTTTCGAGAAGAATATAATGACCCTGCTGGGCAAGCACGTTCCCTGTGGCATAAGGAGGTATGAGTCCTTTGATGAACTTACGTTCAGCCCTCGCATCTAATTTAGATACTATGCTATCAAATATGCTAAATATTTTTTCAAACATATTGGAAATATAGAAAAAACCATACTGCCATTGCTACAGAGGGGGTTCCGCCTTGCCTCATAAATCCGCCCACAAAATCTGCGGAAAATCATTTCCTATTTCTGTGAAAACCCCCAAAGCACGCAAATCCGCATCCATAATCAAAAGCACGGGAAGTCCAAAGTGGGTTGCGTTTTTATCGATAATGCCAAAGTCTTTTAGCAAGTTCGCATTCTGGTCAAAGTAAAGCGGGAACCGGTTCCCGGCGTGTTGCTCCACAAAGCTGCTCACCTTTTTGCCATCTTGCATTATATTCTCGCCCACATCTATCAAATAGACATGCACGCCCTTCTCTTTGAGCTTGGCGGCCTTTTCTTTTAAGCGAGTGAACTCAGCCGCGCAGTTGGCACACCATGTGGCGAAAAAGGAAAAAACCACTCGTTTGGCTCCGAGTTTCTTCACTTCCCCAGCCAAGCCTTTTTTGCTAAGTCTGGTTTCGTTATCCGGTGCCAGCACAAAGAAGTTCGGGACAGCGTCCCCTTGCAACTCCTTTGGCAGCGAGGAAAGTTTCTTTGACTGCCCTGCTCCAAAAGCGAAGGCGCAGATTATGAGCGCTGAAATTATTGCTATTCGCATATGCAAAGAATGTAGAAATCGCCCGACTGCGCCCAGCCTAATTCTGCAAACAACGAACGCTAAACAAAAAATCCTTGCCGAAGTCGTACCAGTAGGCTGGCTCAAGGTTGTAGTACATGCTCAGGCTGTGAGCACGGCCGCTAACATACTCGCTTGAACTCCACCAATAGCCGATGTTGCCGGCATAATAGAAAAAGCTAACGGAGTAGCAGAAGCCACCCGGGAGGGCGGAAAAGCCGAACTCGTCCGTGCCATTGCCGTTGTTATTCCAGCCGCTCTTGGATTTCAATTTTTTACCCGCCACTTTTTCGCCGCCAACTGCCTTGTCCAATATTTCATACTCTTCTTTGCTCGGCAAATGCCAGCCGGGAGGACAAACTTTCATGGCCGTTTCAAAGTCATACAATCTGCCGTATTTTGCACAGTTGGCAGAGTTGTTATCGTAACACTTGCTGTCAGGAGCTTCGTAATTCAAATTCTCTGCCATCCAAGTTTGATTGCCTATTTTAACAGTTTTGTATTTTTTGCCATCCCGTGCATCCGCCAGCACTCCGTCGCTAATTACGCTAGCTACCGATTGTTGAGAAGCGGAAGATGGCTGGGAAGGAGCACACTCCTCGCCAACCCACTTTTTCCCTGCAGTGACTTCGCAAACTATCTGTGCCCTAGACTTGCAATCACCGTCTATCCAATTTTTGCCTTCTGATTGGCAAACCTCCTTTGCTATTTGTTCCTTTGTTTTGCAAGCTTCGTTCTCCCATATTTTCCCGCCAGCCTCGCAAACATCCTGCGGCGACCTTGTGATTTTCTCAAATATAGCAGGAACTTTTTTCTTTATCAAGGCTTGCATCTCCGCAAAATTCTTCACAGGGTCGCTAAACTGGTCAATGGTCTGGGCTTCGCTCAGGCCCTTTAAAGTGCCGTATAGCTCAAACTTCAAGTACAACTTGCCTTCCACGGTGGAAACATCGCACCTCGCTCCGAAATTAGCCTGCATCTGCTTAACCAACTGCCCTACGCAAGTGCGATCCTCGCAAGCATTCACAAAAGCCTCATCGCCAAGCACCTCGTTCACCTCATTTTGTTTCACCAAATAGAAACCATCAGTCGGCAGTTTTGCGGCGATAGCTCGCACTTCATTCGTCAATTGTTCCTTTTGCTCCGGAGTTAGCTTTGTGTCTTTGGTAGCGAGAGTGGGCAGCACTACTACTCTTTGTCTTTGAGCAAGGGCGAGAGAGGCGAGTAGCAAACATAAAATAATGATTTTTTTCATAAATCATTTCCTTATGTACACAAGCAATCTAAAAACTTCTTCCTCCCCTTCCTTACCCACTTTGCACTAGGCTTTTTAGCCCGTCTTTTGCGAAAATCAAAGGTGATTAGGTAGCCCTCGTTCTTGTTTTTACTGTCAAGATATTTTATAAGCTGTTCGTGTGCCTTTTCATGCTTTTGCTCACCATGCCAGATTTTTAATTCTACTATGAATTGCTCGGTGCCAAAATCAACAATTAGATCCATACGGATTCTATTGCGGGTTTCTGCTTCAACATGATAAAAGCCTCTGCCGTTGAGGATGGGTTTTAAATAAGTCAAAAATAAAATGCGGCATTCGCTTTCCAAAAAATCACGGTCTTTTCTATTGTAAAGTTCATAGTAATGCTGCATAAACTTCTTTATGCAAAGAGCCATATTCAATTTATCATTTTCTATCACTTCTTCCGGCAAGGTCCTGGTTATGTCTGCTCCGCGTACATTTACGCTTTCTATCATTTTTTGGGTTATGAAATAATTATAAATTATAGTTTCAAAAATCAGATTGTTTATAACAACCTGCTCATTTTGTTTTCTTAAAATACCAAACATAATGCCCAACCCTATTGCAGGATTTATCATGCTGTAATTGTATGACCGGCCGTTGACTACAATATCATAAAGCAAATCATAGAAGTCTTTGTCGCTTTCCAAATTTTTGCC
>LIUG01000060.1:5021-5245 GCA_001462245.1 Candidatus Fibrimonas termitidis
TCGCTTTCCAAATTTTTGCCCAAGTCGTCAAATAGAAGATTTTTTTCGTATAATATAACTCTTACGGCTTTTTGCACTCCTTGCACAGTCCAATTTTTTTCCAATTTTTCATCTATGGTTTTGCAAATTCGGGAAACCAGATAAGGATAGCCGCTGGTATAGGTTCTGATTTCCTTTGATACCGCTTCTATATCCATTCCTGTTTGATGGTCTTTTTCGTATTC
>LIUG01000060.1:5251-10619 GCA_001462245.1 Candidatus Fibrimonas termitidis
CATGGTGGCTATTTCAGGTGCGGAAAAAGACATATCAATTTCAAAATCTACTGCTATGTTCCAAGGACTATTTATCCTTTTTTCGCCGTCTTTAAGTTGGTAATGCCCGCCTTTAACTAGTTTGACTTTTAAGTTTTTTATATCGTAAACGCCAGCTAAAATAACACTTTGAAATGTAGCTTTTTTTTGATTTTCTCTTTCTAGATATTTGTCCCTTAACATTCCGATGAACCTTAGGAATACCAAATTATTGGATGTTTTGTCTGTTTCGTCTATAATCAGAACTACTTTTTTATCCTTGCACATCTTATTCAAAAAAATATCCATTTTTTTAAAATTAGTTATGGTTTTATTACGCCAAAGTCTATAACCCTTGATGCTATGCATATCAAAGGCTTCTGAGATTTGTTCAAGCAAGTTTAAGCAAAAGTTTTTTTCATTTTCAAATGGAGTATCGCCAACCCCTTCAAAACTTATGCGGGCTACCAAATAACCCTTTTCTAGCAAAACTTTTTCCAATTGTCTTATTGTTGTAGTTTTCCCGTACTGCCTTGCACGGTTTATGGTGAAATACTGCCCCTTTTCCACCATAGCAACAATCTGGCGAACTTTCTCAGAAATGTCCACCATATAATGTTTGCTAGGAATGCAAAGTCCTGTTACATTAAATTCACGCATAAAAGGAAAGGTAGAAAACCGCACCACCCCAACCACTCAGTCTTGGAGACAACGAACTGAAAACAAGAGTGACTTATCGCTGTCGTACCAGCCTGTGTTCTCGCTGGCACTCCACCAGCTGCCGCCGTTGCCGTAGCCACCTGGGAGAGCCTTCTTCGCCAAGCACCTCGTTCACCTCATCTTTTTACTACTTTGCGCCCAAATGAACTTTTTAGGTTACAATATGGCATTTGGCGACAGGCTAGGCCCTCGGCTTTGGGCTTTAGCTTTGTTCTGTTTGGCACAAGAAACATTGGCGCAGAATGGCGGAGTGGAAACGCTTGGGCTTAATCCGGGCTCAACTATAGCTGAACTCAATCTCAACTGGTACTCTGATAATGCACTCTCTGATGATGAAGTCGATTTGAACAATTCATACGTTAAACTTTGGGATGAAAATGATGAACTTCTTGATTCCGTGTCAGGATATGCGGGCGCTGCCCCTTTAACCACCGCAAACAAGTTGTGGCATAGAGCTACATTGACAAACTTGGTCCCTGATATAACATATAAATATCAAGTATCAAATGATGGGCAGACTTGGAGCCAACAATATGAGTACACCGCTCCCCCAGCCGGCAACAAATTCAAATTCGCAGCTGTATCAGACGCCCAACTTGACAACAATAGCGATCATTATAATAATTGGATACGGGTTGCGGGAAAAATAAAAGAGGCTAAGGCAAATTTGATTGTTCACATCGGTGACCAAGTAGATGGAACTACATCGGATAAGAATGGTGGGTTAGCGGAAGAATACAAACGTTTCTTTACTCCGGACATTTTGCGTAGCATTCCTTTTGCGCCCCTTATGGGCAACCATGATTCGCATTGCGAATTCATATATCGTTACAACTTGCCAAACGAAGATGTTTGGCCGGCAGTATGCTCCGGTACGGATAAATATTTAATGACTGCGGGTTCTAATGATAGCAGGTTTAACGCTGGCAATTATTATTACTTGTATAATAATATCTTATTTATCGGATTAAATACAGCCAACTATGTAAATAGCATAATTCAGGCAGATGGTTATGTAAAAAATTATGATAAACTTATTAACGAAGCTAAGGCTAAATATTCGGGAGAATACGATTTTATAGTTGTTCTGCACCACAAATCCACTCAAACCATTGCCAGCCACGCTGCCGACACAGACATTCAATATTATGTAGAAGCGGGGCTTGAAAGGATAATGACCAAAAATGGCGTATCTTTGGTATTATCAGGACACGATCATATAAATGTGAGAAGTAAATTTTTGTTGTGGAATGAAGTCCAACAGAAAAGTGTTCCGAACGAACGCAGAGGCACTGTATATTTAACTCTTTCTACAGCAAGCGCAATGAAAACTTATAGCCCGTTCTGTCTCGCCGCCGGCACATGCAGCAGCTATCCTACAGGCGGCGCTACTGCATTCCCTTATCTTTTTGATGGCATGAGCGGCGGGATAAATTTGAAAGAAGACAATCAACTGCTTGGAATAGAAACATATAAATATACACAAGCACCCGAATACACTATAGTTGAAGTAAACGGTGAAACCATGACTTTAAGAACTTATCGCTATGATACTGACAATGATACTGAAGAGGAAATTGATAATTTCGTGATTACAACATCCAAAAAACCAATTAGGTTTTACGGTGAAGAACCGAAGGCGGAACTTCCAGTCATAATCACGCAACCAGAGAGCAAAACCGTTACGGCGGTATCTAATGACTTCGAACCTATAACCGTAAGTGTAGAAGACGTTACGGACGGCGGCACGTTAAGTTATCAGTGGTACAGCAACGCAAGCGCGAGCAATGTCGACGGAACACCAATCCCCGATGCAACGAAACCGACTTACATGGTGCCGATAACCTCTGTTGGTACATCTTATTTCTACGTTGTTATAAAGAACACCATTGATGATGAAGACGCATCACCAACATCTGTTACAAGCAGTGTTGCTACGGTGAGAATAAAAAAACCGATAGACCCGAACGGAATCAGGAAGTATGCCACCTGGAATCTTCCTACGCTCGGAGGTTACGGTTATGTGAAGGGCGAAACGATAACAGCAACTTTTCCGCTTGATGAGAGTGAAACCGAATTTGGTTCTGTTTCTTTAAAACTACAAGGCTCACTTTCCGCTCGAGACACAACCATTACCATAGACGAACAAAAGTATATTGTCTCTTTAGAGGCTATTGCCGAACCCAAATGCTCTTCTTGCGAGTATTATTTCAGTGGATTGGTTAGCACTAATAGTGGTGGTGGTGCTGATATAATAGTAGATAGAAAAACAGCCTGTGAAAATCTGCAAACAGAGAAAACTCATGCCACGGCCACAAACACTACTGCTTTTGAGAACCAACGGTACTATCATTTAACTAATTTAGGTGTACATGACTTCGGGACCACTGGAGCTAGGCATTACATCAACAGAATAGCTGTTACCGGTAGCAGTGTAAATCTGGACAATATCACAGCGGCACCTGAAGGCGGCTATTATTTGTATGTTGGAGAAAGCCGAAATAATGTAAAATTCACAGTCTCCGGCGGCACGGATTACTGCCCGGTTCCGGTACAGTACATAGACATAAGTAAAGCTACAGTGGAAGTCAATGGTCAATACACCTATAACGGCTTGGCACACATCCCGGCTGCTAACAATGTGATTGTTACGCTTGATGGCAAAACTATAGAAGCATCTAACTATGAAATTAAAGAGACAAATAACATTGAGGCCGGAGTGGCAACGGTAACGGTAGAAGGTACGGGCATATATACCGGCACGGCTGAGGGAAGTTTTGCGATAGCAACAAAAGGCATAGAAAACGCAACTATGGCTGTTAACGGCACATACACATACACCGGTGCAGCACAAACACCGTCTGTGACTGTTACACTCGAGGGCTATGAGCCTAAATATAACATCGCCGTAACAAATAATATCAATGCCGGGGTGGCAATCGTGACTGTAACCGGCATAGGCAGCTTTTCGGGAAATAAAGATGTAAACTTCACCATAAAACCTAAAGACCTCGAAAACAACATGATAGCCCAAATCCCGCCACAGCTATACGTAGACGGCAATGATATAGAGCCCTCGGTAACTGTTCAGTACAATTCCATGGAACTTGTTAATGACGAGGATTATAGCGCAACCTATTCAAGCAATACCGAAATCGGCACGGCAACCGTAAAAATAGAAGGCAAGAACAACTACGCCGGCACTGCAACCGCTACATTCGAAATAGTTGCGCCTAGCTCCAGCTCCAACGCATCAAGCTCAAGCATCGACATACTAAGCAGCAGTTCGGTCGATTATACCCCAAGCTCGTCTAGCGAAACGCAACTGTCATCGTCTAGCGAAATACAACTGTCATCGTCTAGCGAAGCGCAACTGTCATCGTCTAGCGAAATACAACTGTCATCGTCTAGCGAAACGCAACTGTCATCGTCTAGTGATGCACCCAGTCAAATTCGCTTGACGCAAATCGCCAACAACAATCAAGCCATACGAATACACAACGGCATAAACCTGCAAGCAATAAACAAAGCCGTAGTCGAAGTTTACGGCTTAAACGGCAATTTAGTCAGCAGGCAGAGTTTCAGTGGTGGCGTATATATAATACCGTTTGGACACTTGCCAAAAGGTATGTATATTGTGAAAGCATCGTTCGGTAGCGAAAAGAGAATTCTAAAAATGCCAGTGAATTAATATAGAAATCGCCCAACTACGCCCCAGTCTAATTGTCTGAACCCCGATACCCCCGATTTTGGGGATTAACAGGATTTCCTTTTCATCGGGGCTGGATTCAGACTTGCCGACGGCAATTTCGCCGCAATAGTTCGTACTTCTTCCGTCAAAAGTTCCTTCTGCTTTGGAGTGAGCTTTGTGTCTGTGGTAGCGAGCGAGGGCAGCACTACTACGCTCTGCCTTTGAGCAAGGGCGAGGGAGGCGAGCAGCAGACATAAAATAATGGTTTTTTTCATAAATCAGCTCCTATTTGTTATTTTCTCCGTTATTAATGATAATCCACCAGTTCAACATTTTCTGCGCAATTGTTTATAAATTCAAAACATATTCTGTACTTGTCATTTACACGAATGCTGAACTGTCCTAATCTATCGCCACTTAAAGCCTCTAAGTGATTTGATGATGGAACTTTTAAGTCGTCTATGTTAGCCGCATTACTAAGCATTTCCAATCTATACAATACCCTGTGTTGAATATCAGCAGGAAATTTTTTGGAAAACTTACCGGAAAATATTTTCTCTGTTTCTTTATCTCTAAATGAATTTATCATAATACTGCAATTTTATTAAACTTGTTAAGAGGAATTACCTCTGCCAGTTTTTTCCGTAGCTGTCTTTTGGCTATTCTTGTATTATAGCTTTCCTGCCAGCGGACGAAAAAACCTTCAGACATTCCAAAATACTTTGTTAACAACAAGTCTAAATCCGCAGTCATTTGCTCGCCGCCTTCTATAACAGCAAACAATCTCCAAGCTGGGACAGATATGGCATTTGCCACCTGTTCAATCGTTAGATTGTAAGGCTCTATAAATTCTTCTTTAAGAACCGTTCCAACTGTTTCTAATTCTATATACTTTTTCATAAAACTTCACCGTTATGAATTAATATAGAAATCGCCCAA
>LIUG01000060.1:10687-11244 GCA_001462245.1 Candidatus Fibrimonas termitidis
TTAACAGGATTTCCTCTTCGAGTTCTTTAACTATTTCTTTTTTAATAAACTTTTTTTCATGTTCATAAAAAAGCCAGTTTCCATTTTCTCCAACGAGAGGGGTCGGAACTCCGATTTCGGAGTTAAAAGCTCGGAAGTCGGAGTTAAAAACAACAAATTCTTAGTTCTGAAGACAACGGACAGAATACAAGTAGCTCTTATAGCTGTTGTTCCAGAACGCCAAGTCCCCGCTTTTGCAGTTCATTCTATATTCGTAAGCGCGGTCGCGGTTGGCATTGTCCTCGGATGCACTCCACCATAAGCCGAAGCCGTCGCTGTCGCCATTGAAGAAACCGTATTCCGAATTATAGCCGCCACCCGGCCGAGCCGCAAATCCGAATTTATCCGTGCCCTTGCAATTTTCATTCCAGCCACTTTTGGATTTCAAAAACTTGCCTGCTGTTTCACTTTCATAAGGGCTTTCTGTTCCGCTTGTGCCATCAACAAAACGGTACAGCTTATCCCATTCGTTTTTGCTCGGCAAATGCCAACCTGAAGGACAGGCTTTCATAGCCGTT
>LIUG01000060.1:11358-14723 GCA_001462245.1 Candidatus Fibrimonas termitidis
TAGCCGTTTCCCAATTATACAACCTGCCGTATTTTGCACAGTTAGCTGGCTTGTTATCGTAACACTTACTGCCGCTCGCATCGTAACTCAAATTCTCTGCCATCCATGTTTGATTGCCTATTTTAACAACTTTATATTTCTTGCCATCTCGTGCATCCGTAAGCACTCCGCCACTAACTACGCTAGCTACCGGCTGTTGAGAAGCAGAAGAAGGCAGGGAAGGAACAGGAGGCGGAGTAGGAACAGGGGTTGGAGCAGCTAACTGTTCCTTTGTTTTACATTCCTCGCCAATCCATTTTCTCCCTGCCGTGACCTCGCAAGCTATCTGTGCCTGAGACTTGCAAGCACCGCCCATCCAGATTTTGCCCCCTGCTTCGCAAACTTCTTTTCCTATCTGTTCCGCTGTTTTGCAAACTCCGTTCAACCATGCGTTCCCAGCAGCCTCGCAAACCTCCTGCGGCGATTTCGTGATTTTGTCAAATATGCCGGGGACTTTTTTCTTTATCACAGCTTGCATATCCGCAAAATTCTTAACAGGGTCATTGAACTGGTCAATGGTCTGGGCCTCGTTCTGACCCTTAAAAGTGCCATAAAGTTCAAACTTCAAATACAATTGCCCACCAACGGCGTAGGCATCGCACCTAGCCCCGAAATTAGCCTGAAGCTGCTTAACCAATTGACCCACGCAAGTACCTTCCTCGCAAGCACTCACAAAGGCTTCGTCTCCAAGCACCTCATTCACCTCATCCTGCTTCATCAAAAAGAAACCAGCCGACGGCAGTTTCGCAGCAATAGTTCGCACTTCTTCCGTCAAAAGCTCCTTCTGTTTGGGAGTGAGCTTTGTATCTGTGGTAGCCAGCGAGGGCAGCACTACTACGCTCTGCCTTTGAGCAAAGGCGAGGGAGGCGAATAGTAAACATAAAATAATGGTTTTTTTCATAATAGTCTCCTTCGGGGAACTGGGATTTTTATTTTTCAACACTTTTTCTTCAGCTTTTAAGGGGATTTTGTCCAATTTTCTATACGTAAATTGCCAATTCTGCCAAATTCACGAACATTTGCGGTTACAACAACCAAGCCTAATCTTCTAGCTTGAGCCGCTATTTGCATATCATGGTCGCCAATAGGCATTCCTTTTTTCTCTAAATATGCTCTTATATCGCCATATTCAAAGGCATCGTCTTTGGAAAAATCCACTATATTGAAATACGAAAGAATCTTAATTACAGCCAGCATATTTTTTTCTATATGCAAGCTTTTCTTTGCTCCATAAATTAACTCAGCTACTGTTATGGAAGAAACTGCAAAATCGTTTTCGCCAGACAATGATTTTTGCAAAATATCCGTCCTGTTTTTCAGCCAATAAATTAATATGTTTGTATCTATTAGGTATTTCATTTTCTTTCTATTTCCGGAAAATCTTCTGCCTCTTTCAATCCTTCAACTAAAGTTTCCCACGGTTCTTTTGTGGAAAGAACAATTATACTGCCTAACTTATTAACATAAACAGAATCTACATCTAAATGCAAATCGCTAGGCAAACGCACCATCTGCGAATCACCGGATGTAACAACTTCGGCTTTTAACATAAAAACTCCTAAATTGTTAATAATATAGAAATCGCCCAACTACGCCCCAGCATAATTGTCTGAACCCCGATACCCCCGATTTTTGGGATTAACAGGATTTCCTTTTCATCGGGGTCGGGTTCAGACTTGCCAACGGCAGTTTCGCCGCAATAGTTCGCACTTCTTCCGTCAAAAGCTCCTTCTGTTTGGGAGTGAGCTTTGTATCTGTGGTAGCCAGCGAGGGCAGCACTACTACGCTCTGCCTTTGAGCAAAGGCGAGGGAGGCGAGCAGTAAACTAAAAAACAAATCCCTTACTATTTTCCATACAACTCGCTGTGAGTTCCTAAATTATCCAAAATATGTATTACAATGCTGCCATTTTTACAATCTAACCTGCCTTCATTGCTCTTTTCAAAAAACTTTGCACACTTTCTTTATTATTTTTAACTATATAATTTCCCTGACTTTCTTCGAGTTCTTTAACTATTTCTTTTTTAATAAACTTTCTTTCATGTTCATCAAAAAGCCAGTTTCCATTTTCTGTGGAATTTTCCTTTATATCCCGATCTATCCGAGCCTGAACCAATACTTTTGCTGGCATATTGCACTCCTTGTGAACTTTTGACATACTTTTCAATATAAATATAGAAAAATAATCTCAACTTTCTACCTAAAAGCAAGAAGTTAGCCGCTTGCTGGTGCTTCGTGCTTAGTCTTGGAGACAACGGACTGAAAACAAGTAGCCCTTACCATTGTAGTTCCAGCGTGCGTTCACATCGTTGTAGCTCATGATCCGGTAGTAGGCACTGTAACTACTGCTCTCCGCAGAACTCCACCAGTTGCCGTAGTTGCCGGCAATGCCGAAATAGCCACCCGAGCCGCCGCCCGGCAGGGCCGAAAACTCGAACTCGTCCGTGCCATTGCCGTTCTTATTCCAACCGCTCTTGGCTTTCAATTTTTCTCCCGCTACGTCGTTTTCACCTCCAACTGCCTTATCCAGCATTTCATACTCGCTTTTGCTCGGCAAATGCCAACCGGAAGGACAAACTTTCATAGCTGTTTTCCAATCATACAATCTACCGTACTTTGCACAGTTGGCAGAGTTATTTTCATAGCACTTGCTACCACTCGCATCGTAATTCAAATTCTCCGCCATCCAAGTTTGAGAACCTATTTTAACAGTTTTGTATTTCTTGCCATCCCGTGTATCCGTCAACTCTCCGAAGCTAATTACGCTAGCCACCGATTGTTGAGAAGAAGAAGATGGCTTAGAAGAAGAAGAGGGAAAAGAAGGTGGTGGAGCGAGAGCAGCTATCTGCTCCGCAGTCTTGCACTCCTCGCCAACCCACTTCCTCCCTGCTGTGGCTTCGCAAACTATTTGTGCCCTAGACTTACAAGCACCGTTTGTCCAACTTTTGCCCTCAGCTTCACAATCCTCCATCGCTATCTGTTCCGCCGTTTTGCAAACTCCGTTTATCCATATCTTCTTTTCAGCAACGCAATTTTCCTGCGGAGATTTTGTGATTTTGTCAAATATGCCGGGGACTTTTTTCTTTATCACAGATTGCATTTCCGCAAAGTTCTTCACAGGCTCGTTAAACTGGTCAATGGTCTGAGCCTCGTTCTGACCCTTAAAAGTGCCATAAAGTTCAAACTTCAAATACAACTGACCACCCACGGCGTAAGCATCGCACCTAGCCCCGAAATTAGCCTGAAGCTGCTTAACCAATTGACCCACGCAAGTACCTTCCTCGCAAGCACTCACAAAGGCTTCGTCTCCAAGCACCTCATTCACC
>LIUG01000060.1:14863-38622 GCA_001462245.1 Candidatus Fibrimonas termitidis
CCAAGCACCTCATTCACCTCATCCTGCTTCATCAAAAAGAAACCTGCCGACGGCAATTTCGCCGCAATAGTTCGCACTTCTTCCGTCAAAAGCTCCTTCTGTTTGGGAGTGAGCTTTGTGTCTGTAGTGGCGAGCGAGGGCAGCACTACTACGCTCTGCCTTTGAGCAAAGGCGAGAGAGGCGAGCAGCAAACATAAAATAAAAAGGTTTTGTGTTATTCGCATACCGGTCTCCATTGTTTGATTTCCTGTTCCCATTCGTTCCAAAAAGATTCGCGGCTAAGTTTTTCACGCAATTCTCTCAAAGCGACTTCTTCCACATTCTTAAGAACCTCCACATTCGGGTTTTCCAAAAGCCTGTACTCCTCGCCATTGCACGAGGCTATGAGCAAAGATGGTTTGTGCAAGCACCTGAACATTGCGCTGTGCCTGCATTCGTGCCCTGTGTTTTTGTAAACAAGCGAAATGCCATGCCCTTTGCAACTCGCCTTTTCCAGTTTCAGGTTTTTGGAGAGCTTTGAAAAGGCCACATCCGAATAGGGGTTGTTTTTCTCCGGGTTCCAATACAACTTGGCGGTTTCGCAGTAGTTCAGATAATTGCTCCTAGCTTTTGTGTAAAGGACGGTGTCATAGGGAGCGGCTTTTTTCTTATCCAAGCCTTGAATTATGAACTGCAAGTTTACGAACTCGCTCCAAATCTGCTTTGTTTTTTGCCATGCCTCGCTTTTGAGCTTCGGGTGTTTTTCCCCAATTACGGCTTTTGCCGCAAACTCAAGGGAGGCGGCAACGGTACGGAGGCGGGCGGTGAAGCCTTTTGCGGCGTCGCTTGCTGACATACAAGCTTTTGACGAGTAGCCGCTTTTGTTCTTGCCGTCTGTGTATTTGGCGTCATGAGCATTGAAAAGCTCGGAGCTTATGCGCTGAATTGTGGTGTCTCTTAGATAGGATTGAAATCCGTCTATGATTTCCTCTGTTTTTGAGTCTATAGAAATTTTGGAGTTTATTGCCATAGAAAGAGAAGCGACCGCTCTTTGCCTCGCCTCTTCCGTGCTTTTCGCACCGGCAATCTCTGCACCGCAAATACTCTGGGCATTTACCTGTATTGCAAAAAGCAAAAAACTGATGGTAAGTATGTAGTGTAATTGCATGGCGGCTAATGTAGAAAAATTCTACATTACCCCCGTGTTTCTCAACGTAATTTGGGTTCTTTTTTTTGCCGGCGCATTTATAGCTTGCTTGGCCCAGTGGCTTTGCCTAGGTAATAGCGGGGTTTTCAATGATGTTATGCAGGGTGTTTTTGCTATGGCAAAAACCGCTTTTGAAATAGCTATAGGTTTGACGGGCATTCTCGCTTTTTGGCTTGGGATAATGAAAATAGGGGAAAAGGCCGGTGCGGTTCAAATGCTCGCCAAATTGGTTTCTCCTTTGTTAAAGAGGCTTTTTCCCAGCGTTCCGGCAAACCATCCGGCAATGGGCAGCATGTTGATGAATATAAGCGCGAATATGCTTGGGCTGGACAACGCCGCTACACCGCTCGGTTTAAAAGCCATGAAGGAATTGCAGGAGATAAACCCTAAAAAAGACACCGCAAGCGACGCTCAAATTTTATTTTTGGTTTTGAATGCAAGCGGCTTAACCCTGATCCCCGTTAGCATAATGACTTACAGGGCAAAGCTTGGCGCGGCAAACCCCGCCGATATTTTTCTGCCCATTTTATTTGCGACCTTTTTCAGCACCGTTATTGGAATTTTGATAACCGCTTTTTTTCAGAAAATTGAAATAAAAAATGTGGTTTTTATATCGTGGTTTGTTGGCCTTAGTGCCGCTGTATTCGGCTCTCTTTGGTATTTTTCCACGCTCTCGGCGGAGGAAATGGGAATTGCCAGCGCATTCTTGGGCGGCATAATTTTATTCGCCATTGTAATGTTCTTTTTGATTTTAGCCGCCATAAAAAAAGTAATGCCTTTTGATGCCTTTGTTGAGGGTGCAAAGGAGGGCTTTTCCACAGCCGTTACCATAATACCGTACTTGATTGCAATTTTGGTAGGGGTAGCGGCTTTCAGGGCGAGCGGCGCAATGGATTTTATAATGGATGGAATTGTTGCCAGTTTTAATTTTTTCGGCATACCTTCGGATGTTGTGCCTAGTTTGCCAACCGCAATTATGAAACCCCTTTCCGGCAGCGGCGCGCGTGGGATGATGGTGGATGCAATGCAGCAATACGGCGCGGATAGTTTTGCCGGGCGTTTGAGCTGCATGTTTCAGGGAACAACAGATACCACATTTTATATAATAGCGGTTTATTTTGGCTCGGTAGCAGTTCGCAAAACGAGACATGCGGTTTTTTGCGGCCTCGCGGCGGACGTCGCTGGGGTTATAGCGGCTATAACAATAGCTTATATATTTTTCCCGCCTTGATGCGCAACCGCTATGAATTTTTACTACCTTATTCCCTATGCCTCAAAATAAAAGAACACGTTCCGGTGTTTTTAAATGGACGGAAAGCGAGATGTCGCAAGAAGATTTAGAAGCGATAAAAGCTCCTGCCATAGACTTTTTTTTGAAAGATATTGAAAAATTGAAACAATTCGTTAGAAAAATGCAAGAGGATTTTGAGCAGGGCGATTTGGCATTTGCGCTGAAGATGTTTGTGCTAAATAGCAATCAAGTTTTCAATATGACAGAATACATGAAAAACCAAAGCCAGCTTGCAGAGGAATATGTAAAATCACAGAATAAAAATTCCAGTTCGGAAGAACGCCGCGCCGCTTTTGGCCAATGGATAGAAAAAAATGCCGCATCGTATAGAAAAGTAGCCATATTCAAGCAAATTTACTGCATAGATAAAATGTCGAAAGAAATTGTACCCGTAATAGCCAAGGCGATTGAATCATGAGAGAACTTCACCAACGGCTGCTTAAAATCCACGGCAAACCCTATGGCGTGTATAAAAGTTTTCAAGGGCAATTTTTCAACTATGGCGATTTTACGTTGAAATTCACGCACGTACAAGGCGACCCTCATGCGCAGCCTTCAAGGATAATGCTCAGCGCAAAAATGAATTCTCTCGGCTTTCCGGAAGAATTGCATAGCGATAAGGAAAAAGAAATTGCCCTTGCGGATTTTTTGCTCAGGCAGTTCACGGAAAATGCGGAAAACATCAGCATTGTAAAAGCGCATTCTCAAATTATGCAGAGAAATTCCTTGTGCATTGAAAATGGAATTGTCCGCATTTTGGCGAGCGTGAATTTGCCCGGAGAAGGCAGGCGAATTGAGGGAGACAAGGCGTCCGAGCTTTTGATAGGGACTCTATCCGATTGGGTTACCAAAGCGATGTACTGGAATAATTCGGACAAGGAAAAATGCAAAGCGCATATACAATGCTATGTAAACAGAAATTTTTTGCTATCTCAGCTTGCGGAAAAAAAACTCGCTGCCTTTGTGCCAAACGGAGCAATTCTGCCAAGGGAGAGCGGGGTTTCGGAAGAGGTGATGCAAAACGCCATTCCATTTGTTTCTCCGCCGGAGTTGCTTGCGCATTTGAATTTGCCGAGCGGCGAACAGGTGGCCGGCATGGGCATTCCAAAAGGAATAACGGTGATTGCAGGCGGAGGCTTCCACGGAAAATCTACGCTTTTGCACGCCTTGGAAGAAGCGGTTTATCCGCATATACCCGGAGATGGCAGGGAACTCATTGTTATAGACCAAAGCGCAACTCCAATTAAAACCGAAGAAGGCAGGGTTGTAAACGGAACAAATATTTCACCTCTTGTGAGGGAACTCCCTTTAAAGGGAAGCACGGAAAATTTTATGACAAAAAACGCAAGCGGCGCAACAAGCCAAGCGGCAAATTTGCTGGAGGCATTGGAACTGGGCGCAAGCACCATTTTAATTGACGAAGATGCTTCTGCGGTGAATTTTTTGATCAGGGATTTAAGAATGCGGGAACTGATAAATTCAAAGCGCGAACCACTCATACCTTTGACAGATCGCATCAGGGAATTTGCGGACAATGGAATAAATTTTATAATAGTGGCAGGCGCGTGCGGGGATTATCTTTCCCTTGCAGACACGGTTATTGCGCTTATTGAATACAGAGCGGAATGTTTGACGGAAAAGGCAAAAAGCATTCCGTTTAAAAGAGAGGAATTGGAATTGACGCCGCTCGGGAATTTTAAGGAAAGCCGTTTGGCAAAAATTGAAGATTTGCAAGAGAGCTTAAAGCCGAATTCGGCTATTGAAAGGAATATAAAGATAAGGGCTATTGCCGGGCAGATATCCATAGGCAAGCTAAAATCCGATTTGCGAAAGTTCCCGACTTTTTGCCATGCGGAAATTCAAAGAGGAATTGCGGAAATTTTGCACAATTTTGTAAAAGAAAGAGAAAATGAAGGCAAAAGTTTGCAAAGCACTTTAAAAGCTCTTTGCGAGAAACTGCCCGAAAACGAAACATGTGATTTGGCTTTGCCAAGGGTAATGGAACTGGGAGCGGCGTTTTTGAGATTCTAATTTTTTCTACCTTTCTCTTATGAATTTGAACGAAATCTTGGAAAATCCAAAAAAATACAGTTTAAACGTCCCATCTTTGGGGCAGGCCAAAATAGATTCTCCGGTTAAAGGCCAATCCTTTATTGACGAAAACAGCCGTGTGAGCCTCGCCTCCGAGCTTGCTCAAATAGAGGCATTAAAGCACAGAAAAGAAATCATTCCGTCTTTGGAAATTGCCGGTCCTCGCAAAAAACTGTTTTATGACCCTATGCAAACAAGAGTGGCAATAGTGACCTGCGGCGGCCTATGCCCCGGTTTGAACAATGTTATCAAAGGCTTGGTTGAGGTTTTAACCTATGACTACGGCGTTAGAATGATATTTGGCATTCGCTACGGCTATAGAGGATTGAACCCGCACTACGGCTTAACCGCAATACGCTTAAATCCGGACAAGGTGGATAACATTCACGAAGACGGCGGCACAATTTTAGGCAGTTCAAGAGGAGATCAGGATCCGAAAATCATGGTTGACACTCTCTCCATGCAACTCAATGTGAATATACTGTTTTGCATTGGCGGGGACGGCACATTGCGAGGCGCACAGGAGATAATAAAGGAAATCAACAAAAGGAAAGACCGTATTTCCGTGGTTTGCATCCCGAAAACCATAGACAACGATTTGAATTTCATGGATAGAACATTCGGCTTTGAAACCTGCGTTCAATCCGCTGCGGAAATAATAAAAAGCGCGCACGTTGAGGCGAACGGCATTCCAAACGGACTTGGCTTGGTAAAGGTAATGGGGAGGGATTCCGGTTTTATAGCCGCATACGCAAGCCTTGCAAGCTCGGTGACAAATTTTTGCATAATCCCTGAAATTCCCCTTGTGCTGGACGGCCCAAATGGGCTTTTTAAAGCTCTGGAAAGGCGTTATCGCCACAAAAATCACGTTGTTATGGTTGTGGCAGAAGGCGCTGGGCAAGATCTGTTCAAATCTGCAGCGGCTAAAGATGCTAGCGGAAATATTCTAAAGCATGATATAGGGCATCTTTTGGTGGATAAAATTACGACTTATTTTAAAAAGATACGCAAAGACATAAACATAAAATACATAGATCCGAGTTATATTATAAGAAGCGTCCCGGCGAACAGTTCGGATGCGATTTTTTGTTTTCAGCTTGCGGAAAATGCCGTTCACGCCGCTATGGCCGGCAAAACCGATATTGTGGTAGGCAGCTTCAAAGGGGTCTTTGCGCTTGTCCCGTTGACCTATGTTGTGAGCGAGCGCAAGAAAATAGATACGGAGAGTGCTCTTTGGCACGCCGTTGTAGGTTCCACAAGGCAAAACGATTATTTTTCCGAAAATTGCTCCTACGAAAACGAGCTCCCAAACCATTCCGCAGCAGAGGATTTGGAGTAGATTGTTGTATATAAAAATCAATATCCCGCCGGGGATGGTTTGACGAGCGTATTTTGTAACGATATGTTGCCAAAACCGCATAAACCGTTTCGGAGGATACTGTAGGGGCAGCCTGCCCTATTATGCAACCCGCTGCGCATTCGCAAAACGAACAATGGGGGCAACCACACGTCATATGGTAAATTTGAACGAATTTGGAAAAATCGTTGACGAACAATGGCAGAATTTGACAACCAAATACCCTATGTGAACCTGATAATTTTTTATGTGCGAGGCAAACAGAAACGCGCTCCTGTTCCACGCTTGCCAGAACAAGCGGTCACGAACGAGGTTTATGCGATTTTCGCCGCTCTCTTCTATTGTGAGTATGTTTTCCGTCTTCATAAAAAATCTCCTAAATCTACGCTCCGTCGCTAAGACATAAATAAACGCTCACAGCCCCAAGTTTCGCCGCTTGCCAAGGCTAGCGGCGGGCTACGCCTCAGTCCTGGACGCAACGAACACTAAACAAGATTGACTCAACGATGACGTCCCAGCTGGCGTCCTCGTTGCTGTAGCCCATGTCCCGGCTGTAAGCGTAGCCGTAGTCCTCGTTCTCTGTGGAACTCCACCAGATGCCGTAGCGGCCAGCAAGGCCGAAATAGCCATCCGAGCGGCCGTAGCCACCCGGAAGGGCGGAAAAATCGTACTTGTCTGTGCCATTGCCATCGTCATACCAGCCGCTAGACGCTTTCAGATATCTGCCTGCCGTATAGCTGCCGTAAGGACTTCCATCACCTTCGCCGTCATTCTCTTCATCTACCCAGCGGAAAAGTGCATCCCAATCCGCATTGCTTGGAATACGCCAGCCGGCGGGGCAAATGCCCTGATGCTTGGGAAGTATTTCGCCTGAGCAACTCTTGGAATTGCAGCTTGGATCAAGTTTCATTGCTGTCGCCCAATCGTACAAGCGACCGTATTTTACGCAGTTGGCTGGGTCACCATCATAGCATTTGCTGCCCAGAACATTGGTATCCAAATTTCGCTTCATCCAAGTTAGGTCGCCGATGCGCACGGCTTCAATGGTACCGGAACCGCCTGTGCTGGACGAAGAACCGCTGCCACCGCCACTGGACGAAGAACCGCCACCGCCGCCGCCAGATGAACTGGAATTGCCGTCGTCGAGCGAGGAAGAACTTGTGTCTGACGGTGGGTCGTCATCGTCCTTGCTGTCTGAGCAGGAGGTGAGCGTATGAACCCCGATGCCTCCGATGAAGAGGAGAATGAGGATGTGAAGTAGGGGCAAGGCGTGCCTTGCCCTGTTTGCTGTCTTGTTCATGATGAACTCCTTGGTTGAGAGGGGAAAATTCTGGATTTATGTGTGGAAAAAATGGGAGCGTCTAATATAGATTTTTTTTGACGTACGTTCACTTCTATGTCATTTCTTTGTAAAAAAGTGCTAGGCCGGGCCTGCACCGTAGGCTCCTTGCGCCTTGCTTAGGGTGTTATACATCATCATGGGTGTAAATATAGAAATTTTTTGCGGGCCTGTCAAGGATACCCTATACCACAGGATACCCTATACCAAATCCAACAAATCATCGTCTCCTAGTACGTTACCAGCTTCTTTAGGAGGTGGCCAAGGATAGTTGGGTGTTTCCCTAAAAAATTTCAGCAACTCCTCAACCTCTCTTTCTGCATCCCAAAAACCGATTTCAAGAACCGCTTGCAAAGGCTCGGTTGCCAAAAAACGGAGCGAAAATTTGCTCTTGGCGTACAAATCTGCGAGTATCGGCGATTGAACTTTTATTTTATCGGAAAATGTCAAAACCGCAACCCCTTGCTTGCGGGCTATGCCAACTATGGAAAACTTTCTCGCCAAAATTCCGATATCTGCACACATCAAAAGCATTGAAGCCGGCTTGGGAACAGGCCCAAACCTATCTCTCAATTCCTCCAAAAGCAAAGCTATATCTTCGCTCGTTTCAACACGGGCAATGCGCTGATAAATGGAAATCCTCGCCAACCCGTCCTTTATCCACAACTCCGGCAAATAAGCATCAACACGCAATTCCAAACGAGGCTTAATCGAGGTCTCAGCTTTGGTTCCCTGCAACTCCTCAACCGCCTCCTTAATCATCCTCACATATGTTTCAAAACCTATTTCCTCTATAAAGCCGTGCTGCTCCATTCCAAGCAAATTTCCTGCGCCGCGAATTTCCAAGTCCCGTATGGCAACCAAATATCCGGAACCCAAGTCGGTAAAACGCTCCATAGCTGCAAGCCTTTTCTGCGCAGACTTAGATACCCCAGCCCCCCCCTCAGGGGTCACCAAATAAGCCCAAGCCTGAACCGCAGACCTGCCTACCCTGCCCCGCAACTGGTACAACTGACCAACTCCGAATTGCTGTGCGTTCATGACTATAATTGTATTTGCATTCGGAACGTCAAGCCCGGATTCTATTAAAACCGTGCAAACCAAAACATCAAATTCTTTGTTTATAAAAGCAGCCATCGTTTTTTCCAAATCGCTATCCGGCAGTTGAGCGTGCGCAACCGCTACCCTAATATTTGGAACCCAGCCTTCTACTTCATCTGCCAATTTCTCAATATTCTGCACACGATCGTTCACCACAAAAACCTGCCCGCCTCTGTCTATTTCATCTTTTACAGCCGCCGCAAGAATTGCCCTTTCTTTCTCAATTACCCTTGTTTCAACAGGCAAGCGATTTAAAGGAGGAGTGTTGATAAAAGAGATGTCTCTAACCCCGGTCATCGAAAGCTGCAATGTCCTGGGAATAGGGGTTGCGCTCATTGCAAGGGTGTCCAAGGAAAGCCGCATTTCCCGGAGCCTCTCCTTTTGCTTAACGCCGAATTTTTGCTCCTCGTCAATTATGAGCAAACCGATATCTTTGAATTTAATGCTATCCATAAGCAGGGCGTGAGTGCCGACCACCAAATCTATACTGCCCTCTTCAAGCCCTTTGTAAACAGCCTTTTTTTCCGCACTCGTTTTGTAGCGGTTCACAAGGGCTATATTCACAGGCCAGTCCGCAAATCTCTCGGTAAAAGACTGGAAATGCTGGGCGGCGAGCACGGTTGTTGGAACCAGAACCGCAACCTGCTTTTTTGCGCTTATGCATTTGAACATGGCACGCATTGCCACTTCCGTTTTTCCAAAACCAACATCTCCGCACAAAAGCCTGTCCATCGGTTTTTGTTTTTCCATATCGTCTTTGATCTCTTTTGCGCTGCGAATCTGGTCGGGGGTGGGGGGGAAGGGGAAATCGTTCTCAAATTCATCTTGCAGGCTTGAATCCGGCGGAAAGGCAAAGCCTTGAATCAATTCCCTTTTTGCATATAACTCGATAAGAGCCTTAGCTACCTGCGCAATGCGTTTTTTTGCCCTTTCTTTGGCTTGTTCCCAGTTTTTTGTTCCCAGTCTGTTGAGCGTAGGCGGTGCATCGTCTTCGTTCCTAACGAGTTTTTCCAGCTTTTGCAAATCGCTTACGGGAAATGTGAGCCGGGCTTTGCTCGCATATTCAATCACAACGCAATCGACAAGGGCACCTAAGGCTTCAATGCGGGAAAGCCCCAAAAATCTACCTATTCCGCAATCTTCATGAACAACATAATCTCCGTTAATCAGTGAATCCGCAAAAACCGCATTGTGCAAACTTGATGATTTTTGCTTCTTTTTTGTTAAATGCCCGAATCGGTTAAAAATCTGATGGTCGGAAAGCAAAGCGAAGGAATGATCGCTAAACCAAAAACCCTCTGAAATATGCCCAACCAAAATTTCCTTGACAGCACTCCCCTGCGCCAAGTGGTAAAGCCTAAGTGCCTGCCCCTGCGTTGCTGCTACCAAGTAAACCTCGCCGCCTTTTTCGCAGTATTGCGCAATCTCATTTTCCATGCCGCTGAAGCCGGAGTTTGAGCGGGTTTGGGGGTACGTGAGTTGAGAGTTGAGAGTTGAGAGTTGAGAGTTTTGGGAGTTGGGGGAGAAGTCTATGATTTTGTGTTTTGCTAGTTCTTCCGGGAAATCTAATGGCAGGTTGTAGTAGTCGTCTGTTATTATTGAGTAGTCTTTTAAAAAATCGAATGCGGTGCAGTCGCAATCTTCGTTTAGGTTCATGGGGAAAATTTCGATGCTCTCCAAGCTGTCCAAGGATCTTTGCGTAAAAATATCGAAGGTTCTTATGGACTCCAAAGTGTTTCCCCAAAATTCCAGCCGGATTGGGCGTTCGCACAAAAGGGGGTTTACATCCACAATGCAGCCTCTTATGGAAAAATCGCCAACGCTTTCCACAACCTGCTGTTCTTTGAACCCTCTTGACATAAAAATTTCCCTTAGATTATCTTCATCCAAAGGCTCGCCGATTTTGAGATTTAAAGTTTTTGCTTTTAGAGTTTTTGCGGAAGGCAACCTTGTTTGCAAGGCTTCCGCGCTTGCAATAACAATTTTAACTGATTTTGCATTTTGAATAAATCGGAGCTTTTCTTCCAGGATTCCGGTAAAAACTCTTGCTTTGCTTTCGTCTTTTGCAACGAGCAGGGAAAGCAGGTCAAAATCTTCAATTTGCTCGGACAGGTTTTCAAGCCATAAGTCAAAGGTTTTTTGTTCTTTGGCTATTATCAAGATAGGTTTTGATTTTTTCAAAAACTGTGTTGCAGCCCATACGGCTTGTGCCGGAATTCCAAAGCTGCAATGATGAGCAACTCCACTTTCGGGAAAACCTAGAGAATTAAACCCCTCTATTGACTCTTCTGTTAAAAACTGCGCTAAACTGCGAAAATGCATAGGCTTGGAATGTAGAATTTTTTTCTAAGTTTTATCCATGAAAAGACTCTTTGCCCTGTTCCTGCTCTGCGTGTTTCCTTTACGGGCGGAGTTTTTGATTTCGGATGGCGAAAGATTTGCCAGAATGAGGTTATTTTTAAAAGATTCGCTTCAAGTAGAAAAATTTCATAAAGACGCAGATTATAGAATTCAAAATACGGTGACCGTTGGGCTTTTCCTGAACGGGCTGGTTGCTCCGAATATCTCTTTTGATGCTTTTGCGGAGGTTAATACGGATAAAGCATCCGGTGTAACATATTTGCCGCATAATTACGAACCGTATTTGGGGTATCCATATGGCGAAATTGACAACGGGCGTACTTGGGATTTTTTCAGAGCACGCACGGATTGGCAAGCTACACCTTATTTCAAACTTTCAGGCGGTTATGATTATATATCTTTTGGCCCGGCAAGGCGCAATAAATTAGCCCTTAGAGGAGGCGATTTTCATTGGCGTTCAATTCAAGACACTGCGGATTATGCTTGGATAAAAAGACCCGTGCCGACTCCCTTTGCCGGCTTTGAGTTGAATTTGGATTTTGTCTCTTATTCTCAATACGCAATGCAGTTGAAAAATTGGAAAAATTATACAAAATATTTGCACGCCCACAGGCTTGGCTTCAGCATTTCGGATAACTTTTCTTTTGGATTGACGGAAACCATAGTTTACGGCAGCAATCCTGAGGAACGTCGCTCAATGGAGGTTGTATATATACTTCCGTTTGTGCCGTATCTCTTTGCCCAGAGCTATGGCGGTGATATGGAAAATACGGGAATGTCTGCGGATTTTTCTTGGAAGCTTTTTAAAATGTTTGAAGTTTACGGCGAATTGTTTATAGATGATTTGAATACGATAACTTCTTTTTTTGATGACTCGTGGTGGGGAAATAAATGGGCAACATCCATCGGCATAGCTATAGATACCGCAAGAATAGGCATGTTCAACTGGGACTATAATTTTGAATACACACGCATAGAACCTTGGGTTTATACTCATCATAAAGGGCCGGGGCACAGTTATTCCCATTTTGGAAATTCCTTGGGTTCCGATTTAGGTCCAAACTCAAGAGAAATCTACAATCGCTTGGGGCTTTCATACAAAGATTTTTTGAAACTGGATTTATCGGTTTCCGCAGTTGCAAAAGACACCGCATTCGGCAGCCGGCTTGAAGACATCCATACACAAGAAGACCCAACTGATAAAAAATATTTAAACTCACAAAGCACCCTGCACTATCAGGAATACGGCGCGGGGGTTTTATTTAAGCCTTTTTCTGTTTGGAGTATAGGTGTGAAGCAATATTTAATCTTTGGCGAATATAAGGGAAAGAGGACGGAAGTGTTTAGCGGGGTTGTGTTTTAAAGTGGAGAGTTGAGAGTTGAGAGTTGAGAGTTATTTTTTTGTATTTGCTGTTTTTTTTGCAAATGTTTTCGCGTGGCATCCTACTTCGCAAATAATCGAAGAACAGGTTCCGCAAACTGCCTTTGCTCAACTCTCGGATTTTCAAAATGCCGCCCGCCCCGAATACAATGCTTATTTAGCCGCAGGCATAATTTATTTGCCGCTCCCAAGCCAAAGCGCATTGTCAACGGAATGGGGCATTCACGATGGTTTTGCTGCACGCCAACGTGTGGGAATATGGCTAACGAATGATTTTGACGGAGAAGGTTCCAAAGGTCCGGCTATCGGGCTTGGCTGGTTTGGGGAGCGGCAAGGTTGGGATAACGAAGATTTTTTGTTCCTTCCGCATAGAGGGGATTTTTCTCAAATAAATCAAATTCACACTTTTGGCTTAACCATTGCGGATAGTTCAAAGCATTTGCTATTTGGCGGCGGCTTTCAGTACTTAAATGCAGAGGATGAAACTGTCAGGTGGTGGTTGCTGGGAACTTGGGACAGATTTTCCGTTATGCCGAGTTTTCACAAAGGCAATTTGCAATTTATAAATACGCAGTTATATTTACAAGCTAGGGAATTGCGAGGCGATAAGAATTCTTGGCAAAACTATCTGCCAGATTTGGAATTTTCATTTTTCTCAAAAGACTCCGTTAAAATGTTTATTTCGCAAAATATATTCAAGCAAAGGTTTTACATAGAAGGCGCTTTTTGGGCAAAGGACTTTGCGTGGGCAGCTTTGAAGTATTACCCGGAGCCATCTCGTTTGATCATGGCCTTGGAGGCTACGGCTGCTCAAAAGGAAAACGGCAAAATCTATTACGGTGGCGGCATAACCCTTCCCTTTTTGCGAGTGGCATATAACCATGCAGACGATTACGAAAACTTTTTCAAAAGCATGGGTATCTGGATTGTTGAAATTCGCTTAGCTATTGGAACCTCCGGCAGTTCCTTCTTTGCCTTAAAGGCACCCAAAGCGGCTCCCAGCGAGATAAGCAAAAGCCCGGTGAAAAAGGAGGATAAAGAATGAAGAATATTTCCAAACAGCTAGCTCTAATATCGGTTTTAATTCTATCATCCTGCACTCACTGGATAGTTGATACCGAAACACGTATTCAAATGGAGAACCGCACAGGCGAGGAAATTCGCGATTTATCCATAGTTTCCGAAACCGGGCAAATTAAAATTTTAGTTCCGGATACCCTTAAAAAGGATACGCTTTCTCGAAGTTATGAATATGAATTGGTTGGAAAGTTCAATTTTGCGGTTTTTTCGAGGGATTCGCTGATAGATTTAGGGAGGCACAGGTTAAAAGGCGGCATGATTTTAGTTCAAATAGAGAAGGAAGATGGGGAATTTACGCTTCGGTTTAAACGATAATGCGCTTACGCCAAAAGCCATTTCAATACGTTGGTTTTAATAATTCCGTTAAAGTTTTGCTCCGGCAGTATCTCGTCCATTGTTAGAAGCAGTTTTGAGTGCTGATCTTTTATCGCTTCAAGCGAACGAAGTTCTCTTTTCAATACTTCCTCTTTTTCCGTGTTAAACGATACTTGAATATACAGACTTTCTCCATTCGGTTTCTTAGCCAAAAAATCAACTTCCATATTATCCACTATGCCTGTATAGACCTGATACCCCCGCCTCAAAAGCTCCAAATAAACAATATTTTCCAAGATATGCCCGTAATCCTCGCTTCTATCACCGGCAATCAAACGCCTAAGCCCATTATCCACAGCGTAATATTTTGCATTATTTGCAAATATCTTTCTTCCCTTTACGTTGTAACGCTGCGCTTTGTAAATTAGCATGCTTTTTTCTATGCCTTCTATATAGCGAGCTATCGTTTTATTGCTCACATTATTTCCATAACTTGCAAGAGTATTGGAAATTTTATTTATGTTTTGAAAATTTCCGGTTTCTGCATACAAGTATTTTATTACAAGTTCAAGAATTGCAACATCTGCCACACCCAATCGCTTCACTATGTCTTTGAGAACTACGCTGGAATAGATACCTTCCAAATACTGTTGCTGTTTTTCGTCATCAAGAGTAATTGCGTATGGAAAAGATGTTTTCAGATATTCATTATAAAGAGCACGTATATTTTTCTCAGTTTTAACAGAAGCGAATTCCTTGAACGAAAGCGGAAGCATTTTCAATTCCACATATCTTCCCGAAAGAAGCGTTGCCAATTCGCCGCTTAAAAAATAAGCATTTGATCCTGTAATGTAGATATCAATATTCTTCTTTAAAAATAAACTATTTACGGCTTTCTCAAAATTCACAACATTCTGTATTTCATCTAAAAAAACATAAAATTTTTGCCCACCTTGCGTTTGTTTTTTTAAATAAGCATATAACGATTCGTTAGTTTGCAAATCGCTATAGTCAAATTCTTCAAAATTTATGCTTATAATTTGCTTTGGGCTAATTCCTTTTTTAATGAGGTACTGCCTATATATTTCAAAAAGCTTTGATTTTCCGCACCTGCGAACACCCGAAATCACTTTGATAACATCTTCGTCCTTCCAATTTTTCAGGAAATTCAAATATTCCGGCCTATTGATTACAATTTGACCTTTATTCCAACTTTGCGCCATTTTTCCTCCATATTTGGATTCTATTCCAAATATAGAAAATTCCATTCACCTTGATACCCACGATGTAAAGGATTTCCGGTTGCAAACAAATTAATTTTCTACATTCGCTCTTATGGCGGCAAGACAATTTTACAGAGAAGGCGGTGGCAAAGGCAACGAGGTTGGCAGACCGGCGAAAGTCTTTGATATACCCGGGCCAAAAAAAGCCGCAATTTTAATGGTGGCTCTTGGCCAAGAGGCTAGTTCCCACGTTTTTAAATCACTAAATGAAAAAGATATCGAAACTTTAACAGCGCAAATCGCTCGCCTAGAAGGCGTAACCCCCGAAATGCGTGAATATGTTCTGCAAGAATTTCAGCAGATAAGCAGCGCTCAGGAATATGTTAGCCAAGGCGGCCTTGAATTTGCCCAGCAAATTTTGGAACAGTCACTGGGTTCTCGCCGTGCACGCGAAATTTTGGAAAAGGTGCAGAACAATATCCGCACCACCGGTTTCAATATGCTGGACAATGTGGATCCGGCACAGTTGATATCTTTTTTAGGCAAGGAACACCCCCAGACCGTAGCTCTGCTCCTAGCTCACATGAAACCGGAAAAAGCAGCGGCTACAATTTCCGCTCTGAACCCGGATATGCAGGTTGAGGTTGCAACTCGCATAGCTACAATGGAAAGCATAAGTCCTGATGTTTTGCAACAGGTTGAACAGCAATTATCGCAAATTTTAAAAACCATGTTCACAGGCGATACCGCAGAAGTCGGCGGCGTAAAAAGCGTTGCGGAAATGCTCAATATGGTGGATAGGGGTGCGGAAAAGAATATATTGGGAACGCTTGAAAGAGACGACCCGGAGCTTGCAACGGAAATCAAAGCCCTTATGTTCGTGTTTGAAGATATGCTTCTCTTGGACGACAAAGCGATGCAAACCGTTCTAAAGCAGGTGGACTCCAAGGATCTCGCTCTTGCGCTAAAGAGCGCAAACGAGCAGGTTGCAAACAAATTCTTTTCAAATATGTCTAATCGTGCTGCGGAAATGATAAGAGAAGAAATTCAATATATGGGTCCAAAGCGGCTCCGTGAAGTTGAAGAAGCACAGCAAAAGATTGTGGACATAGTCCGCCGCTTGGAAGCCGAGAACGAAATAGTGATAAGCGGCCGCGGCAGCGAAGACGATATTATTGTATAAGAGGGGATAATCGTGAAAGTTTTGTTGATAATACTTGTATTGCTGAATATTTTTTGTTTTGCTCAAAATTCGTATTTGCAACAAGGCGATTCTTATTATGCGCTTCGTGCAGAAAATTCAAAGGACAATATGGTGGACAGCAAAAACATAAATGAGGCCATAAAATATTACAGCCTGGCACTTAAAGATACAAATGAAAGGGAAGAAGCCATTTGGAAATTATTAAGGGCTTATTATTTTTTGGGTTGTTTTGCCACGCCAAATGCCAAAGACAAGCTAAAACTTTTTGAAAAAGCGAAGAAGGAGGGTAAATCCTTTTTTAGCGAGTATCCGAAAAATCCGAGTATCGCTTATTGGTATTCCGTTGATTTGGCTTTGTGGGCCAGAGCGGTTAATCCTTTTACGGCATTTAGAGCGGGAACCGTCAATGAAACAAGGGAAATAACTAAGATGCTGATAGCAACGGAAAAATACGGCGATAGCATATCGGCGGCTAGAGGTTATCAGATTTTGGGCAAGGCGCATCAGGTATTGCCGCGTATAATTGCCGCTATGAATTGGGTGAATAAAGACTCTGTGGAATATTATTATAAAAAATCCCTGGACCTGAACCCCAAGGATTTGGCGACAAATCTTTTTTTGGCGGAATATTACAAAGAAAAGGGCAACAAGCAGGAAGCGGAAAAACTCTTGTCTCCGATTATCAAAAAACCTCCTCGCCGTGAAGAATATTTGGAAGACGAGAGGAATTTGATAAAAATGCGAAAGCTACTGGAATAAGCGTTACTATATTCCCTTACATGGAATATGAAATCAGCGACAAATTAAAAAGCGTTCATGGCAGCGCAATACGGGAAATATTCGAACTTTTAAAGAAAGGAGGCATTATTTCTTTTGCCGGCGGAATGCCTGCTACGCTCACTCTGCCTGCGAAACAGATTGACGGGATTTTGCAAAATCTCGTATCAAAATATGGCGTTGTAGAATGCCTTCAATACGAGTCCACATTCGGCAAAGCCTTGTTGCTGGAGCAATTAAAAAAATTCCTGCCTGAGTATAAAGGCATTAACGCCGAGTTGCAAAATATGATTATCCTCTCAGGTGGGCAACAAGGCATTGAATTTATGTGCAAAACTTTCGTAAACAAAGGCGACGTTGTGCTGGTGGAAAATCCGACTTATTTATCCACTTTGCAGATTGTCCAAACTTATGAAGGAAAGGCGGTAGGAGTGAATTCCAATAACGACGGACTTGACTTAGCCGACCTTGAAGAAAAAATCAAAACACACAAACCGAAGTTTTTATACGTGGTTCCAACATTCGGCAACCCCACGGGAGGCACTTACACCGCAGAAAACCGCCAAAAAATTGCCGAAATCACCGCAAAATATGAGGTGATGATTTTGGAAGACGACCCATATTCGGAAATACGTTTTGAAGGCAAAGCGGTGCCATCTGTGAAGTGTTTTGACAAAATTGAAAATGTGGTTTATTTGGCGAGTTTCTCCAAAATCATCGCTCCGGCTATGCGTATTGCGGTAGCGGTTGCAAATCCTGCGATAATCGGGCGGTTTAACATATCCAAACAATCAACGGATGTTTGCTCCTCGTCTATAAGCCAACTCGTGGTAGCGGAATTTCTTAAAAATAATTTATCCGAGCATTTAAAAAATATTATCCCTATATATAAAGAGAAGCGTGATCAGATGGTAAAGTGCATTGACAAGTATTTTCCAAAATCGTTTAAATACCAATCTCCTCACGGCGGTTTGTATGTGTGGGGTTATTTTGACGACGATCGCGATTTGCTTGCCGCTTTTAAGGATGTTGTCAATCTCGGCGTAGCGTACTTGCCCGGTGCGCATTTTTTCCCGGACGGCAGCGGCAAGAACACAATGAGGCTAAACTTTTCGAATGCAACGCTAGAGCAAATAGAGCAAGGCATTAAGGCAATTGGCGAGTATTTTAGCTGATCTTCAATTAGACAGCAAATACAAAACCGACATCCTAATAGCTACCCCATTCGTAACCTGATCCAAAATAACGGAATTTTCCCCGTCTGCAATGTCCGAATCAAGTTCTACCCCACGGTTTATAGGGCCTGGATGCATAATTAAAACATCATCTTTAGCTTTTTCCAAAGTTTGCCGAGTGATGCCGTAAAAATTGCGGTACTCCCTAAGGCTTGGCAAAAGGGAATCGTCCATTCTCTCTTTTTGCAAACGAAGCGCAATAACCGCATCCGCTCCTTCCACCGCTTTGCGAACATCACCGAATACCTCAACCGGAAGCATACCCGTGTTGCGGGGCATAAGGGTTGGAGGCCCGCAAAACCGAACTTTCGCCCCTAGGGCATTTAAGCCCCAAGCGTTTGAACGAGCTACCCTGCTGTGCTTTATATCACCAACTATGGTCACCGTTTTGCCTTTGAGATTGCCAAGGCTTTGTTCCATGGTGAAGATATCCAAAAGGGCTTGCGTTGGATGCTCATGCGCTCCGTCTCCGGCATTCACAATAACCGCATCGGTATGCTTCACAAGAAATTTCGGAACTCCTGTTCCCTTATGCCTCACCACCACCACGTCTATTTTCATCGCTTCTATGTTTTTCAAAGTATCTAAAAGCGTTTCGCCCTTTTGAACACTGGAACCCGACGTGGTGAAATTTACAATATCGGCGGAGAGCCTTTTTTCTGCGAGTTCAAAACTTATGCGGGTGCGTGTTGAATCTTCAAAGAATAGATTTACAATCGTCACTCCTCTGAGCGTAGGGAGCGTTTTTACTTTGCGATCCAAAACTTTTCTGAAATCGGCAGCGTTATCCAAAATAATGCGAATGTCGTTTGCGCTAACTCCTTGTAAACCCAGCAAATGCTTAATTTCCAAGGAGCTCATGCAACCTCCTCTTCTATCTCAACGAGCCACACAGCGGTTTCCTCATCATAAGGGTTCAAACAAACCCTCACCTCTTGCTTAGGTTCTGTTTCTATTGAAATTCCCGTGAAATCCGGTGCAATGGGCAACTCACGGCGGCCCCTGTCCACAAGCACGCAAAGTTTTACCACGGCCGGGCGCCCAAGGTCTAAAATCGCTTGCAAAGCCGCTCTCACCGAGCGGCCGGTATAAAGAACATCATCTATTAGAACAACCGTTTTTCCCTCTACGTCGGCGGGCATCTCCGATATTTTCAGCGGCGGGTTGTTTATGCGCTTGCGGTAATGAAAATCATCTCTGTAATAGGAATTGTCTATGCTGCCAACAGGAACGGATAAATCGTACTTGCTTTTGAGTATCTGCGCTATGTTTTGCGCTATGGGTATGCCACGGCTTGCCATGCCCATGAGAATCACGGAATCCTGAGCCTTAGCCCATGTCGCTATCTTTTCCGCCATATCACCGAAAACGGCCTGCATACCGTCCTCGTTTAACAAGCGGAGAATTTTTTTGAAGGAATCTTTCACTTGGAGGGTAACTTAGAAAAAATCATCTCTCTGAATTCCTTGAACAAATGCAAAGAGTCGTGCGGGCCGGGTGCTGCCTCGGGGTGAAACTGAACGGAAAATACCTTTTCGTTCTTTAATCTCAAACCTTCAACGCTGCCATCGTTCAAATTTTCATAAGTGATTTCGGCTTTGCCTTCTATGCCCTGCGGCATTACCATGTAATTATGGTTCTGAGACGAAATTTCAACTGCACGGGAACAATCCATTACCGGCTGGTTGCAACCGTGATGCCCGAATTTTAATTTTTGTGTTTTTGCGCCGAGCGCAAGCCCTATAATCTGGTGCCCCAAGCAAATTCCCATAATAGGGAGCTTGCCAATTAAATTCCGGGCGTTTTCAATGGCATAGCCAACAGCAGAGGGATCCCCGGGGCCGTTGGAGAAGAATACGCCATCGGGCTTCATGGCCAAAACAGCTTCTGCCGAGGTTTTAGACGGAACAACGGTAACCCGCATTCCGGCACGGCGCAAACTCCTCAATATATTGTGCTTAACTCCAAAATCATAAGCTACTACATGCAAATCCGCCGCCGGCAATTCTTCGCCGTCAAATCCTTCAAAAGCAAATTCATAAGGTTTCTCGCAAGTGACAACGCTTGCATAATCCTGATTATCTATTCCCAGCCAAAAATTCGCCTTTTCAACCGCAGCATCGGGATCTATTTCACCGGTTGTGCATATATAGGCTTTTTGCACGCCGCCTTCACGCAAAAGCAAAGTCAAAGCACGGGTATCTATGCCGGCAATAGCGGGAATATTATAGCGAACAAGAGCAGCACGCAAGGATTCCTCGCTGCGCCAGTTTGAGGGTTCATTTAATTCCCTGACTATAAATCCTGCCGCAAAAAATTTTCGGGATTCCATATCCTCTGCATTAATCCCATAATTACCTATTTCCGGCGCAGTCATAACCACAAACTGCTCTGCATACGATGGGTCGCTCAAAATCTCCTGATAACCGCTCAAGCCGGTATTAAAAACCACCTCGCCGCAAGCATCCACAGGCGCACCCACCGAGTGTCCATAAAATACATCACCGCTGGCCAAAGCCAAAAATGCTTTTCTTTCTCTTTGTTCTTTAAAATTCATAGCGGGAAAATAGAAATATCATACGCACAAGCAATCCAAAAACTTCTTCTTGCCCTTCCTAACCCACTTCGCACTTGGTTTCTTAGCTCGTTTTTTGCGGAAATCAAAGGTGAGCAAGTAGCCCTCGGTTTGGTTTTTTGCGTTCAAGTATCCTATAAGCTGCTCATGCGCCTTTTCGTGCTTCTGCTCGCCTTTCCAGATCTTCAACTCAACTATAAATTGCTGGCTGCTGCCAAAATCTATCAGCACATCCATTCGCTTTGAATCCCTGGTCTCGCTTTCAATATGGTAAAAACCATTGCCGTTTATAAGAGGCTTCATATAAGTCAAAAATAAAAGACGGCATTCCCTTTCCAAAAAACTCGCTTCGGATTTATTGTAAAGCTCATAGTAATGGTTCATGAACTTCTTTATCGCAAACGCCATATTGAGTTTGCCGTTTTCTATTACGTCCGCCGCAAAACCTCTTGGAACATTTTCCCTGCCGGTTTCTTTCAGAGATATGTAATAATTGTAAAGGCGAAGCTCAAATATTTCATTGTGTATAACTACAAATTCATCTTTTTGCAAAAATATGCCAAAAATCAAACCGGTTCTGATTGCGTAATTATCGGCATTGTAATGAATTTTCTCGCCGCAAAGAGTGCTTCGCTTCAGCAAAGAATTCAATTCGTCATCGCCTTCCACATTTTTAATCAAATCATCAAACAAAGTGCTCTGCTCAATCAAAATCAATTTCACCGCCTTTTGCAAGCCGTTTAAGGTCCAATTCTTCTCCAGTTTTTCATCTATAGTTTTGCAAAGCCGAGAAACCAAATAAGGGTAGCCATTGGTATAAGCTCTCAGCTTTTTTGAGAGCAAGTCTATATCCATTCCTGTTTTATGGTCATTTTCGTATTCACTCAGCATTGTGGATATGTCGCTTGCACTAAAAGACATATCTACTTCAAATTCCGCCGCTATGTTCCAAGGAGAGTTTATGCGTTTTTCACCGTCTATAAGTTTGTAATGCCCGCTCTTAATCAATTTGATTTTCAAATTTTTTATGTCATAAACTCCCGCTAAAATTACGGACTGGAATGTCGCTTTTTTGGGGTTTCCCCTTTCAAGGTATTTGTCCCGGAGCATTCCGATAAATCTCAAGAACACAATATTATTGGATGTCTTGTCTGTTTCGTCTATAATCAAAACTACTTTTTTGCCTTTGCACATTTGATTCAAAAAAACATCCATCTTATCAAAAGAGGTTATGGTTTTATTACGCCAGAGCCTGTAACCCTTGATGCTGTGCATATCAAAGGCTTCTGAGATTTGCCGGAGCAAATTTAAGCAGAAATTCTTTTCGTTTTCAAAAGGGGTATCGCCAACGCCTTCAAAGCTGATTCGCGCAACCAAATAACCATCTTCCAGCAAAACTTTTTCCAACTGCCTTATAACTGTTGTTTTTCCGTATTGTCTGGCACGATTGATGGTAAAATAATTTCCTCGTTCCACCATAGCGGCAGTTTGGCGGACTTTTTCGGAAATGTCCACCATATAATCTCTACCCGGCAAGCATAAACCGGTTACATTAAATTCACGCATTGTGAGGTAATTTAGAAATCTACCTTACCGCCACGTGTACTTTTCTGCGGAACCATCGCCATCCTTAAATATGCGGTAAGTATTTACCTCCACTAATTGATGTGATGGATCGGAACCTTTTTCAAGCATAATAAAGGCATAATGAAAATTTCTTATGCCGCTGTTTGTAAGCGTTCCGGAAATAACCGTAGACCTCTTGGTGCTAATACCGCTGGATACACCGGTTGTTATAAAATATGCGGTAAAATTATTATTGCTTCCGACAATTTCTACGGTTACATCATCGCTTCCCGATTCCGAACTTCCCTGTCTCTCTCGATATGAGAGTTTCCCTTTTGCCCCCTTAATAAAAGCAACATACATATCCGCATATCCTCCACCACCTATTTCATCATAGTTAAGACTGCTGCCGACTAATGTAAAATTATTAACCATGTACTGGCCGCTGATATCCGGCGGTGTAGTGCCGGTATGCAACGGCATTGATTGTTCAAATTTATTCCTGATTTCATTGGGGATTACGGATGACGGAACCCCTCCGGTTGACGGAAGCTCTCCTTCCTGCTCAGGCTCAGGCAAAACAATCGTGTCATGATTGTCTGACATGCAGCCGGATAAAAAGAACGCAAAAACAAGCGGTAGGCAAAAAAAACGTTTCATAGACTGACTCCTTTTTTATTGATTGGTGATTTCAAATTCCACTCGGCGGTTAATGGCTCTGCCATCTTCCGTATCATTATCGGCTATGGGGCGTGTCGGACCAAAATATGTGAACGACAAACGCGAAGCATCTATTCCCCTTGATTTAAGGTAATCGTGAACAGCCTTAGCCCGCTCACGAGATAGATTGGTGTTAAAAGCTTCATCGCCAACATTGTCCGTATGCCCATTTACCCTGATTTTTATCAATTCGTTTGTTTGCATAAGGATAACCATTTCGTCCAAATAGACTTTATCTTCGGAAGTCAATACATGGCTTCCGGTTGTAAAGCTCACCTGCTTAACGGCGCAAATCTTTTTACCTTGGATGTTCTGCCCGTTGTGAATAAGTTCTTTCATCTCATCAATAGTATAACACAGTTTTTCCGGCTCAGGTTCGGGTTCAGGCTCAGGCATAGGTTCAGGCACAGGCTCCGGTTCAGCCGCTTTGGCTTTTTTGAAGTTTCCCAGCGGAACAGAAAGCGTTATTCCAAATTCAAAGCCGCGATTATAGCGGCTTCCGCTGATATCATAAGAATATGCGTTCAAAGCACCGGCTTTTTCGGAAAGCTCTTCGTCGCCGTAAGTATTGCTCAACCCAAGGTGATAGCCTATTTCAAAACCCGGAATTATATAATATTCTTTAATTAACATAGGATACTTTACGCCAGTGCCCAGATACAGGCCAAAGGCGTAGGAACTTAAACTGCTTTTGCTGATTTTCGTTTTATAGGTTGTTTCGCTATCCGTGCTATAACGGATTTCACCTCCCCGTGCAATGCCAAGCACAGGGCCGCCAAGCACATAAGGGTACATATTGTTGTTGATTGCTTGGAATGTCCAGGCCACAGGCAAGGTAATCTCAGTGTATTTGGCATCAAATTTATAAGTAAAGCCGGATTCATCAATATGCTGCCCCCGTGTGAGGAATTTAAGCCCGGGGCGCACCGAAAGCGAAGGGATTATCATATATTCGCC
>LIUG01000060.1:38835-39008 GCA_001462245.1 Candidatus Fibrimonas termitidis
GCTGTAGCTCATGCTTGGAAAGTTTATACCCAACTTTATACCAACACTGGTTCGGTCAAATAATTGGTTCATTTTGCTTTCTTCCGACTGTCCTGTTGCTATCTGAAAGGCAAGCAATAGCGCAAATAGCCAACTCATCTTATGCAGACAAGCCATAATCAACCTCCTTATAG
>LIUG01000061.1 GCA_001462245.1 Candidatus Fibrimonas termitidis
CAAAAAAACCCCTTTTATAAACCGCCAAATTCCCGCCATTTTCTTCCTATTTTTATGTCACTTTTAGTACCGAATATGAGATATATATGACATAAGTAATAACTGTCTCAATTTGTGTAAAAGTTCCATATTCTCGTATCTTCGGACGAAATAAAAATTCTTACCTACAGGACATTAAATTGAGAAGACCCATTTGGTAATCCATAGGGATATTAAATATCTTTATAAATGGGTATTGGTTAATCTGTTCAAATAAGGTATGGCTTACAGAAATAAAGTCTTTGCTATTTTCAGGGTGAGCTGCGGCTATATCATCGTCGTTGTGGAAAAATGACAGACAGATTACAGGGTTGCGTTCCCGTGATTTAAATAAGTCTTGTAAAACGGCAGTACAACTGGCAACGGCAGTATTATAAGGAAGTAAAATAGTTCCTTTTACGGTTTCTATCGAAGCCCTTATATTTTCAAAGAATATATCATAATTGGATAATGGCGTATCCCATTTTGAAAGGTCAAGGAGGCGGCTGTCTGTAATCTCGTAGATATCCTCTGCCAAGTCTGGAAGGAAACTGAATGAAACTGCCGGATGCGTAAAGATTATATCCAAAAAGCGGATTTCATGGAGGATAAATAATAAATTTTCTTCACTTATGGACAGAGCCGGTATATTTTCTAAAGGTTTCATACTGCTCCTGACAAATATACTATACTCACCGTGAACCAGTTGCAAGAAAAATCATCATCAAAACTATGCAATTTTGTGCAAAAGTCCCATTTTTTCCTGTTTCTACCCCGCCTATCTTTGACGTATGTCATTGGACAATAAACCCCTGTATACCCTCATCCCCCTGGACGATTTCAAGGCCGTTCTGTCTATAGACGACCGGGACGAAATACTAGCCCGGTTTTGCCTGATAACGGCTACACACAGTATAGAGCAATACTGTAAGCGGCGTCTGTTACGGAAAAAGTATTTTGAACGGATAGAGTATACAGACGGTTATGTTTTGTACCTGAAGGAATATCCGGTTAGCAAAGTGTTAGCGGTGTATGCCTTGCCCCGCATTGGCGGCGACACGGAAATTGTAGAGCCTGATTTTTACTGCGTAATGCCTGATTATAGTTTAGAAAATGATGAAACCTACAAGATTTTATTTTCACCTTCCATAAAAAAATATTCCAGCTTAGTTGCTTTCAAAGTTGTGTATATCGCTGGCTACCCTACAGGAAAAGTCCCGCCGGATTTGGCTTCTGCCTGTATGGAACTGGCGGCATGGAACATGAACCGCTACAAGGGCCGGCGAATTGGCATAACAGGAAACGTCCGGGGGGCGGGTACACAGGGAGAACATCTTGAATCATCTATGCCGGAAAATGTTATGGCTTTGCTTGAGCCTTATAAAAGGAAAGTTATATGAGAGAGTTTATCGAACAACAAATAATTGACGCTGTACGAACAATGTTAACCGGAAAGGTAAATGAGCTTTTGCGTGAAGATGAGTTTTCTGTTCCGGTAATAGAGTTTGGTGATTATGGGTGCGGTTACGCGGTCTCTCCTACGATTGTACTTTCCACTTGTGAAAAAACAGAAAAAGAGCGGATTATCCGGCTGGACGCTTATGTGCTTACTATCACTATTGACCTGCCGGAAACGGTAGAGAGTGAAACCCAATGCTACGCCTATTGCGACGCCGTTTGCAGGGCACTTAAAGAAAATCCTACGCTTGGCGGCATTGCGGACAGAGCAAGAGTAACCGGGGAAAAATACACCCCGCCAAAAATCCCCCACTGCGGGGACGGCTGGCGGGTTGTTATTTCATTGCGAGTTACAACAGAGGAGCTTCATTAAATGTTGGTTAATGGGTGTGATTGTTCGATAACCATTAAAACTACTCATTGTGAAATGGACATACCCTACTCGGAAGAAACAATTAGAGAAGCATTTTATCTATTGCAAGAAGAAGCAAACATTGAAGGGAACGGAACTTGCAAGGCGATAGGTAAAAGTTGCGGCGTTACCGGGTGCGTGGTTACACCTTTAACTATAGGGACGGTTCCGCTGTTGCTGTTCCTTGCTATGGGGTCAGCGGGGCTTCCGGTATTTGTGTCGGAAACAAGGAACCTATATAAACATCAATTAAACCTTAGTCCAATGGAAGATACGGAGAGTTTTAGTTTTATCCAGTACAGAGGGTCAAGTAACAATGAACAATTATCAATTAACAATGGGAGACGGTTGTTTGAGGGCTGTAGAGTAAAAGCGTTTGAACTGCGTATATTGCGGGACGAAGCTATAAAGCTAAAACTGGATATTTACGGGGAGAGGGCTGCTGCTGCATATCCTTACTTAGATGAATTTGAAAGCTCGAAGGGAGAACGTTTTAGTGGTGACTTTGTTTCTTACAGAATAAACAGTACAGAACAAACCAACATCTACGGCGTTACTCTTTCGGTTACAAAAGAGGGCGGTACAAAAAGTGAATTGTGGATTAAGCGGGTTCTGAATAGTGGAGATGATTTACCTAATGTGATAGATGAATTGACAATAACCGCAGTACTGCTAAGGGACAAGTACGAATACCGGCATTATGGCACATTCCGTATAACGCTCAAGCGGCTGATGTTATCTTCTGATGAAACAATTATTGACAGCGTGGACGCTGTTATGGGGCCGCTACGGTACTATGTGGCGGGTACTGTTACTGCGGAGATTTTTACCACCGGCGAAGGGGAGTTAGCGTGAACTTCTACGATATAGACAATGCCTTAGACGAAGCGATAGAAGCTGCCGAAAAGCCTGTCCGGGTAAAGATTGATATAGAGGTAAACGGCCATTTTGAGAGCGTCTTTGAACAGGATATTGTAGAAGCTAACTTTTACGGTCTAAAGGAAGTAGCCGGAGGAACTACCGCAAGAGGGGAAGTCATACTAGATAATCCGCAGGAAATTTATTCATATTCCAGCGTTGGGGCTGGTTCCCAGGTAAATGTTTCTTTTTCCATTGGAGAGGGTCTGCCCTTTTTCCAACGGTTCCGGTTTTACCTGGACGATAACGGCATACAGGACATTAAAGGGCCGGGTCGTAGGCGGTTCGTCTATTTAGGCTTGCGTGATTTATCGGCAACATTACGCAAAACAGATGAAGCTAACGATTGGACGGCTCCGGCTGTCTTTACCTATTCGGTCATTTGCGATAAAAGCCAGCCG
>LIUG01000062.1 GCA_001462245.1 Candidatus Fibrimonas termitidis
GTGAAACTGATGATTTTGCAATAGGTGTTTGGCTTTATACCGATACAAATGATTATTTTTCAATAAAGGTAAATATAAATACTCCTTTAATAAAACTTCCGCGCCATATTGATATTATTAAAAAATATTCTAATGAAATAGGTGTAATGGTTACAGAAGAAAATCAGTATGAAATAAATAGAACATTTAATAGAGGTTTTAATCTTTGGGAATCAGAAACAAAAACATATACTATTTTTGGTGGAATGTTTATGGAAAATAATAAAGAAGAAAATGTTCAATTTATTCTTGATGACTTTAATGCTCCAAAAGATATTAATGTAATAGTAAATCTTATCTCTTCTTTGGACAAAATTTAGTTTATGATATAATATATGAGCAGGTTAGACAATGAGCCTCCGCAGGGCAAGCCCTGCGGTATCTTTAGCGTTGGGTTGTACCGGAACGGAGGCTCGTTCGAGAGGAAGTTTATTATACCGTCTGGTTTAGTACCAAATGTTCCAATGCTTCGCTTTGTTTCAGCCGCAGCAAGCTGCGGGGTATTAAACCAGACTTTCGGATAAAAGCGTAGGGGTACACCTTTGAAAAAAGGAGCCGTTACAAGGTCTTGAGTTTAACCTGCTCTTTTTCTCTTGTTATTCAAAACTTATTCTGATAAAATAAATATGAGTTTTACGCGGGTCGCCCGTAAAGCGACACATCCTTGTAAAACTTAACCCTGGATGGGGATGAATCGCAGAACGTACCTGGTCTGCGTAAAAGTACACCTCATCCGGGGTTTTTTAAATTTATTCTGATATAATATACATGGACTCTTTTGCCAGCCAAAAATCATCAATTAGCCGCTTAAATATTTCACAATGTCAATATATGACACGGTAAGGGATTAAAATGAGGAATTAGGAATGAATAATTTGGAGGTTTTGTCTCAGCGTTGCTGAGACTTCGATTAACGTCGCCGCTAATGCGGCTTAATTATGAGGTAAAACATGAGTGATTCGTATGACCCTGGCGATTTCGGTGATTTTTCTTTCTCCGACATTGGAGGTGAAGTTGCCGTTGGTGTGGATAACCAGCCGTTAAAAACTGCCGCTGATTTTGAAGCGCTTCTTTTGCACCGCCACACGAATGAAGCGCCCTACGGTATGTTCAGCAAGGAAATTACCATGTGCCGTTTCCAGGGCTCAAAAAATAACGAGGAAATCCTTGCGGACATTGAGCGAAAGAACGCCGAGCAGGGTATGGGCAATGTGGCAATTCCCAACACCAATATCCGGCTGATCAATTATTCGGTGTGCCCCAAATGCGAAAAAGTTTTTAGCTTTAAGGATCTTTCCGATTACTACGGCAGTCCCAAAAGCGACAGCCGCTTTAACAGCCGGGGCGAACAGGCAAGGGGCGACACAAGGGTTTTCTGTTCCGAGTGCGAAACATGGTTTCTGCCCGCCCTCATCATCGCCGACAATACTCCAAAAAACGAAGTGCAGTTCCTCTGCAGAAACCAGACAATGAACGCAGTCGAAAAGTATTTTCTTAGCTTTTGGGGAAAACAGGTGCTAACCAAAAACAAGGCAAATATCCTTGTTGACGACGACGGCCTTAAAGCGGTTAGGAATGACGTCCTGTTAGGTGAGATGATGCAAAAACCCACCCTCATCGCCAATATGCTTCAGTACACTCCCGCGAACTTCACGCTGAATTTGCTGGACGGAAGCAATGTTGAAAAGGGTGATGTTCTCTACGGCTGGTGGGGTGTTCAATTATAGTACCGCATAGGAGAATTGCCAGTGAAAAAACGCAAAATCACCAATTATGAAGAAGCCCTGGCGATCGTGAAGAAGAACGGCAGGACGCTTTTTCATGTGCGTGACGAAATAAAAACAGCAGAACTCTGTCTTGAAGCGGTGAAGCAATACGGAGAAGCGCTTGCACATGTACCCGAAAATCTTAAGACGGCAGAACTATGCCTTGAGGCGGTGAAACGGCATGGGAGTGCGCTTCAATATGTGCCGGCAGAAATCAAAACGGCGGCAATCTGTCTTGAAGCGGTGAAGCGAGAGGGTTCGGCGCTTTACGATGTGCCGGATAAACATAAGACGGCGGAACTTTGTCTGGTAGCGGTGAAGAATAACGGCTGGGCGATTCGGGATGTGCCTGATGAACTCAAGACAGCGGAACTCTATCATGAAGCGGTGAAGTCGAATAACTGGACGCTTGAAATAGTGCCGGAAGAGTTGCGGGATGAAATCCGCCGTAGATTGGATAAGGAGTGAGCAATGAGGAGTGAGGAATTGAAGTGGGATTTTCAAAATGTACCTTATGGGCCTGATCCAAGCCAAAGATTTGATATGGCCTGTGGAAAGAACAGCGTCCACGGGATTGTATATATTCACGGTGGCGCTTACTTTAAGGGAAGCCGTTTTGAGTATCCCACGTTTCTGGCGGATTATGGTGGAAACAATCTGACTGCCACAATGGACTACAGGGTGATCAACGCCGACAACCAGATTCATATAGGGGACATATTATGCGATGTTGATAACGCATTGTTAAAAATTACCGAGCTTTCAAAAGAGAACGGTAGCAATATTAAAGATTTTATTCTTGTTGGTCATTCAGCCGGAGGACATATCGCGCTGTTATACGCTTACAAACATTGCCAGCAGAACGAAAACGTGAAAATCGCCGCCTGTGTCAGCATGGCAGGGCCCACCGACTTTACCGATGATACCGGATGGTCGTCGATGGGAATGTGGGGCGAGGATGTAGAGACAAGGCTGACGTTTCTTTCATGGATGGGTACTCGATTAACGGACTATCAAAGATTAACCGGTAATCCCATGATGCTTACCCAATTCGATTGGACAAAGCAAGCAAACTATTCCGAATACAAGAAATACATTGAGGACATTTCCCCGGTGACGTGTGTATCTAAAACGCGCCAACTTCCCGCGACACTACTGATTCACGCGCGGGGTGATGATCAAGTTCCGTACAGCAACCCGGTAAGGTTGATCAGCCTGTTAGACGAAACTTCGACCCCGCATAAATTGATTACACCTGGCGGTAGTGCGAACGATCATATGCTGGGTGGCATCGTTTTTGCGGACAATACTCCGTTCATTTTTAGGAACCAGCCATGGGTTGACGAGGCAAAGGCATGGGTGGAAAGTTATTTTAGATGAAGGAGGAGAAAAATGAAAATAATTACACCAGATGAATATGAAAAATATATAAGGGAGATGCCGGAAGATGATCTGAAAAGGGAAATAATGCAAGACATGAAAAATGACGACATACATTTCATTGAGGGCAGCTATGATTCACTTGTAGGTCTTTTTAAGAATGCGAGAGTATATTTAAATTGTATTAAATGTGCGACCAATGAGGAAGCAAGTGAATTCCTTAAAAGATTGTTTAACTGCTTTAATATCAAAAATCTAAACATTGATGAAACATTGGATCGAATAAAAATTGATTCTGTCTTTCATCTTAAAAGAATTTCAGATTGGACTATCTCTGAAAGAAAAGTAATTACTGACAATAAAGAAAAAATAAATGTCAAATGCTATTCTGCGCAAGTCAAGAAAATTAACAACTGGGGTGAGGAATCTAGCCCGGATAATTATGATATAGTTTGCCATGAAAATCAAATACTGTGGCATACGACTAATCCCGATGTTTTTGTGGAACCGGATCATTATATTATGAAAAATAGAAAAATATATGGGTTGTCATGCAGACATAAATATGGAGTACATTATGATGGAGAAGAATATAACAGTAAATATATCAGTATTTATGACAACCTTGACGCTATTCATAATGATATTTGTATTACCGTTGATTTACTTGACGAAATAATAGACAAATACAGAAATGATGACAGGTTTGAAGAAAGGGAAAACGTTCATTTAGACGACCACTTCGAAAAAAGCTTCTTTTGTAAAGGACCTGTCACTTTCGACTTTATGCCCCATGAATACATTGATTTTAAGGTTATCGGCTTTGTCGGCAATTATATAAAAATTGAAATCACAAACCTGACTTATCCCCAAACCGGCTGTATATTATTGGACATTGAAAACAAAGAAATTATTGAAGAAAAAAAATATCAGAGCCGTAAAATTAGCACCGAAGAAGAAGCGCTTGATGCGATTAAGCCGGAAATCGGCTTTGCGCTTTCGTTCATTCCGGTAGAACTCAGAACGGCGAAAGTTTGCCTTGAAACGGTAAAAAAGAACCCGGAGACACTTCTATTTATGCCGGCGGAACACAGGACGGAGGAAATGTGCCTTGAAGCGGTAAAAGCACACGGCAAGGCGCTTGAATATGTGCCGGATGAACTCAAAGCGCCAGAAGTTTGCCATGAAGCGGTAAAACAGAACGGCTGGGCGCTTAGATATGTGCCTACTAAACTCAAAACGCCGAAGTTCTGTCTGGAGGCGATAAAAACAGGGGACGGGGCGCTTTATTGCGTGCCATCTGAACTCAAGACGGCGGAATTTTGCCTTGAAGCGGTAAAACTGGATGCCTGGTCACTCAATTTTGTGCCTTGTGAACTCAAGACGGTGGAATTGTGTCTTGAAGCGATGAAACAAGATGTCAGGACAATTGCAGAAGTGCCGGAAGAATTGCGGAAAGAAGTTCTTCACAGACTAACTGGCGGTAAATATTTGTTAGTGCAAAAGAAAGAACACGCAAAAATGTCTTTTGAAAAAGAGGCGATCTCAATAGAGTTTACGGAAATAATTGGTGATATGGACATAGATATCAATTATGACCAAAAGAAAAGAGACGAGTTTTTACGAAAACACGGAAAAAAATTATTGAAACAAATTCCATTGCGTAAAATAAAGGGAAGGAACAAATATATAGAATTCAGACATGAAACTAAGATTTTATCACAAAAAGAAATTGATGAATTATTAACAGCAACCATATCACTCACACCACTCAAAAAGGTTATCGACGATCTGAAATGGAAACTAAAATGGAAAATTAAAAAACTTCGTGAATGGAAATTAATTATTAAAAATACCAGAAAAAATATCGAATACAAAATCAGCCTCAATGGAATAGAATGGGTTGATTTTAATATAAAAACTGAAACTAAGGTAGAAGGATCAGCATTATCCAAAGAGGAATTGGATTTACTTTTTACTGCTGTTGACAAAGGAGAAGTTTTTTCTCAAGAAGAATTGGATATGATCCTAACACCCATTAACAAGGAGGATAAAAAATAAAAATGAACATACCAAATATTTTTATAAACTGTAGAATCTCCCATTGTGAAAACCCACAATCTTTGCGAAATGGCGATTTATCAAACGGGTATTTCTGAAATGGAGGATTAGGAATGAAGTCTGCCGCAGGCTAAGGAAGAAGAGATGAAGAAACCAAAAATCACCACTGAAGAAGAAGCCCTTGAGGCGGTGAGGATGAATTGCTGGGAGCTTGTGCGCGTGCCTCCTGAACTTAAGACAGCGGAAATCTGTCTTGAAGCAGTTAAGCAGAATGGAAGGGTACTTGAATACGTACCTAAAAAATTAAAAACTGCGGAACTTTGCCTTGAAGCGGTAAAGCAGAATGGCGAAGCGTTTGTCTTCGTTCCCAAGAAGCTTAAAACTGCAGAGCTTTGTCTTGAAGGGGCAAAGCTGGATGGATTTTCGCTTCAATGGGTTCCTAATGAACTTAAAACTGCGGAACTTTGTCTTGAAGCGGTGATGCGGGACTGGAGGGCTCTTCTATACATACCTGATACTACAATTACGCTGGAATTTTTATTTGAAGCGATAAAGAAAAATGGCCTAACGCTTGGGATTTTTCCTAAAAAACACTTAACAACAGAAATCTGCCTTGAAGCAGTGAAACAGAACGGTTTGGCGCTTCAATATGTGCCAGATGAACTTAAAACAGCGGAGATCTGTCTTGAAGCGGTAAAAACACACTGGTTGGTGCTTAAAGACTTGCCTCCTAAATACAAGACACCGGAACTTTGTTTTGAAGCGGTAAGAGCGCACGGCTGGGTGCTTCAAGACGTGCCTCCCGAACTCAAAACGCCGGAACTATGCCTTGAAGCTGTGAAAGCGTCCGGCCAGGCGCTTCCCTACGTGCCTATTGAACTTAAGACACCGAGACTATGCCTTGAAGCGGTGAAGGCACACGGTTGGGCGCTTCAATATATGCCTGATGAACTCAAGACGGCGGAACTTTGCCTTGAAGCTGTGAGAAACAGCGGCTGGTCGATCATGTTTGTGCCTCCCGAACTCAAGACAGTTGAGCTCTGCCTTGAAGCGGTGAAGTGGTATTACGAGACACATCAATTCATACCTAAAAGGCTACGTAATGAAATTCGCCGCATATTGAAGAAGGAGAAATGAAGTATCTTCCCTCTTTTCAACAG
>LIUG01000063.1 GCA_001462245.1 Candidatus Fibrimonas termitidis
AACAGGTGATGAAGAGGTTGACTCTATTCTAAAACTATACATGGGTAAAAACGATGCCGATTTAAATCTTGCACTTAGAAGAGCAATAGATACTACGATAAATAAACGGGCAGTGGATAGTGCGTTTTGTCTTGGAAATATAAGAAAATTAGCCGATGACAAACAGGCAACGGCAAAAGATTTTCTTAATGCAATCAAAGCATATAATGACAGCATTGTAAAACTGGATTTTGTTCCGGCATCAAATATACATCTAAGAAGTAAAAAGACCGCTAATAGCATATCTTATATTATTGCACAGCAAGAGGATAGATATAAATCCATTATCGCTGATACTTTTAAATTACGTACCGCTTTATTAAAAGAGGCATTTGGAACAGAAAACCACAAAACGCTTAAATGCTTGGAAGAATTTACGAAAGAGCCATTATCATTTCTATTCAATTCATTTCCCGAGTATTCAGAATTTTGCAACTGGTTTAAAACATTGAATAATGAAGTTAAAAAAGGATAATTTTGTAGCTTTTGGTGTCGAGAAAAAAGAAGCAACAGATGCCATACCAACGGTTATCGCCCGGTATGGCTACGCGCTTGGATACTCTAGGTTCCGCAAACAAGTGGTTGCTGTTGCTTCTGATTAAACATGCCTAAAGTATACTCCTTCACTGTGTCATATAATGACATAGTGAAGGGGTAGCTATTATTCATTATCGCCCGCTTTTCCCAAATCAGCTTCCAATCTTTCAAGTTCCTTGATATCAAGCAGATATTCCTGTTCGGAATCTTCTTTTTCCGTCAGTTTTAGGTTGGCTCTGTATTTTTCATATTCAGCGATTGCTTTCTTTAGCGCTTCCTCATGAGAAATTTTCCCTGCGGACTGCAAAATCTCCTTGCGGTTCAATTCAAGCACCTTGTCGAGTTCACGTTCCCAATCACGCATATAAATTACGCGTTCGCCTTCCGCCTCATGCTGTGCGTAGTCGAGAAATAAATTGACAATATATCGAAGTTCTTTTAGTTCCGGCTCTTTAAGGTAGTTCTTGGCAATAGTAACATCCTGCCGCGTAATTCTGCCGCTGGGCGAGGCTTGCCATGTGGTCAGTCCAATGTTCGCTATATTTGCGTCCACGCGGGAATGAATGACCTCTGCGGCGGTCTGCCCGGTTATAGCAAAATGCACTTTGTTTTGAACTTTGGCAAAGAAAAGAATTGTATCCTCGTAATCGCGGTTATAATCCGCAGAAAGCGAGTATATATCCTTTAACTGCTGGTAAAGCATACGTTCGCTTGTACGAATATCCTTAATGCGTTCCAACAGATCGCGAAAATACGCTTTGTCAAATTTATTGCCGCTTTTAAGCCGATCGTCATCAAGCGAGTAGCCTTTCATGATGTATTCACGCAATACGGAGGTTGCCCAAATACGGAAGGCAGTCGCCCGTTTGGAATTGACACGGTAGCCCACGGCAATAATCATATCGAGATTGTAAAAGGCGGTATTACGGGAAATTTCGCGATTCCCCTCAATTTGAACTTGTGCAAAATTTGCACAAGTTGCTTTTTCTTTAAGTTCGCCTTCAATGTAAATATTCCCTATATGCTTCGTTATGACGCTTCGATCAACCTCAAAAAGCTCCGCCATAACTTTTTGCGTAAGCCAAAGGGTTTCATCACGCAGGAGTGCATTTATTTGTACTCGTCCTGCGGAGTCCCTGTATAAGAAAAACTGTCCATCCGCCGGTTTTACTGCTTTGTTTCCCATATTGATAAATTGTACATGAAAAACCGAAATTAGTAAACCCATTTTGCTGTTACTCATATTTTTTCGCCTCGATAATTTTTTTATTCTCGATGTCCAGCACTTGTAATAATGTTCATCTATTTCGATGTCTTCTGTTTCATCAAACTTTCGATCGCTTTCACTGTTTTTTCACCAAAATTTGTTCCTCATCCAATCTACGGAGAATCTCTTTCCGCAGTTTTTTAGGCACGTATTGAAATGCCTTGCTGTACTTTTTCATTGCTTCAAGGCAGAGTTCAACCGTCTTCAATTTATCAGGCACATATTCAAGCACATAGCCATGCTGCTTTACCGCTTCAAGACAAAGTTCCGCCGTCTTGAGATTTTTCGGTACATATTCAAGCGTCTCGGCAAACTTTTTCACCGCTTCGTGGCACATTTCAGCCGTTTTGAGTTTATCAGGTACATAATGAAGTGCCAAGCCGTATCTTTTTACCGCTTCAAGACAAAGTTCAGCAGTCTTGAGTTTGAGAGGTACGTGTTCAAGTGCCCTGCCAAATTGTTTCACCGCTTCTTGGCACAGTTCCTCCGTCTTTAATTTGAGTGGCACGTAACGAAGCGATATGCCGTCCTTCTTCACTGACGCAAGGCATAGTTCCGCTGTCTTGAGTTCAGGAGGCACATATTTAAGCGCAGAACCAAATCCATAGAAGCTATGCTTCACCGCCTCAAAGCACAGTTCCGCAGTCTTGAAATCTTCAGGCACGAATTTGAGTGCAGTACCGAAACATTTCATCGCTTCAAGGTAGAGTTCGTATGTCTTGAGATTCTCAGGCACTAAAGGAAGCGAAAAGCTGTTCTGTTTCACTGCTTTAAGGCAAACTTCCGCTGTCTTGAGGTTTTCAGGCACATATTTAAGTGCAAAGACATCACGTTTTACAGCTTCAAGTGCTTCTTCTTCGGTAGTGATTTTGTTACTACTCATGTTTTTTCACCGCCCATATTTTTTTCCTCATTCAACCTACGATAAACTTCTTCCTTCCTCTCTTCCGGCTCCATTACAAGTGCCAAGTCGCTCTGCTTTACAGCCTCAAGACAGAGTTCCGGTGTTTTGAATTTATCAGGCACACAACTAAGTGCCATGCCGTTTTGTTTTACCGCTTCAAGACAAAGTTCCGCCGTCTTGAATTGATCGGGCACATCGCTAAGCGCCCAGCCGTCCTGTTTCACCGCCTCAAGGCAGAGTTCTGCTGTTTTAAGTTCATCTGGCACGAATTTAAGCCGCCAGCCGTACTTCTTCACTGTTTCAAGGGCGTGTTCCGCTGTTTTGTACATTTCAGGCTCAAGTTGAAATTGCCAGCCTGGCTTTTTCATCGCTTCAAGAATCCTCTGTGCGGATTTAATTTCATCGGGGATCTGTTCATCGTCATTCATTACTCATTTCTCCTCTGGCGATTTCGCTTACAGTTCGCTTTATGGTTTCACCTTTGCGTCCTGTTCCCAATACTAAATCCCATGCGCCGGACAGATGTATACTTTGAATCGTAAACAATTTATCGCCCACATCTCTTGCTTTTAAGATGGAGCGTGCAAATCCGCAGATTGCATCTTTGGTTCTGAAATATAAATCTTGAACTTCACAATAAAAGTCATCGTTTTCACTAATAATAATGTGACCGGTCTTTAATGCCCTATATGTTAAAACTCATTAGTGTCCAAAATA
>LIUG01000064.1:0-304 GCA_001462245.1 Candidatus Fibrimonas termitidis
AAACGCCGCGTGGCCTTCGTTCATATGGCAGGCCGCGGGGTTGATCCCCAGGGCGCGGAGGGCGCGGATGCCCCCGATACCAAGAAGCACTTCCTGGCGTATGCGGGTTTCCTTGTCGCCTCCGTAAAGGGCTGCGGTTACATTCCGGATATCCGGCGTGTTTTCTTCTATATTAGTGTCCAGCAAATACAGGGAACTGCGGCCCACTTTGACTTCCCAAATCTGGGCAGACGCTTCCCGGCCCGCCAAATCCACGGAAATTTTAAGGGCCTTGCCCTTAGCATCGCACTTGAGTTCTACCGGC
>LIUG01000064.1:495-2271 GCA_001462245.1 Candidatus Fibrimonas termitidis
CTGCTGGAAACCATCGGCATTAAGGACCTGGGTAAAGTAGCCCTGCCGGTACAGCAGCCCCACCCCCACCAGCGGCAGGCCCATATCGGAGGAGGTCTTCATGTGGTCGCCGGACAGGATGCCAAGGCCGCCCGAATAAATGGGCAGGGACACATCCATGCCGTATTCCATGGAGAAATACGCTACCACATCGTTCCTGGAACCCTTGTACCAGGTTTCCGCCTTTTTGTATTTCTTAAAACGGGCGTAGACTTCTTCCAGCGCGGCCAGGTAGGAATCATCCTGACCAACCTGCGCAAGCCGCTCCTGGCTTACCATTCCCAGCGTCCTGATGGGATTCTGCTGGGATTTAAGCCATGATTCATAATCCAATCTGATGAAGAGCTGGACCGCGTCATAATTCCAGGACAGCCAGACATTTTGGGCTATTTCTTCCAGAGGCTTAAGCGCGTCCGGAAGCTGGGGTTTTACAATATAGGTTGATATATTCATACGTTAAGCTTACTTCATGTACAGGGGGCTTGTAAAGGTGTCAGTCACCGCATTGCCACTACTCCTGGTTTCCGCCACAATAACACCAATGACAGAAGACAGGATAGAAGAAACTCCGGTTCAACGAACCGAAACCCCCAAAGGAAAGATAGTCCGGGATATCATCATACTGATACTGGCACTGGCGCTGCTGGCGGCTCTGGTGACGGTATGTGTACGGGTATTGGGCTCCGTCTACAAAGGGCCCAGCAGTGAAAGCGACTTTGAGACCCAGCCCCTGGACGACGGTACATCGGTACAGATTACCAAATATGTGGGGGCAGAACCGGAAGTACGGATTCCGAGGAAGATACAGGGCCTGCCCGTTACCGCCATAGGAGAAGAGGCTTTTGCCGACTGCGAGGATCTAGTCAGCATAACCATACCGGCTGGCGTAACGGCTATCGGGGTTTGTGCATTTTCTGGTTGTACCAGCCTTGCCAGTGTAACCATGCCGTCAAGCATTGCGACTATTGAGTATGGCGCATTTTTCCAATGCGGCAGCCTTACCAGTATAACCATACCGGCAGGCGTAACCTTTATGGGGGAGGGGGCATTTTTTAGGTGCAAGAATCTTGCCAGCGTAACCATATTGGAAGGCGCTGCCGAGATCGGGCCTATGGCATTTTTGGAGTGCAGCAGCCTTGCCAGTGTAATCATCCCGGCAAGCGTTGTTACTATTGGCAAGGCCGCATTTTCTCAATGCGGCAGTCTTGCCAGCGTAATCATCCCGTCAAGCGTTGCCACCATGGAGCCGGGAGCATTTTACGGGTGCGGGAACCTTGCCAGCGTAACCATATCGGAAGGCGTTGCCGAGATCGGGGATTTGGCATTTTGGAAGTGTACCAGCCTTACCAGCGTAATCATACCGGGAAGCGTAGCCACTATCAAAAACGGGGCATTTTACCAGTGCGAGAACCTTGCCAGCGTAACCATAATGGACGGCGTCCAAACCATCGGGGTTAGGACATTTCGCGGGTGTAAAAGCCTTACCAACATCACCATCCCCACCAGCGTTGCCACTATCGGGAAAAGCACATTTTACGAATGTCCGTTGCCTTCCGCGGTTCGTGAAGATATTATAGCGAGGTTTGGAGAGAGGCCATTTGAGGAGTAAAAGGGACGCCAGAGCTTTCACGGAGACACAAAGGCACGAAGCTTGGTGGCGTAGTGCCTCCGTGTGAGGCACTTTTGCGCTACCATCTATTTCGTTGCCGCATTTTGATCGGCAAGATTATATTTTAC
>LIUG01000064.1:2513-4202 GCA_001462245.1 Candidatus Fibrimonas termitidis
CCATCCTCTTTGTCTAAATTGACCTGGATTAAGTTCCTGCAACCGATTAAGAGTCATCTCTTTAAATTCACCAGGTGTATCATACCATTCTGCCATTTTTTTACTCCTTGACAGCCGTCAATATGCGACTGTCGTCTTTAAAACATTGCCCTTATGGGGGCAGGCAAATTGTCTGTTCCCATGTAAGGAAGTTTGCCAACGGCAAACTGTTTGTGCTTGAAAACGCCCATGTGGAGATTTTAGCATGTTTTTGTGTTTTATTGCAAGGGTTGCTACCACACCGCCTGCTATCCCAATGCGACATCAAGTATCATCATGATTACAAAACCAGCCATAACAGTGAATTCATCTAAGCCATCCTTCCCAATAGATTTAGTTTAATTTGACATAGCACTGTCAAATTAAACTAAAGCCAGATTTGTGAGGTTTCCAGACTCATTTTAACAACTTCCTGCCCTGTACATCTACCAATATGGTCATTTGTTGTATAGCAATTTTATTCAACCGCAGTAAGCGGTCTTTTTGCGGTATTTTGTCATTGATTAAGACAGCGTTAATGTTCTCCATATTTGACAGGCAAATGAGTTCATTAATCGAAGCATAATCACGGATATTTCCTTTTAATTCAGGATTTTTTGTTCTCCATTCTTTGGCGGTCATTCCAAAAAGAGCAACATTCAAAACATCTGCCTCATCAGCGTATATAACAGCGGCTTGATTGGAGGTAAGTTCTTTTGGGACAAGATTCTGCTTTACAGCATCCGTGTGGATATGATAATTGATTTTTGCCAGTTCCCGTTTGGCTGACCAGCCGATTTGCTGCTGTTCGGCCTCTTTGAGACGCTGGAATTCTCGGATAAAATACAACTCAAATTCGGTTGAAATCCAGCTTGCGAATTTAAAAGCAATATCCTTATGAGCAAAAGTTCCGCCGTTCCGTCCGGCCCTGGAAATTATCCCTTTTGCGCCGGTAGTTTCTATCCATTTCTGTGGCGACAATACAAAAGAGTTCAAACCTGCCTGTTTTCTAAACCCCTCGAATTCGAGGGGTTTAGAAAACAGGGTTATAAAAAGTCTCCCAAATTCCCAAATATTCAAGGGTATTCCGGTTCCGCATCCAGTTCCCTATGACGGCATTTGGTTCATCGGATTTAAATTTGGCAATATCGGTAAGCGAGATAAAATCTTCTTCATTTACTTGAATGACCGAAATTTCTGTTTTTTCAACGGTTATCTTTGCCATTTCTCTCTCTTCTTACAATATAACAGATACATAAAATAGCCGCAACAATGACTGGATCTTTTCTCAGGAAACGCGGCTGGGAACAGGCCCGATTTTTGCAACCTTTTCCCCTTGATCCGGTCAAAATATAGACGCAAGGCTTTTCTCAGGCTATAATGGTGGTATTGTGAGGAGGAAATTGGCTTTATGAACAAAGCGACTGCCGCTCAAACAATTATCGCCATTATCCCTATTGTGGGCATAGTTATGGGTTCCGTGGTGGTGTTCTTTTACCTGCTTTGGCAGCACCGGCGCAAGGTTCTTCTTATCAAGGCCGGGCAGTACCTAAAACCCAGCTTTGATCTTCAGTCGTTCAGCCTGCTTACCGGACTGCTGCTGCTTAGCGTGGGGATTAGCTTAACGGTATTTCTGGCCATTATGGATAACACCGGGTATGGCCTTTTGGG
>LIUG01000064.1:4508-8347 GCA_001462245.1 Candidatus Fibrimonas termitidis
AGAAATCCTTGCCGGAGAAAGGGAATTGTTCCGGCTGCTGGTCGAGCGCTATCAACAAAAGGTACACGCTATGGGCATAAGTTTTTTTCATAATCAGGACGACGCGGCGGATTTTACTCAGGATGTGTTCCTCCGTTCATACCGCAGCCTTGCGTCGTTTCGGGGCCATGCGCGGTTTTCTACCTGGCTGTACCGCATTGCCTACAACACGGCGATTAACGGCATCAACCGCAGAAAAGAGTACCAGAGTTTGGCGGAAGAACCGATAACCGAGGAAAGCCCGGAGCATCACACCCTGCAGAACGCCGCAAAAGAAGCGGTTCGTTCCGCAGTGGCGGAACTGCCGGAAAAATACCGGGTGTGCGTGGATCTGTATTTTTTTTACGATTGCTCTATCAAGGAGATAGAGCGAATTACCGGCTTTCCGGAAAACACGATAAAGTCCCATGTGTTCAGGGCAAAAAAACTGCTTAGGGTGAGCTTAAGCGGTGAGCAATAGGAGAAAAAAATGAAATGCGATAACGCGCTTGATGTGGTGTATCAGACAGAAGAGACGGTTTCTCTGTGGACGCGCTTGAATTTGGCGTTCCACATTATTTTTTGCGGATCGTGCGCCGCCCGTCTGCAAACCTACGAAGCTGCCCGCTCTCTTCTGCGGACAAATTTTTTTCCCCCTTCCCCGGATTTTACCGACACCATTATGAGCAGAATTTACCGCGAGGCGGCCGATGCGGAAACAGAGGATGAGCGGGCTTTCGAGATTGGCGGATTTTCTACCAAAGGCTGGATAATCGCCGGCCTCGTCATGCTTGTTTCGCTTGCAACCGTATTTTTTGGCAAGGACTTTGTCAGCGTTGCCCGCGATCAGGGCTCCTCCTTTCTCCTTCCACTGGGCCTTATTACCGGCATGGCCATTACCGGATACGGCGCGCTGTTTATCGGGAGCCATCTAAAGGAACTGTCGGAACGGTTTAAGCTGTAAGAGCGCAAGAAAAAATTAAAGGAAAAACAATAACTTTTCATGGCAATTACGCGGATTTTATGTTATGCCGAGCCTTATAACTCTCCAGCAGCTTGTTATATTTTTTCCCCTCCAATCTTTGTTTAACAAGCGTTAACCCGGTACTTACGGCAAAACAGATAAAGATAGAAACAAAAAATCTAAACCAGGCTATGGGTTCATTCACCAAAAACCATTTGAAGATAATTGAAAACAATGAAAAAAGGGTCAAAACCATTAACAGAAAAATAATAGTTCGCAGTAAGAATTTCATTTTATATAAATAACGTTCAGAGAATAAAAATGCTGAAACTGCCGCCAAAATAACGGAACCCAAAAATATTTGCAGAATAGTGTTGTAGGTTATTCCAATAGGAGTAAGTGCAAACAAAGAGGACGTTTCCCGCAAACTGGGATCAAAACGCGCAAATATCATTCCCGCAATGGATATGGTAAGAACGGTAGAGGTAAAAATGGTTCCTGTACTTCTTAGGAATTGTGTAAAAACCGGCGTCTCTTTCATTTCTTCATTCATTTTAAGCCTCCAATTTCTGCTTTACCGCAGGCGCGTATTGTCGCGATACTATCAGTTTAATGCCCTTTGCCGATGTCAGGATGAGCCTGTGTAAATCCGGCTCGATAGACTGAACGTAGTTAATATTAAAAAGGCAATTTTTACTAGCCCGCAAAAAATTACAGCTAGCAAGTTTCTCCTCAAGCTCGTAGAGCCTAAGATGGCTTTCATATACATCTGTATTGGTATAAAGAAAAGTCCGCTTGTCGATACTTTCAATATAAATGACATCTGATGAATCAATAGTGTACTGCCGTTTGTCTTTATAGACTGTGAGTTTCATATCCAGGATTCTGATTGCGGCAAGTATTTTTTCAACATCTTCATCCAAACGACTGCAATTGACTATAATTTCAGTCTCAGCGCATTGAACTTCGGTGTTGATGGTTATTTTCATATTTTGGATTATGCGTTTGTTTCCGGGTTTATTCAAGTAATACTCGCCTAACTTGCCAAAATATATACCCAAAATGCCATTTCCTGCCGCCCAATTGCATTGGCAGATAAGAAGCATGTGCCTATAATTTAAGCAAGTCATTAGGAGGACTTTATGGGTAAACAGGTAAAACACATCGTAAATCTGGCATTAGCGGCAGTCAGCCTGGCTATGGGGGTAGCGGTTATCGTAATGACAGCCATTAACGCCAATGTTTCGGCAAATGAACTTATCAAGCTGCTGGCTATTGCTGTAGCTTCGCTTGGTATTCTTGCGTTGAATAGCGTACAAAAGTAAACTTTCTGATTTTAGAGACTGTAATACTTGACAAATAAAAATGAAAATTTTAAACCGTATCAAGGAGACTTTTTATGACACGGAAAATGGTGATAAAAAACGCGGTAGTTATTTTGTCTGGCATTATTTCTTATGCCTGTACAACAAGCAGTACTGCAAAGACAAAAGAACAGACGCAGAAAAGTTTTGAATATATCATGAAAGATCAAAACCATTATAATTCTGTGCTGATGAAGTACAGCAATTTCAAAAAAACCAGTCAAGATAATGTGAAATTGCAAATTGATTTTTCAAATAAAAACTTTTCTACCCTGAAAAATAAATATGAACTTGATAAAATTGCCGGAAACAGCGACGATCTGTCAAAAGCCCTGAAAATACTTTTTTGGCTTTGCGAGCATACATATCATAACGGTGCTTATACCAACCATGTCCCGCCGAATGCACTGGATTTACTTGAATTTTCGTTTGACAAGGGGGAAAACGGGGGTATCAATTGTAAGAATTTGGCTTATATATTAACCGAATGTCTGCTGAGCATCGGATTGCCTGCCCGTACTGTTTTTATTTATCCTTTTTCATATGAGGATTTGGATAATCATGTTGTTACCCATGTGTACATAAAAAGCATTGACAAATGGATTATGCTCGATCCAACATGGTGCGGCTATTTCAGCGATGAAGACGGAAATATTTTAAACCTTATTGAAATGCGGAATATGTTTGCCAACAATTCTGATATTTATATTAATGATGCTTTTTCCTATAATGGCAAAAAATTAGCAGAAAACACCGAACAGGTACAATGGTATAAACGGTACATGGCGAAAAATACGTTTTATTTTAACATAAGCGAGATCAGTACCTACGGGCAGGATAATACCGGCAGGGATTTATATGTATGTCCTCTGAATTTTGATGTTGTTGAAAACACTAAAAGAAATTTAGAATACCGCCTTGAGTGGATTAGGGCAGAGGAACATCATTATGATGAGCCAGCGATGAAAGAAACGATAAAAGAATTGAAAGAGTATTTTACAAAAGCGATTGAAGAGTTAAGTAATTTGCCCCCCTTGTATTTGTCCCCAGAGAAACTTTTGGCATCACCTTAATTTTATAGTTTATGCGGGTAATCATGAAAAGAATCGAATTGGGAAAATCCGGCGTGTTTGTTTCATATTATTTTCTCTTTTATGCACATATTAAATGGTATCCTACTGGGATATGGATTGCCGCTCCGGTTGGATGGATTGGAGGATTTTTAATACGATTAATATGCTATAAATCCAAAAAATGATCTAAAATGTTAATTATTAGTTTGTTTTTCATGATACATTTATTTCAATAGAATAAACTCTTTGGAGAAGAGAAAATGAAAGAAATTGATGCAAACAAGGCGGCATGGGGCTCATTGTCTAAAGCTCATTATGAATACTACAGGAAGGCGCTGCAGGAAAACAAGCATTTTTTTAGCAAAATCATTGAAGAGGAATTAGGAGATATTTCCAGAAAAACGGTAATTCACCTTCAAT
>LIUG01000065.1 GCA_001462245.1 Candidatus Fibrimonas termitidis
AAACTATGTTACTTGTCTATACACTTCTGCCGGACAGCTTCATCCTTCTCAATCAGGCTGCGAAACTCCGTATAAAACTGGAAATGAGCATCATTTCTCAAGTTGTACGCATAGATTTTATTTATTTTCACTGCTATTTCTCCTATATTTGGGGTGAAAAATCTTTTGAAACCCCCATGCAGCTTGCAGGGAGGGATAAAAACCTTTTGAGGCCCTCCTGCGGGTTGCAGGGAGGGATAAAAACATTTTGAGACCCTCCTGCGGGTTGCGGGGAGGGATAAAAACCTTTTGAACCCCTCCTGCAGTTTGCGGGAGCAAATAAAAACCTTTTGAGGCCTTCAAAAAATAAATAAATGGCGTTTTNNNNGTAAAAACCGCATTTTTTGGACTTTTTTCGCTGAACTTGATTAATCTGGCACGGTTTTTGCCGGGGGGGGGGTCAAAATTTTGGACTTTAAGAAAATGCCCTTATTTGGGGCTGTAATGGCCCTAAAATCGCAATACGTGCCCTGGGAGGGGTTTTTCGACCCCTGAGCGTAACGTGCCGTAGAGCCTACGTATGAGGCTCTAGCGGGGGACGTTATTTTGCGAAAAGGGGTCATATGGGGTAAATATAGATTTTTTTGGAGGAAAAGGCCGGTTTTTTGTGGTTTTGGGGGGATTTTGTTGGGGCGATCCCTTGCGGTCGCCCTCTTTGCCACGTCGTTTTGCCCCTGTTTGCCATGAAATGGGGGATTTTTGGGCGAATATCGGGGCAAATACGGTGGATATCGGGGTGGATGGGGCAAACATCATGGCAAAGGGGCGACCGCAAGGGATCGCCCCTACGTGCGTGGATATGAACGGTGGCGTTTGCCGTTTTGTTGGGAAAATCGGGAAAATCCCATAAATCGGGGGTATCGGGGTTCAGACAATTGCTGAACCCATTCTAGCACATTGCAATGAGAATAAAAATTCCAAACCCTTGTTGTTTTCGCCTCTCCTTACGGAAATAGTTCCGCCGTGAAAAAGCACAGCGTTCTTAACTATGGAAAGCCCCAAACCGGAACCTCCGGTACTGCGAGTGCGGCCATCGTGCACACGGTAAAAACGTTCGAACAAACGGCTTAAATGATGCTCATCCTCAATGCCGTTGCCGTTATCCGCAAAAATAAAATACGCCTTGCCGTCTTTGACACCATACATTTTTACATGAATATCAACATCATTCCCGGCGTGCCTCATCACATTCTCAGTCAAGTTGCGGAAAATCGAGTAAAGCAAATTGCGATTGCCGGCAATTACAATATCATTCGGAACATCAATAGCAACTTTTATGTTTTTTTCCTGCAAAGCGGAGGAAGTATCTTCATATACATTTGCAATTACCTGCGAAATATTCAAATTCTCCGATTTTAGCGACTGCGCTTTTGCATCTATTTTTGTGAGCAAACTCATATCGGAAATCAATTCGGATAAAATCTGGGTTTGCGAAAAAGCCCGCTGCAAATATTCCTTTTTCTTCTCTTCTCCAATATTATTATTCAATAAAATTTCCAAAAAACCTCGAATGCTCGTCACGGGAGTTCGCAGTTCGTGAGCTATATTCCCGGTCATCTCCTGTTTTAGACGCCTGGTATTTTCCCTAGCGGTCACATTTATCAAAATCATCTCAAAACTCTTGTCTTCAAACACATTCATACGCAGCAAAAAATCATTGCCCTGCCTGCTTATACGCATTTCATAATAATCCTCATTTATGCACTGATTTAAAAACATGAGCACAGGGCTAAAAAAATGCTCATCAAAAGATATTTCTTTGCCTATGGTTAAAGGCTGATTGAAAATGATATTGAAGGACTGCAAAAAAAGCCCATTGTAAAAAGCTACGGTTCTATCCGCATTAAAAAAACAAACCCCTTCGACAGAAGCTTGAATGTGCAGCAACAATTTTTCCTTCTCTCTGGCCAAACGTTTTTCATTTTCCTTAACTCTGCGTATCCCTTCCGAAATATTTGCGCATATCTCGCCGAATTCGTCTTCTGAAAATTTTGGAATTACCGCTTCATCTATTTCCGGCATCTTGGAAAAATCCCTTAGCCGCTTAACCGCCATCCCAAAATAGTTTCCCACATATAGGATAAATGCCAAACCGATAAGAAAAACAACAGCGGCAAAGAAAATATATTCCTTGTTTGCTAAAATCACAATGCCAAGCGTGCAAATAACAAATATCAGCAAAAAACCGAAAATCAATTTCTGTTGAAATTTTTTTATCATGGCCTTGAAACGCTGAATTTATATCCGAACCCTGCACGATTGGATACGTAATAGGATTTATCGCCTAATTTTTTTCGCAAACGAGTTATGTGAACATCAACCGTACGCTCGGTTATATAAGGTGTATCTTGCCATACAATATCCAGCATTTGCCTTCGCGAATATACCCGTGAAGGATTGGAAGCCAAGAGCGATAGTATTTCAAATTCCGTTTTGGTCAGCGGCAATACCGTTTCGCCTATTCTCGCTTCCTTTGCCAAAAAATCAATAGTCAATTCATCAATAGTCAATACATTTTCTTTAATATCAACAACTTCTTCTTGAATTCTTTTCAGCACAACTTTAACACGAGCGGAAACCTCTTTCAGGGAAAAGGGTTTTGATATATAATCATCACCGCCTACGGAAAAACCGGTGAGCATATCGTTTTCGGCATCTTTTGCCGTGAGAAAAATAATGGGAACATTGTTGCCATCTTTGCGAAGTTTTTCCGCAAAGCGAAACCCGGACATTCCGCCCAGCATCACATCCAGCAAAATCAAATCATGTTCTTCGGAAATCTTTTTAAGTGCTTCTTCCGCAGAAGAGGCTACATCTACTTCATAACCCTCGTTTGCCAAATTGAAAGACAATATCTCGCAAATATCGGCTTCATCGTCAACAACAAGGATTTTTTTATTTTGGTTCTTCAGGCTCATTATTCTCTATCTTTTGCTCGCTTCTTCTGCCTTTACTGTGCTTCAAAACTTTGGCATCAATATAGAAAACTATTTCCTCAACAATATTGCAGCAATGGTCGCCAATTCTTTCAATTTTCCGCAATGTTAAGAAGGTATTTAAAATACACTCTCCTTTTTCAGGGTCTTTCAAAATATAATCGGCAAGGTATCTTTTGCCTTCTTCGTAAATGGTATCCACATCATCGTCTTTTTGCAAAATTGTCCCGGAAAGCTTGCTGTTCTCGGTTTCAAGCGCAACAAAACTATCGGAAAGCATTGAAATTACAATATCAAACATGGCTTCTATTTTCAAATCCTCTTTCATCGTTTCGGACGCTACATTATCATCGTCAACAACATGCCTTGCAATTCCATCGGCAAAATCGGCTATGCGTTCCAAAGTTGTGCTGATTTTTATCATGGAAATTATCAACCGCAAATCCATAGCAACCGGTGTGAACAGAGCTATAAAGTTTTCACACCCTTTATCTATGTCCAATTCAAAGGAATTAACGCTTTTTTCGCGTATAATTACTTCACGAGCGAGTTCTATATTGTTGGTCACATAGGCCTGTTTGCACTTTTGCAACTGCGAAAGCACAAGCTGCCACATACCGTTGATCTCTCCTTTGAGGGCAATCAATTCCTTCTCAAAGTGTCTCATCGCTTTATCCATAACAACCTTCCTTTTGGATTATCCAAATCTTCCTGTGATGTAATTCTGTGTTTGCTCTTTGCTGGGGTTCAAAAACATTTTTCTGGTTTCGCTGAATTCAATCAACTCGCCCAGCATAAAAAATCCCGTACTATCGCTGACTCTAGCCGCTTGTTGCATATTGTGAGTCACAATTACTATGGTATATTCGGCTTTTAAGGTGAAAATCAATTCCTCAATTTTGGAAGTTGAAATAGGGTCAAGCGCAGATGCCGGTTCGTCCATCAGCAGAATATCGGGTTTAACCGCCAAAGCGCGGGCAATGCAAAGCCTCTGTTGTTGGCCGCCGGATAAATCATAAGCCGAGCGGCTAAGCTTGTCCTTCACCTCTTCCCATAAAGCAGCGCCTTTAAGCGACTCCTCAACACGGTTCCTTATAAACTCCTTGTCTTTTATTCCGTTCACCCGCAAACCGTAAGCGATATTTTCAAAAATGGTTTTCGGAAATGGATTTGGCTTTTGAAAAACCATGCCCACTTTCTTTCGCAATTCATCCACATCAACACGCTTATCGTAAATATCTTTTCCATTGATAAGGCACTTGCCCGTCAATTTCATATCGGGAATTAAATCATTCATGCGATTTAAAAGACGCAGGAAGGTTGATTTGCCGCAACCCGAAGGCCCTATAAACGCAGTAACGCTGTTCTTCACAACGTCCAGAGAAACACCCTTTAATGCGTGAAAATCACCGTAATAAAAGTTGACGTCTTTTGTTTCTACGATATTCATATCAATGTCCTCCGAGTTTCTTGCTGAAATGCTTGCGAATGAGCGAAGCTGAAAAATTGATGATTAAAACAAGGGTTATCAAAACCAAGGCGGTTCCGTAAGCCATTGGGCGTGCCGCTTCCAAATTTGTGCCGCTGGTTGATATAACATAAAGATGATAAGGGAGTGCCATTACTTGGTCAAATACGCTTGAAGGCAATTTGGGCAAGAAGTAAGCCGCTACCGTAAATAAAATAGGAGCCGTTTCTCCCGAAACTCTTCCCACCGAAAGGATTAGTCCCGTGACAATATTTGGAAAAGCTGCCGGCAAAGTCACATATCTTATCGTTTGCAATTTGGAAGCTCCCAAAGCATAGCTGCCAACACGCAAAGAGTCGGGAACTGTTCGGAGTGCCTCTTCCGTTGTGCGAATTACCAAGGGAAGAGCGAGTAAACCCAAAGTGAAAGAACCGGCTAAAATAGAGTCTCCCCAGCTCATGGTATTCACAAAGAGCGCCATTCCGAACAAGCCGAAAATGATGGAAGGGATACTGCCGAGATTATTTGTCATCATTCGTATAAATTTGGAAATTTTTCCATCTCTAACATATTCGTTGGTATAAATAGCAGACATCACGCCAAGGGGAAAGGCTACAATCATGCTTCCTACAATCAAACAGAAGGTTCCCACAATTGCGGGGAAAATTCCGCCTTTCAGCATACCGTCTCTGGGTGCGTCAAAAATAAATTCAAAACTTATAACTCCTATTCCGTTGTAAATTATGAAACCGAGTATCCACAGGAGAATTCCAACAACAAACACGCCCAAAATGCGGAAAATCCAAAAAGCGATTTGTTGAGATAATTTTTTACTCATATTACAACCCTTTATTATGCTGGCGTTTGGAGATCAATTCTGCGGTAATGCTTATCACAAGGGTAATCAAAAATAAAACACAACCCAGCACAAAAAGCGCCTGATAATGCACGCCTCCGTGTGGTGCCTCTCCAAGTTCTGCGGCTATGGTTGCCGGAATTGTGCGTACAGGCGAGAATAATGTTTTTGGTATAATGGCCGCATTTCCGGTTACCATCAAGGCTACCATGGTTTCTCCAATGGCCCGTCCTATCCCCAAAACAACTGCGGCGGATATTCCGGAGGCAGCATACGGGATTACCACTTTATAAATTGTTTGCCAGTGAGTAGCACCCAAAGCAAGGCTCGCTTCTCGCATAGCACGAGGCGTGCTGCGCATGGCATCTTCTGCAACCGTTATTATTGTGGGCAAAGCCATGATAGCGAGTATAACGCTGCCTGTAAAAGCGGTTTCGCCAACTGACAGGCTAAAAGTTTTTTGCACCAAAGGAACCAAAACGACCAAACCGAAAAACCCATAAACAACAGAGGGTATTCCGGCGAGCAGTTCTATAGCCGGTTTTAAAATATCACGAACCTTGCCCTGCGCCAATTCGGAAAGATATATGGCAACGCCCATTCCAAGCGGGGTAGCTATTAAAATTGCAACCAAGCTAACCCATAATGTTCCAAGTATAAGGGGCAGCACTCCGAATTGCGGTGCCGGGGTTGATGTTGGGATCCATTCCACTCCAAGAAAGAAATCATTGGGATTGATCGTATTTCCATCCAAAATTTTCACGCCTTTGACATTTTTCGGCAAATACTCTTCCGGTATAAAAGCGAGTATTCCGGGGCTTCCGGCTATTACTTCACCTAATTTCTCCGGCAATTTTTCATAATTTTCGCCAAATTCTTCTTCTTTATAATGCTGAAACACATCATCATAGCGAAAAGGGATTATTTTTTCATTTAATCCGCCGATTTCCGACCAATTTTCTATATGTTGGTTATAGATTTTTTTAATGGCAGCCGAACCTATATGTTCAACGGGATTAACCTCATTGACGCACAAAGCATAACCTTTCTCAATTACGGGGCTATTGAATAACCCAAAACCCTCTTTGAACAGAAAAATTACTACGAGCATTATAACAATAGTAGTCATGGCTCCGCTAATAGCGAGAATTTTCTCTACAATCTTCTCAACCAATTTTCTCATGACAGAAGTTAATTTAGCTTTCTATGGTTACAAGAAATATGAGTTTTTGTTACATTTTTGTTAAGATTTGTTGTGGTTATGGGAGTGTCTGGTTGTTTTCTACATTTATCGGCGAATGCAAAAGGAACAGAGATTTTCGGCTATACACAACCGCAAGGCTTCTCATCAGTATGAGGTTTTGGAGTGCTTTGAAGCAGGGATAGCTTTAGCCGGCTCGGAAGTGAAATCCATTAGGGCCGGGCATATAAGCCTTGGCGAGGCGTGGGTGGAGGTTTCGGAAAAGGATGAGCTTTGGCTGGTGGGTGCGCATATAAATGAATATTCGCAGGCAAACCAATTCAACCACATTCCCGCCCGGCGAAGGAAACTCCTTGTCCATAAACACGAAATTGAGAAAATGCAAAAAGCGGTTGAAATAAAGGGGCTTACAATAGTCCCGCTAAAGCTCTATTTTAAAAAACGCAACGCCAAACTGGAAATTGCAATCTGCCGAGGAAAAAAACAACAAGATAAAAGGCAAGATTTGATAGCGAAAGATGATGCGAAAAAAATTTCTAAATTCCCATCATGATTTCGGTTAAAGAGCAATTTAAAAATGAACTTTCACAAGCGGACTTAAATGATGAAGCTTCCGTTGAAAATTTGCGTTTAAAATACCTGGGCAAAAAAGGTTTGGTTACGGAACTGTTGAAAGAAATGGCTACCCTCAGCGCAGAGGAGAGACCTGCATTTGGGAAACAGGTGAACGAATTAAAAACGGAAATCTCGGAAGCAATAGAACAAGCTAAGGAAAAAGCGAGCGTTTTTGCTATGGCTCAAAAATTGTCCGTTGGCAAACTCGATATCTCCTTGCCCGGCACAGGCTACCTGCACGGCAGCACTCATCCTCTCTATGATATTCGGGAAGAAATTATCGACTTCTTTGCAAATATGGGTTTTCATGTGGATTTTGGTCGCGATGTAGAAACGGATTGGTATAATTTTGAGGCGTTGAACACCCCAAAAGACCACCCAAGCCGTGATATGCAAGACACATTTTATCTCTCGCAAAACGCAGTGCTTCGCACGCAGACCAGCGGTACGCAAATTCACTATATGGAAACTCATAAGCCACCGATAAAAATGATAGCCCCCGGCCATGTGTTCCGTGCAGATGCAGATGCCACCCACGCTCCGATGTTTCAGCAGTGCGAGGGTTTGGTTGTGGACGAAAACATAACATTTGCGCAATTAAAGGGAACCCTTGCCTTGTTCACCCAAAAATTGTTCGGCGAAAATGCAAAAACCAGATTTCGTCCAAGTTTTTTCCCCTTCACCGAACCGAGCGCAGAAGTTGATGTGAGCTGCGTTTTTTGCGAAGGCAAAGGATGCCGCAGGTGCAAAGGCACGGGCTGGATGGAAATAGGAGGCTGCGGTTCGGTTGACCCAGCTGTGTTTGGCAATGTAGGAATAGATGCGGAAAAATACACCGGCTTCGCTTTTGGTTTTGGACTAGACCGCATAGCTATGCTTAGGCATCATATACCGGAAATATCTTTGCTAACTTCAAACGACCAGAGATTTTTGGAACAGTTTTGATTATTTTTTTAGTTGAGAGTTGAGAGTTGAGAGTTGAGAGTTGTTTGATTGTTTTTGCTACTGAGATGGAGAGAGATGGGGTTTTTCCGGAGGGAGTTCCACAAGGTTGCGATTGTTTGGTTAGCGGGGTTGGTATTTTGGCTACAGCGCTCAGTTTGTCCAGAGCGTTTCAGGGTAAAAATTATAAGAATGCTATTCAAATGGGGATAGCCGGGGCTTATCGTTCCAGCGGTTTAAATATTGGCGATGTGGTGGAGGTAGAGAGCGATTGCATATTGGAATTTTTGCCTTGGGAACCGAATACATTTTTTGCTTCCGGCGCTTTGCCTTTTGAAAAAAAATTGAAGGATGTTAAAGGCGCAACGGTTTTAAACTGCACAAGTACAGAGGAAATCGGAAATATAAGGGGAAAATCCGCACAAATAGAAACAATGGAAGGAGCGGCGTTTTTTGCCGTTTGCAAAGAATACGGAGTTCAAGCCGTTCAAGTACGGGCTATAAGCAATTACGCCGCCCTGTACAATAAAAGCGAATGGAAAATAGAAACCGCCTTAGCCGGATTAAAAAATATTTTTTAATCTTTAAAGCAGCATTTCTTATACTTCTTTCCCGAACCGCAAGGGCAAGGGTCGTTGCGGCCTGCGGTTTGTTCTTTGCGCACCGGTTCCGGCCTAACCATATGGCCTTCGGTCAAATGCCATTTTCCGTTTTTTCGCACAAATTCGGAAATTTCGTGATGCTCTCTGGCAACCCCGCTCTGCTTGTATTTCGCGATAAATTCAACCAAGCCAGTATTTTTCTCTTCATCTATTTTTGACTCAACAATGGTTAAACCCAACCACTGGGCACCTCCGCTCCACTGGCGTGCGCCTTTTTCGTCAAAGTCCTTTCGCTGCGATTCCTCAAGGCTGTCCCTTAGCCAAAAAATTTCTCCTTTGGCGTAAGCGGAATAGCGCGAACGCATAAGAGCCTCCGGGTTGGCCGCCGGGGCTGTTTTCTTGATTATAGGTTCACAGCATTCGCTGTAATTTTTCCCGGAACCGCACGGGCAAGTTTCTTCACTCATAATATTTTCCTCAAAAGCCAAATCTCCTCCCTGCCGGCTCTGTCTCTGCCGGTCCTATCTTTAATGCTTTTTTTAGGCACTATTTTCTCCTTAATTTCAAATATTCCCTTAAATCGAACTTCAAGTTCATCCTTTGATATGCTGTAAGGTGGGGTTTCCCCATATTTTTCATCGCCAAGCGGGCAAAAAAATCCTATTAAAAGTCCATCATTTTTTAGCATTCTGAGCCACATCTCTACGCATTCATCGCGCCTGCCCGGGTGAACGGAGTTAAAACTGAAATAGTCGTAAATAATATCAAATTGTTTCATTCTAGCTTTTCCATCGTACATATTTAGCAAGAACATATCCGTATTCAATGCGGTTAAATTGCTGTTGCTATCCGAGAGTTTTTCCAAAGCGTCAAACGCAGACGAACAAAAATCAACGGCAACAACATTATGTCCTCGCTTTGCCCAAGCATCTGCGTCCCAGCCTCTGCCCGCAGCCGGAACAAAAACGTTTCCCGTTTTAGGGCAAGACGAATGCTCAAAGAATTCAAGCAAAGCCGGGGTTGTTTCACCCAAATCCCAGTCATCCCTTCCTTCTTCGTATAAAATTTCCCAATATTGCGGAACATTTGGCGTTAATGCCATATCATTCATATTGCCACCTTGCAAGAATTGCTTGCTAATTGACCGCAGGCTGCTAGAATATCGCGCCCTCTTGGATTTCTGATGTTTATTTGCACCGATTTTGCCCTAACCAATTCTAAAAAATTATTCACCTCTTGCTCTGATGGAGCCTGTAATTCGGGATTTTCGTTGCTGTTTAAAACAATGGCATTTACTTTGCAACGCCTTGGTTTAACAATCCGTATTAAATTTTCCGCCGCCGCTTTTGTGCATGTTTTATTTTTAATCAGAATATATTCAAGCGTAACCCATTCTCCGCTGCGTTCCAGATAGTTATCTATGGCTTTTAAAAGTTCCGTTAAATTCCACCTTTTGTTCACAGGCATAAGGCTTTCCCTTGTTTCATCGTCTGCTGCGACAAGGCTAACAGCTAAATGGCAAGGCGTGTTTCTTTCCAAAAGTTCTGCTATCCCCGGCACAATGCCGCTGGTGCTAACCGTTAAACGTCCCTTGCCCATTGCAAAGGCTTTTTGGTCGTGCAGGCAAACGCAAGCCCTGTGAACAGCGTCCAAATTCATAAGCGGTTCGCCCATGCCCATAAAAATTACATTGGTAACGGTTCTATCCTGCTTTTCATTTGAAAAGTATTTATGTACATTTATTATTTGTTCCAAAATCTCGCCTGCTTCAAGAGAGCGGTTAAACCCCATGTTCCCGGTGCGGCAAAATGCGCAGTCCATTGCACAGCCGGATTGTGTTGATACGCAAACGGAGGCTCTTGTTTCTGTTGGGATCATAACCGTTTCAACCGAAAAGTCATCCACCGTTTTGTAAAGCCACTTTACAGTGCCATCGGAGGACTCCATTTTCATCTCTTCACTTAGCGATTTTATTCTAAAATTAGCTTCCAGCAGTTCACAAAGCTCGGCGGGAACATTCAATCCTTCATAAGTCTGCATCATAAGCTTAAAGAGCCAAACACGAACCTGTTCCGCCCTATAAGGTTTATGCCCCTTATCTAAAAGAAACCAGCGAAGCTCTTCAAGAGAAAGAGACTTTATGTCTTTAAAGTACATTGTTCTAGGAATATAGTAATTTATTGAGTTGAAAGTGAAAATTCTCCGGAAATCGTTTTAAATAATCTTAACCAAATTGTAACCGGAATGCATATATTCTTTAATAGCTGAATTTTAAATTTATACCAGTTCAACTAAGGAGAACAACATGAAGAAGATTCTGTTCACAGCAATATTGACGGCAGCCTCAGTATTGACAGCTCAGACAATAAAAGGCTCTGACACCGTTTTGCCGCTTTCACAGCAAGAAGCTGAAAATTATATGAAAGCAAACAAAAATGCCAAGATAACGGTTACCGGCGGTGGTAGCGGCGTAGGAATTTCCGCACTAATAGAAGGAACCACGGACATAGCCCAATCATCTCGCAAAATCAAATTTGACGAGAAAAAGAAACTTCAAGAAAAAGGAAGCACAGTAAAAGAAGTGGTAATTGCCTACGACGCTTTGGCAGTTGTTATACATCCCACCAACAAGGCCGAAAATTTAACCCGTGAACAATTGGAAGGCATTTTCACCGGTAAAATCACAAATTGGAAAGAAGTCGGCGGAGCCGATTTGAAAATAGTTCCCTACTCCAGAGAAACATCTTCGGGCACTTATGAATTTTTCAAAGAAGAAGTATTGAAAAAGAAAGACTATATGGCCGGCATTATGAGTGTACCCGCAACCGGCACAATAGTTCAGTCAATTAGCCAAACACCGGGTGCTATCGGCTACATAGGGCTAGCTTACCTCGACAAAAAAGTCAAAGCAGTCCACATCTCTTATGATGGAGGCAAAACTTTCGTAGAACCCTCCGTAAAAACCGCCAAAGACGAAACATATCCCATTGTGCGCCCTCTTATTTACTACTACACAGATAGCAAAGAAAGCGCAGTTAAACCCTTTGTTGATTATGTCCTTTCCGACGTCGGACAAAAGATTGTAAGCGACATAGGATTTATCACGATTAAATAATTCAAATCCGTTTTAGTCTGCGTACTCAAACATATTATCAATGCACCGCTTTGCAGCGGTTGATATGTTTGGGTCCAGTTTAATTTCCTTTGCCTTGTCCGGCTCTTTTAAGGTTTGCAAAATATTTTCCAGCGAGTTGCTCTTCATGTATTTGCAAAGGCTGCAACTGCCTATAAAGCGGCGGTTGGGGAGTTCGCTTTGGAGCCTGGCGTTCAAGCCGCATTCGGTTAAAAGCAAAATGGGATTTTCTTCCGGGAGTTTGCGGATATAGTCCAGCATTTGCCCTGTGCTGCCTACAAAGTCGCTCAACATGGCAACCCCGGGGTGGCACTCCGGGTGGCTCACAATTCGCAAGCCTTTGTTTTGAATTCTGAAATATTTTACCAAATCAGGGTCGTATTGCTCATGGACATAGCAGGTGCCGGTGTGCAGCACCAGTTCCTTTTTTATGCCTATTTTTTCCAATTCGTTTTTCAGGTTTTCGCCCATGAGTTTATCGGGCAGGAATACGATTTTATCGCTTGGGATTTTGCTCGCTATTTTAACGACATTTGAACTTGTGACGCAAACATCGCAGGCCGCTTTGACATCTGCCGTTGTATTTATGTAGCATATAAAGGTGTGCTCTTTATATTGTTCTCTTAATTTTTTAACCTGTTCCCCCGTTATGCTGCTTGCAAGGCTGCATCCGGGATTTGCTCCGGGTATAAGCACCCTTTTGTTCGGGTTTAAAATTTTTGCGGTTTCGCCCATGAACTCCACCGCCGCAAAGATTATGGTTTGCGCATTTGTTTCCATAGCATTTTTGCTCAGTTGGTAAGAGTCCCCGCTATAATCTGCCACGCCAAATGTGATTTCCGGCGCAACGTAGCTGTGAGCCAAAATCGCAACATTCTTTTCTTTTTTCAGTTCGTTTATTTCATTTATCAAAAGCGTTAATTTCTCGCAATTCTCCATTGAGTATTGGCAAAGCACAGTCCCATTCTGCACGGAACGCAGTTTATCGTAAAGTTCTTGAGGTTGCATAGTGAACAAATTAGAAAATTACATATCCCTCATTTCCCGTTTTATCCGTTCTGCGCTTAGAATATTATCAAATGGAAGGTGGGCTTCTATTGATTCGTTAAAAGTCCAGTTGCTCATTAGGTTTTTTAAAGTGACTGAAAAGTAGTTTTGCAAATTGCTGTCTGTCTTTTTGCATCGCTCAAAAATATCCGGGATATTGCTCCACAAATATATGATGTCTTCAAAGTCATGGCTCATTCGCAAATCCGATACGCCTCTGTGCAAAACAGCCTCAAATTTGGTAGCTAAAAAATAAGGCAATTCAAATAATTTTATTTGAAGATTTTTATTCAACTGATAATTAAAAGAATGCTTTATCCCATCCGCATACCATCTATTCGTAAAACCCATTTGCAAATCCGGAAGCATAATATCCACATGAACACCATTGAAAACCCACCTGCAAATCGGAGCATTCTCAGACATATCATGCTTAAAACCGCAGGAAACCAGCAATTTTTCCCACCCTCTAAAATCCAGTTTTGAGGTTATCTCAAGAACGCAATCCACATCCTCCGTTGGCCTTACAGGGTCGCTCACAGAATTTTCCGGATAAAACTCAACAACAGAGCCACCGACAAAATAAACCTTGTCTAAAAATTTCTTTAGCCCATTTGCTATGGTTGCCAGCATTTCTCTATTGGAGCGCATAATTTTGAAACCTCGTTTTCAATTCGTTTTTTGCCAAGTCAATTTCACGTGCCCTGCCTATACGGATTGTTTCTATGAGCGCAAGCAACTCGTAAAGGGCTTTGTCTTTTTGAATTGCCGGCACAACAGCCGGGTAAAGCGGTTTAAGGCTTTCGCCAAAAGCAGTTCCGCTTTCGCTTGCCCATACCATTGCGGTTTGGCTCACTATTTTGCTGCTCAGCGGCGGCACGGAAAATGCGGTTAAAAACCCTTTTTGCTTGCCGTTTATTATAGCGGGATAAACATAACGAATGCCGTACTCCAAAAATTCCAAAAATGCCGCTGCATTTACTTTTTGCTTGGAAAAATCCAAGAGCCTAGCATACTTGGAACGGTTCAGCGACTCGGAAACCTCGGATTTGCTAATACATAGCTCCGCCGCCAAATCCTGCCCTGCCCAGTTTTTTTTGCCAACAGCCACTATTTTCGCCAAAACAAGTATGTCTTGTGGTTTCATTTCCGTTTTCCTCATAAATACAATATAGAAAATTCGCAATTCGCAAATTAAGAACCATTTTAAACGATAAAGACCTTGCTAAAAAGTTTTTCTATCTTTCACTCACAACATGAAAAAATTCGTCGCTGTTTTTACCGTATTGCTCTGTGGCGTTTTAGGCTTGGGGGCCGGTAGCGCACTTTATATTTATAAGCAGTGGCAACAACCATCGCCTTTAATGGAACCGCTCCTTTTGGAAATTCCCAAAGGTTATGGAGCCGCTCAAATCGCTAGGCTTTTGCAAAGAAACGGGGTGGTGGAAAGCGCAAGGTCTTTCAAATGGTGGTGCACTTTTAACCCTGGCAAGGCAAACTTTAAAACCGGATGGTATAACATTCCTGCCGGGCAGAGCATTGAGCAAATAGCCGCAATACTAAGTTCCGGCAGAACAGCCACAATAAGGGTAACCATACCGGAAGGCAGGGCTACCTGGGAAATAGCCGGAATACTTGCGAAATCACCGCTCAAACTTGATAGCATCAGATTGGATAGCTTAATGCACAGCCAATCATTCGCAGATTCCCTTGGCGTAAAAGCAAAAGACCTGGAGGGATACCTGCTACCCAACACTTATGATTTTCCCTACGAAACAAATGAACAAAGCGCAATAAAAATTTTGGTGCGCGCAAACTTGAAACTCCGGGACGAATTGCAAGCACAAAACAGCCCTGTTTGGAAGGAGCTTGGCGATTGGCACAGGATTTTGACAATGGCGAGCGTGGTGGAAGAAGAAACCGGGCTTCCGCAGGAACGCCCCCATATAGCAGGGGTATTTTTGAACCGTTTTAGAATTGGAATGCCGCTTGGCGCAGACCCAACTGTGCGATTTATATTCCGCAACCTCACAGGCCCCATCTACAAAAGCCAGCTTGCGAGCGATAACCCATACAACACACGCAAATTCGCAGGGCTAATGCCGGGTCCAATTTCAAATCCCGGCCGCTTGGCAATAGAAGCAACTCTATTCCCAATGCAAACCGAAGACCTCTTTTTTGTTGCAAAAGACGATGGTTCGCGTGAGCATTTTTTCAGCAAAACGCTGATGCAGCATAATACTTACAAGGATGTAGCGGCTAAGAACAGGGGGGAGAGGTGAAATGTCCAAAATCCCAATAAAAACCCCAAAAGAGATTGAACGCATAAGAGATGCAGGTGCGCTTGTGGCAGAAACTCTCGCAAAAAGCGGTGAAATGTGCAAGCCTGGTGTGACAACTCAGGAAATTGACGATTTTGTCAGGGAATTTACCCTTAAAAACGGCGCTATCCCCGCCTGTTTAGGCTACGAAGGTTTCCCAAAAAGCGTTTGCACAAGCGTAAATGATGTTGTAACTCATGGAATTCCAGGGTCTTATATTCTAAAAGACGGTGACATCATAAATATAGATATCACCTCTATTCTAAACGGCTACCACGCCGATTCAAGCGAAACATTTTTTGTGGGCAAACCCAAGGCAAATGCTAGCGAACTAGTTGCCACAGCTCATGAATGCCTCTTTGAAGGCATAAGAGTTTGCGAAAAGCCCAGCGCCCGTTTTAGCGACATAGGCGCAATAATAAGCGGAATAGCTGAGGAGCACGGTTTTAGCGTTGTGCGTGATTACTGCGGGCACGGTATTGGCAGGAGCTTCCATGAAAAGCCCCTTGTTCTTCATTACCGCCAAATGATACCGGGTCCAAAAATTGAACAAGGCATGGTTTTTACCATTGAACCCATGATAAACGAGGGTACCTACAAAACCAGAACCTTGGCGGACAAATGGACGGCCGTGACGGCAGACGGCAAACTCTCCGCCCAATGGGAGCATACCATAGCCATAACCCCTCACGGCGTGGAGATTTTGACCTTGGCGAGGTAGGGTGTTTTTTTTACTATATTCGTGCATATGAAAGTACCTTGGATAGATAAGTTAAACCTAAAATTCCTGCTTGGGATGGGATTGTTTTGCGTACTTGCCGCTGTTGTTAACAATCTGCGTGCTCCTGAAGATAAATCCGTTGAATGGATTGGCGGGCAAGAAGTGTTGGAAAAGCCGGAATGATTAAGCTGTTTGTACCTGTGATTTGTTTGCTGCTCGCCGCCGCTCTATTTGTTTTGGGCGTTCTTGAAATATCTTTTCCTGATATTTTTAGTTTTGCAGATAAATTTGATGCGTGGAAATACGGTTTTCATATCGGAATTGCAGAAACGATTTTGAGTGCCTTGCTCATTATTCCGGCATGGAAAATAAACAAGGGTTTAACCGAGAAAATTCTGGAAATTTTAATAAGATTAGGCATTGGCAGCATGTTCATTTTTGCCAGCTATTTCAAAATAGCCGACCCTAAAGGCTTTGCCGTTTTGATTGCGCAATACCAGTTTTTGCCGCATGACCTTATAAATCTGTGGGCTTTGATTTTGCCTCAGTTTGAGTTTTGGTTTGGGCTTGCCTTGATTTTAACTCCCTTTGTAAGGGAATGTACCCTAGCTATTCTAGGTATGTTCGCCAGTTTTATAATAGCCCTTGTTTGGGCGCTTGCTCTTGACCTTGGCATAACTTGCGGCTGTTTTCAAATAGACGGTGCACAGTCAAAAGCAGAGGCTTGGACCGCTCTTATTCGGGACTTGGTTTTGCTGGTGCCAACAGTGTGGCTTTTAACGAGAAAAAATTTTACTATATTCAAAATTGTGTTTCCTTTTAGTAGAATATGAGGAGTTTTTTATGTTAAGACTATTGTTGTTACTTGTAGTGTTCCTTTTGGTATCGTGCGCTTCAGGCAAGGTAGTTTCCCGTGACCGGGAGAAAGTTAATGATACTATGATAACCTTTGTCCAGAGGGCGCAAGCCGGTTTTTGGAAAGAGGCAATGGCGAATATAACCCCTGAAGAAAGAGAAGATATGATGGAAGGCAATCATGTGATGCAGGAATATAAGGATGCCGTTAATCGTATTCGTTTGAGCACCATAAAGTATATGGAACTCGGTTTGGATAGCAAAGGGCGTCTGGTTGGCGTAAAGGATGTTTTAGATGAATCCAACAGTTTTTATATTGCTTCGGAAGAAAAAATAATGATTGACACGACCAAATTTAGAGACCTCGGTGCCGAGCGGCAGAGAAAAGAGGAAGAAGCAAGAAAGCGACTCCAAGAAAATCCTCCGGAAGAGCCGGAGGACAGCAAATGGCTTGAGGAGTATTACAGCAAACCGGGAAAGGAAGCTAACACAGAAAAAGAAGCTGAAGACGAAGAGTGAGTTATCTCTTGGAGAACTGGAAGTGCTTGCGAGCCTTTTTGCGACCGTATTTTTTGCGTTCAACAACACGGGCATCACGGGTTAACAAGTTTGCGTAGCGGAGGGCAGGTTTAACCTCTGCATTTTGCTCAACCAACGCACGGGCTATTCCAAGGCGTATTGCTCCCATTTGACCGGCTATGCCACCACCATTGGCATTAACTATAACGTCCCATTTTTCGGCATTGCCTAAAACGGAAAACGGAAGGTTTGCCACCATGTTTTGCACATCGGAATGGAAATAATCTTTAAAATCACGACCATTCACAGTGCGTTTGCCTGTTCCTTCTTTGAGGATAACGCTTGCCACAGCACTTTTGCGGCGACCTGTGCCACGATAGATTTTTTGCTGTGCTGTTTTATCTTTTGCAGGAGTTTTTGCTGTTGCCATAAATCTTCTCTCTTTTAGATAGCCACCGGTTCAAGGTTTTTATCGGTTTCTTTGTGTTCTGCGCCGGCATACACTTTCAATTTTCTGAACATGGCGTGCCCAAGCGAGCCATGGGGGAGCATTCCCCAAACAGCGTGTTCAACCGGAAACTCCGGCTTGCGTTCTAAATATTGCTTAAAGGAAATCCAGCGTTCGCCGCCTATGTAGCCGGTGTGGTGAAAATACTGTTTGGTTTCGGCTTTTTTGCCTGTTAAAGCCACTTTTGCGGCATTGATAACGATAACAAAGTCTCCGACGTCCGTGTTTGGAGCATAAATGGGCTTATGTTTGCCCATCAACAGATGAGCAATTTTGCTAGCAACACGGCCAAGCGGCTTGCCTTCGGCATCTATAATTTTCCATTTGCGCTCTACGGCCTTTGGATTTATAACAGGAGTTTTCATGAACTTCCTCAAAAATACTAATTGGAAATGTAAATATAGAAAATTCAGCGGGTTTTGTCAAGTACTTTTTTAGCGGTACTGAAGGACGAGTTAGATAGAATTGAAGTTCATATAATTTTCTATATTTCTTTCCCCGACCTAGGACAATTAGCTCAGCAGGTTTAGAGCGTTGCCTTCACACGGCATTATAAAACCTCAAAATTAAGCTAAAAACACAGTTTGCAACCCTACTAGATAACAGCTATACAAAAGAAATACATTTTCTACAATACGCTACCTGGCGCTCTCCGATAGTTTGGTTCGGGTGTTGTCCTGCGGAGCCTCATTGTATTCAGGCCTTCCAAAATCCAAAAACCTAGAAGTCGCGCCTCTCGCCATCGCTCCTTGCGTGTCCGTGTATCTTGAATTAGCTCTCGACAATGCGGAAAAAGCATTATTGTTGTTGATATGCAAACGCTCGTATCTCTTGTTTGCGTCATTCATTATGGCTTTTATTCCTATCAGGTTTGAGCGGCGTTTGTTCAAATCCATATATTCTTTCAATTGCTCCCCCGTCAGCACCTTGTTGGCTTCCATCGCCCTGTAAAAATTTTCGTCAATGTTATCCATAGCATCCATTATGCTGCTGTCGAACGATTTTATTATATTGATTTTTTGCTCATCTGTTAAATTGGAATTTTTTTCTATGTAGTCGGTGAAATTGCTTAATATACCCTCTGACCCTTCTTTGTTGGCCACGGATTCTTTTCCCATCCGCTCCTGTGTGCCTTGGCCCCTGTTGTACGCGCTTGTTCTTTTTTGCATGCCTCTTTTGATGTAATCCAGTTCGCCAAGAGTCAGATGTTCCACCGCTTCCAGCAGCCTATCCGGCTCTCTCGAAAGCTCTCTCGCATTGTTCAAAGCAATCCTTGGCGACATTCCTTGAGCCTTGAGCCTGTTTGCCATAACGCTTTCAAGCAAATCTATATACGAATCTTTCACCTCCTGCGCAATCACTTCCGACCAGCTTCCGCCAAGGTAAAGAGAGTGGTCTATGGCGTAATTGTCCAAGTCCCTCATAATCTCAATAGGAGTCTTGTTGTATTTGTAATCTTTTATCTTGTCGAATTTGGAATAAAATTCATTCTCTGTCGCGTCATATTCTCTGCGGAGCCTATCCACGGCGTTTTCAAAGGTTTCGTTTTTTTTCAAATTGCTTTTCATCACTTGCTCAACGGCAGCGTCGGGGTCTTTAAGGCCCGTGTATCTTTTGGCGAAGTTCTGGTTGGCGTTTTTGCCGCCCGCATATATTCTGGCCCTATTGATATCCATACCTCTTCTTAAATCGCCTTTTCCTTTCACCGCTCCGCCCGCCAAGCCGCCCAAAAGCTCAGGAGCCCCCACGCTCAAATCTTCGCCCTCCAAAGCCCTTTGGGCATTGTTTAGAATTGTGGCGTCTGCCGCGTTTTGGGCAAAGGCTTTGCCAAACGCTGACAAAATAGACGAAGAGGCTTTTGTAGTCGCGTTTACGGCTTGTGTTGTTCCCGCTTTCAACGCTGTCGCGGCGTTGCCCAGCAGTTTGGTAGGGCTGAAAATATACGAGGCTCCGTCAATAGCTCCGCCCGCCAATCCGGCTATCGCGCTGGCGAGCTTCGCGGATTCGGGCAATCCCGCTTTCTCCATCGTTTCTCTCGCGCCGTCCGAAAGGGCGGATGTGGCGGGAAGAAAGCTGTCCAAGGCTTTCGTGCCTATCGTTTTTTGCGGCGGGTCAACATGGCCTTCAGGCAATGCCCCCGCCTGCCCCGGGGGCGGCTGATTCATGAAAGACAATTCCGTTGCGCTTGTCTTGCCGGGAATAACAGGCGCGAGGGTGTCCTTCATAGCTTCCTTGGCTTCCGGCGGCGGCAAAATATCATTGCCTATTGTTTTTCCTCTTCCGTTTTCCACAAACACCATAAATTCAAACTCATCCATATCTTCCGGCCTCGGAATCCATTTGTTTTGCTTGTGGCTGAAAATAATATCCATTTTTCAATACTCCTATATTACGTATAATATTATTGCTCTTTTTTAGAAAATAATGTATATTAAGAGTATGGAATGGTATTTTGCACTCCCAATTTCGATAGTAATTGTCCTTTTGTGGGCTTTGCAGGAAGTTTTTTTGGATATTAAAATTCCAAGCGAAGAAGAGGAAGCTAAGAAATAAGCTGTTTTTTGTTAAGCTCGTCTAAATATTCCTTTTCCAAATCCCTCGGTGTAAGCATTGGTGCCATTTTAATGTCTCTTATAATCTTCATTCTTATTGGCGCATACCGTTGAATTTCCTCAGCTTTTTCTCTAATCCCGCCAGCTGCTTGTCTCACGCCTGTTTTAAAATCCCCCGCAGGGTCTATAGACGCCGCTCCATTAGTCAATCGCTGCAAATCGCCGGGATTTATTTCTTGCGGAAATCCCGCGTAGCTTGCGTTCAGGTTCAAACCTCCCAGCAATGTCTCTTTCTCCTCAGGCTGTCCATCCAACTGCCCCAGCAACGTCTTTTCAGGCATATGTTACCGGCTCTCAATAATATTCTTTTCGTTTACGCCAAGCTGTCCCTTCAGCCTCTGAACCTCTAGCTCAAGAGCCGCGCGTATTTCGGATTGAACGCGGGGGTCATTTACCATTTCGTTTGTTATCCCGCCTTTGGTGAAAAAATCTCCGAGTTGGGCGAAATCTATTCCCAACATTTTAAGGCTTGGCACTTTGATTTTTATATCGCCTTTTATGGCAGCGTTGACTTGAGCCAAATCTTTGATGTCAAACTGTTTTTTTTGAAGCAAGGGAACCAATTTGTTCAGATTATGCCGCGCCACCTCTTTTTCCTCGTTGAGCTTATTCTCTTTTTCGGTGATTCCCAGCTTTGCCCCCTTAACTCCGAGGTTTGCGCTGTCTATTCCGATGCTTGCCTGAGTTTTGCGCAGTTCATTCATCTCGTCACTGTGCGACAATGCGATGTCCTTGTTGTGCTGGTCGGCTATGTACGCCGCGTTTGACAGCAAGGCGGCTTTGTTTTCTTTGTCTATCGTATCGTCTTTGCGTATAAAATCGCTGACCAATGCCTCGGTCATGCTGCTACGGGGGAGCGATTTTCTTGCGAGAAAACCGCTGACTATAGGCTCAAATTCTTCAATCGGCTCGGCAATCTCGTCGGTTCTGCCGCCTCTGTTGCGACTTGAGCGCACCAAGCTGGGGTTTGCTCCCAGTTCAATCGCTCGCTCGCCCAATCTGGCCATGTCGTTATCTATGGCGTTTATTTGGTTCCTGATGGCCGCCTGCTCCTTCTTTATATCCTGCCTTTCTATTGGGGTGGCTTTCATGTACAGCAACGACAAGTCGTTGTACCTATTCTCGTACCCACTTCTTCTCGTGTCAAGGCTGTTTTGGTTTGTCAATATCTGGGCTATGTCTTTATCTTGGCGCTCTTGCTCGGACTGCTTTTTTTTGATGTCCTCATCGGCTAATATATACTCCCTGTTCGTCAAATCGGCGAGAGCGGTCTGGTCGTACGGAAGCCCCATCATCATGTTTTGGTACTGCTCAATAGCGAACTTTTCCCTGTCCCAGTCCTTCTTGTCCCAGTTGACGGCGTTTTTTCCGAAGTCGAGGAGCCTTCCGCCGCCGTCTTTGGCCAGCCCGAACGCTTTGGTGAAGAAACCCGGCTCCTTGGGCGGCTCCGCCGGCTTGGGCAATGCGGGCCGCGCCTCCGGCGTGGCTTGGGCTGGCGGCGGAGCGGGCATCCCGGCTGGCGCGGGCTGGGTCGCTGCGGGTTCACCCGAGGGAACCCCCTGACCGCCCCCGAAACTCGCCATAATCTCTTTGTAAATGCCCGGATCGTTCTGCTGGCCCCAGTGCATAGCCTCCAAAATGTCTTCTTGGCTCAGTTGGTCAAATCTCGATGTTCCGTAGTTTTCCATGCCTATTACTCCTAATGCGATCTCTTTTCCTTGTCTTTCTCAAACGAAATGAATGTTTTGAACGAGCCGCTCAGTTCCGAAACCTTGTCCGAAATATCCCCCAGCCTCTTCCCGAATGAGGCCAGCGAATCGAACATCTTCACGAAATTTTCGTCTATCCGCTTGAACTGGTTTTCGTAGTATTTGTCCATGTTGTTGTGAAGCTCCATGTGCGAATCCTGCCACGCCTCGTTTTTGTCTTTGGATTTCGACCGCTCCTTGCGGTCAAGGTATATATAAGCCATTATTCCCATCACCAAAACAAACAGCATTATGTGCAAAAAACCTTGGTTGCTGGCTTGCGCCACCACGCCTAAAATGCCCGTGGCGTCCGCCGTGCCTGTTATCGTTCCTGTTATGTTATTGTCCATATCTATAATTTTATTGAGAGTGTTCACCTAAAG
>LIUG01000066.1 GCA_001462245.1 Candidatus Fibrimonas termitidis
TCCTATTTCATTTAATGCCGCTATAGCAACATGCAAAGCGTCATCAAAATATTTTTCCGGAAAAATTTCATGTTTTATATAAATACCTGCTAAACGTTTAGCATTTTCTGTTGCTGGCAATACATTGAAGTTTGATACAGCAGATAGCAATAAGTTTCTCAAAGGCTCCGTCGATCTTTGCAATTCTTCCAACACTAACTCTGATATATATACATCGCTAATATTTTTGTTTTTCAATTTTAACCAAGCCTGCTCGGTTGCAAACTTTCGTTCCGGTGTTCTTTCGTCAAATAAGGCACTTATAACAGAAGTATCTAAATAAATTTTATTTACCACTTAAACCGCCAAGCACAAATTTTTATTGAAATATGTTTTCAAAGCACGCATGACGTGCAATTCCCGCAACATTATGTCATTTGGAAATTCATCCTTCGCTTCTTGTTCAAAAGACTTTACCACCTCAGAGCTTATGCTCAGAGAATTTGCAAACGATATATAATCAAACATATCCATGTAAGCAAATATAGTAAAATCTGTGTCGCAAAAAGGCAAGCTACACCTTAAATTTATCCATAGCCGTTCGCAATTGACTTGCGGTTTGGGACAGCTCGGTTGCATTTTGGCTCACTTGCGATGCTCCTTTTGAACTGTCTTTTGCCGTCTTGTTCATGTCAACTACATTATGGCTTACATTAACCGTGCCTCTTGCTGCCTCGCTTGCGTTCCTTGACACATCGTTTACGCCTTTCGCAACCTCGTTTATAGCACTCGCCACACGCCTTGCGCCTGTGTTTGCTTGTGCCGCATTGTGCGCCACTTCATGGCTCGCCTTTGTTTGCTGCTCGGCATGGCTGGCTATAACATCAACGGATTGATTTATTTTAACGATAATGTCGTTTACATCGTTTATCACCTTGACCGCATTGCCCGTACCCGCTTGAATGCTTTCTATGCGCCTTGCAATATCGTCTGCGCTTTGGGCACTCTGGTTTGCGAGTTCCTTAATCTCTCCGGCAACAACGGCAAAGCCTTTGCCGGCCTCGCCTGCGCTTGCCGCTTCTATAGTTGCATTCAATGCCAGCAGGTTCGTTTTGTCCGCTATCTTTTTAATCACATCGGTAACATGCCCTATCTCCTTGGCGGCAGTTCCCAATTTGCTCATCACATCGGTTGCATCAGTTGCTTTTCCTGTAGCTTCACCTGCAACTCTGCGGACTTCGTTTGTGTTGTCCGCTATCTCGCTGATGCTTGCACCCATCTCTTCTATTGCGCTGGCTATCGTGTTCATGTTCGTGCTCATCTGCTCCGCTGCGTTTGCAACATCATTGGCATTATGGCTTGCCTGTTCCGCTCCGCTTGCCATGGCATTTATGTTCGTTGCCATTTGCTCAATAGTGTTGGCTACCGTGTTGCTCTGAACTACATTTTTTTCTGCGCCGCCCGCAAGTTGAGTACTCACCGAGGACAATCTTTCGGAGACCGAAACAAGGGAAGCAACGGTTGTTTTTGCTTCGCTTATCGGGCTGCGAAGCACAACCATAAGTTTGTTGAAATGATTGGCTAAGTCCCCAATTTCGTTTTTGGTCTCAGCTTTAATGCTTTGGGTCAAGTCGCCTTCTCCTTCGGAAATATCCTTCAATATGGTACTGATATTGCCAAGGGGAGTGAAAATCTTGCGTAGAAAGAACATCAACAACACGGTTCCGAGAAGTACGAAAACCACACCAATGATTATCTGTTGCATTCTTTCGGCGACAATGGCATCGTGAAGTTTTGTTCCATTGAAATCGCTGGAAATTATCCCTACTACCTTCCCGGCAGAGTTTCTGACAGGGGTGTGGAATGAAATCATATAACCCCATTGATCCATATGGTACAGACCGCTTCGCTCAGTTTTCCCCGAAGTCAACACCTTTCTAAAGCCATCATCAGAAAGAATTATGGGATAAGCATCGGTTTCATCCCCGATGTCTTCGTCTTCGGGATTTTCACGAGCAACAAGGACAAACCGCCATTTATCTCCTTTAGCAGGCAAGGCAACATTGCCATTTACCGGTGCCATGGAATAGAGATAAAGGCAACCTGTTGCTTTTTTAAGTTGCAAGAGCTGGGTACTTATTTTCTCATAAAATGGGTCATTTTTGTCCAGAGATTTTGACAACGCTTCAAATGAGTCGCCATCAATTATGGAAGCTGCTGCTTCCACTAAACGAATGCCTTGCATAGCAAAAGCTTCTACCACTTCTTCCTGAACTCGCCGTATTCCGAGCACAGAAGTTATCGTGCTCAGAGCAATGACAAACACGGAAAAAAGAACGATGAACTGAAACCTGAGGGAATTGATCAACTTCATTTTTGAGCCTCCATAGCTATAGACTGACAGTTAGTCTGTAATAAACAAATATAAAAAAGTTTTCATAGTTTGTCAAGGCATTGTTAAAAAATTTGCCGTTATTTTTCTATGTTACCTTCTACAGGAACGTATGAAAAAGTTGATTGATAAACTGGAAGCTCATCAATTTCTTTTAAAAGAGGAGTTTGCGGAATTATTATTGTGCGATAACGATTATCTTTTTGAGCGTGCGAGGTTTAAAGCACAGGAAATATACGGCAATAAGATTTTTATGCGGGGGCTTATTGAGTTTACAAATTATTGCAGAAATGACTGTTTTTATTGCGGATTGCGGGCAGGAAACACAAAAGCACAAAGATATAGGCTCACAAAACAGCAAATTCTTGAGTGTTGCAAAAAAGGTTATCCATTAGGTTTCCGTACTTTTGTGTTGCAAGGTGGCGAAGACCCTTATTACACAGATGAAATTTTGGTTGAAATTGTCAGCGAAATCAGAGCGGCGTATCCCGATTGCGCTATAACTCTTTCAATCGGGGAGCGTGATTATGAAAGTTATGAGTGTCTGTTCAAAGCCGGCGCAGACAGGTATTTGTTGCGCCACGAAACTGCAAACGATGAGCATTACAAAACTCTGCATCCTAGCAAAATGTCTCTTGTCAATAGAAAAAAATGCCTATATGATTTGAAAAAGATAGGTTACCAAGTGGGATGCGGTTTTATGGTAGGCTCGCCAAACCAGACCTTGGAACATATTATTGACGATTTGCAATTCATTAAAGAATTAAAACCTCAGATGGTTGGTATCGGGCCTTTTATGCCTCATTCGGATACGCCTTTCAAAAATAAAAAGGCCGGCGATTTACGCCTTACGCTGAACATTCTGGCAATTCTGCGCCTTATGCAGCCAAACCTGCTTATCCCGGCAACAACGGCACTCGGAACGCTTGACGCACAGGGGCGAGAATTGGGAGTTTTAGCCGGAGCAAATGTTGTTATGCCAAATCTTTCCCCCCCGGAAGTGCGCAAAAAATATCTTTTATATGATAATAAAATATGCACCGGCGATGAAGTTGCCGAATGCGTAGTTTGTATGCAAAACCGAATGAAAAAAATCGGATATGAAATTGCAATCACACGTGGCGATGCTTTGAGCTAATTTTAAAAATACCCTCTTTCAGGCACGGTCTTCCATTTGCTGCAATCCCAGCCCGGAACAGCATAGCTTCCATTAAGGTTAATATTATTTCTGAACGTGCCTGCGGCATCGTCGCATACAAGCATTGCATCATAAAAAATATCATCAGTTTCCATGCATGGTTCACCGGCACTAGGTCTTAAATGATATAAAACCATATCTTCAGCAAGAACCAAGTGACCGGAAGATGTGGAATTAGTAGATTCGAATACAACAAAATAATTGCATTCTCCATTATTCAAATTATTAGGAAACCATGAGTTCAAAACATCCGGCTCGGCAATTATCCCTCTAAATCCCAAGCCCCCACTCCAGTTCGCCGTTTGATAAGAAGCAACCCTGCTGTCCATAACCGGCATTTCCGTAGCAACAATAGGTTCGCTTTCATAACTTGGAGAGGGTACGTGAGTAAAATACGCATTTCTGTTGGTTGGTCCTTCCCTTTCACAATCCCAGCTAGAGTCAGTATAAGAAGCTATAGAATCAAAGTTCATGCTATTCCTTATTGTCCCTGCTTCATCATCGCATATAAGCATTGCGTGGTATTGGGCAATTGTCGGTCGCGGGTAATAAAACTCACACTCACCTTTTTTGCCGATAGGGTCGGGTTGTATTAAATGCAAAGTCATATCTTGTGAAAGAACCATATAGCTCATAGTTTTTTCAAGAGGAAAAATTGCAGCAAAATAATTGCATTCTTCTTTGTAAAGCACATTTTCGTAAGGAGGAAACCATGATTTCAAAGTATCCGTATTGTCAATAAACCTTGTATTGCCATATCTATCTTCAACCCGCAAATAAGCAACCACTCTGTTATCCATAGTTGGTATTTCGGTATCTCTATTCTCGCCCCGTTTTTCAGGATCCAAGGTTATAGAAGGATCGCCGGATTCGTCAGAAAATAGCTGACAGCCAACCATAAAGGCTAAAAAAGCAAGCAAAAACAGATTTTTGTAACGCATTTCACATTCTCCGATTGAGGTCTTATAATAAAATAGAATTATTTTTTTCATTATTTTAACACCCGCACAGAACACGGCTTCATTTCAACATTACTAGAATCTAAAACTCGCTCATTCAGCAGCAAATCAAAGAAACTGCCATTGCCGCACTTGCTTAAGTTTATGGATTTCTTGACATCGGCAATATTTACCGCCACCAATATACGCTCATTTTCGCAAGAACGCTCAAAAACAAAGGGACAATTATATTCCAGATAAATCTGTTTGTAGCTGCCGTATCTCAACGCTTTTTCTCGCTGCCTTATTTGTGCAAGCCTACTGATATGCTCTGTAAGCCATATATTATACTCTGAGCGATTTTCAATATTTATATAAGGGCGTATCTCTTGGTCAGACCCATTTTTTTTGATACCTTGAATACCCCATTCGCTGCCGTAATAAACCGAAGGAATACCCGGCACCGTGTAAAGCAATGTGTATAAAGTATTCAAATATGCAGTATTGGAAACTACGCTTGCAATACGGTTCTGGTCGTGGTTGTCTAAAAATGTATATAACGGCAACCCATTATTTGGGACTGAATTTTTGAGGCTGTGTGCAAGCTCAAACAAATTGTTGTCATTATGGCTGGAACACAAGCTTTTGTATAAAGCGTAGTTTGTAACGCTATGCAATGCAGTTGGGTTTACCCATCTGGAATAATTGCCATGCACAACCTCGCCCATAAGCCAAAAATCGGGCTTCATATTTTCCGTAGCACGGCGAAGCTCTGCCATAAAATCAAAATCCAAAACATCTGCCGCATCAAGACGCATGCCGTCTATTTCAAAATATTCAATCCAAAATCGTGCAGCATTAAGCAAATAATCTTTGACCGCAGAATTTTTAAGGTTGAATTTTGGCAGTTCATAATACCCTGCCCAAGTGGAGTAATCAAATGGATCGCCTAAGGGGCTTTGTTTTCCAAAGTCCACGCCGGAGAACCAGTCTGCAAAATCCCTATTGTTTTTTCGCAATTCCTGAAAAGCGAAGAAATCCCGCCCGCAATGATTGAAAACGCAATCAAACATAACACGAATGCCATTTTCATGCAGCCTTTTAACTAAAGCTTGAAATTCGGCATTTGTGCCGATCCGATTGTCAATTTCAAAATAGTCCGTTACATCATAACCGTGGCTACGTGACTTAAACACCGGGCTGAACAACACCGTATTAAACCCCATGCCTTTTATATGCGGAATCCATTTTTCAATTTCATCGCATTTCCCCAGAGAAAGTGCATATATGTGATACACAATCGCATCTTCATACCATTTTGGCTCCATAATTGTCTCCTTATATACCTACCATTAGGTATATAAAATATAGAAAATTTATGCGAATATGCCGTGCATGAACTGGCGAACAAGCTCTCTCACACTTCTTTCATCGAATTTTTGAACGGCAAAACCGCTAAAATGAAGGCTTATATATGAATTTATGGTTCCAATGAAGGACCAGGTGAGCATTTTTGCTTTCCCTTTAAGATTGCCATGTATTTTTGCCATATTTTTGAACATATTTTCAATAATATCGAATTGCGTAAAATGATGCTTTTCTACAATTTTGAATACTGCGGATGAACGGGGCATAGATAAATTTGCAAGAATGCACATATAAAAAGCCTCGTTTGATTTGGCATAAGAAAAATAAGCTTTGGTAACTTTTGATAATGTTTTGAGAATATCTTTTTCATATTCGTTGGGATTTGGACTATATACAGCGTTTTCCTCTATGATTGAATTTAAGCGGGCATAATGCAGTTGAAACATTGCCTCAAACAACCCTTCTTTACTCCCAAAATAATAGTATAAAGTCGGCTTGGTTATGCCTGCTGCTGCCGTTAGCTCATTAACCGAAACACCCTCATAGCCTTTTGCCGAAAACAGCTCAAGGGCTTTGCTCATGATTTTTTCTTTTACATTAAATTTTTCGGTTGAAAGCATGGTGAATGGTAAATGTAGAAATTTAAGAAACAAGCCATCAAGAATCACTCACCACAAACCTCAAAGCCTTATAACCCCTCAATCGCTTTGCTCAACCCGCTCACTTAACACAAAACATTCACGTCCTTCACGATAAACTTCAAGAATATCTTGAATAATCAATTTGTTTCGTTTTGCAATAATGGGTAAACGCCCATAACAATAAGCCCGGCGAGATGGTTTCTAATCACTTCATCTGTTATTGATTCAAATGAACGTTGAGTGCAACTGCCACAGCTTATTTCGGCATACAGGCTGGTAACCTGATTTTCCGGTTTTCGCATTTTCAAAACGTTTCGCATAAACATCTTCCCTGCCTTTGAATAGGGAACGAAACAGGGCGATTTTGGCTTCCGGCGGAGAATAGTTGTTTATCCGGTTTTGTGTTGCTATGGATTCGGCGGCTTGTTTGGCGAGAACGGTTTGTGCTTCTTTAAGCTGATGTTTTTTGTCAGCTAATAATTGTTCTAGTTCCGCAATTTCTTTTTGCAGAGTTAGCAGGGATGTTTCATTCATTTTTGTCCCTAGGAATTTTAGGGTAAATGTAGAAAGTTTCATAGAGATTTAAGAAATAAATCGTCAAAAGTCGTTTACGATTCGGGCTGTGGGCTGCCTTACGGGTCAGTGACAGGGGGGTGTTCTTATGAATTTTTATCTTTTCATTTTATGACAGGCTCATTTTTAATTTCAACTATGAAATATTTAAAATCATTGTTTAAATCATTCCATGAAATATCGTACTTCCCTTCAAGTTCAATATCAAATTCAATATGATTTTTATTTGGACCAGTAGGCTTGCTTCTTGTTTCGGATAATGGTATTTTATTTCTAAAAGAAGAATAAATACCATCTTTTTTGTCTCCCTGCCAAAATAATTTATTATCAGTAACAACAATAAGAAAACATTGTGAAAATTTTTTGCTGGATTTTAGTTCTTCTAAAAATTTAATGTCCTTAATAAATTGATACATTTGTTCTGGAAACTGTCCATTCATGGGCATTTTTAATTCAATAGCTATATCAAGTTTTTCTTGATTCCTTAAAACTATATCTATTTCTCTTTTTTTGAATTTATCTATTTCTTCTTTTGTGAAATAAGCTTTTATTGATCGCTCGGGAAAAATATCATCTTCACGATAAATTTTACCTAATGCCATCAAAAGTCTAAATTGAAAAGTAGCCTCAATAAAATTGTTGTCAAAATTTATAGTTTTTATCA
>LIUG01000067.1 GCA_001462245.1 Candidatus Fibrimonas termitidis
CAACAGTGGCGTTTACTATATTATTAGAAAAAGTATATCAAAGGAGATTATTAATGAAAACCTATTTGAAATTTCAAATATGCCTTGCATTCTTATTTTGCTTTATGTGGCAAAATTCACACTCGCAACTTCTATATCCGGAATTGGAAGGCCCCAAAAAGGATGAATACACGCCTCCTTATGACCCTAATGTGGTAATAATAAGCCCTGATGTGGAAAAATGGATGAATGAGCAACTTGCAAAAGACAGCAAAAAAAGGATTATTGAAATGAAAACCGATGTCTTGGGTAGAGCAAAGCAGAATGCTGGCAAAACAGTGCAGGGCACAAAGGAAGTTGAAACTAAACAAGTCGCAGAACCTAAGCAAAAAAGGCTAATTCGCATTTCGGAAATGCACTTCCCGGAAATAGAAACGGAGCCTATGCATGGGCGTTATGAGTACAATCCGGAAACAAAAGAGCACAACTATTATTTAAATGACAAAAAAGTAAGTATTAAAGAATACGAAATTTTAATGAAAAAATATTATGAAAAAATAGATAGTCAAAAGAAAGGCAAAAGGAATTTGCCTATTCCGGGCGTAATTCGCAGCGATGAGCTTGGCTGGACTGCCCTAATGACAGCAGAAGAGATTTTGGCATTGATAAGCAATTATAAGGAGCTTGCTATTGACGATGTTAGAAAAGTTGTAGATGGAGCTGATGTAAACTCAATTTTATCGACAATCCAGCTATCGACTTTGGGTCACGCTAATGGCTATGATGGCGACGGAATAGGAATTTATGTAGCAGAAGTAGGTTGTAAAGCTGCAACTCCTCCATTAGTAAATCCAAGCAAATATACAAATCATTGCTCAAATACTACGACAAGTACACATCACAATCAAGTTGTAAATGTTTTGCAAAGAGCAGCTCCTGGATCTCATATTTTCGGTTTTCGTGCTTATTTTGGAAATGCTTCTGCTAGTACACATCCTTCAAATCCACGTGATTATCCTCCTCATCCTGCTCCTTTAGTATATAATCCTCCTATAGAAATCGGAATCATAGCTATATGGAATGTTTAAGCCAAGCAACTCCTTCTCAAGCTAGCAAATACAAAAATATTGATATGGAAATGGATAGATACATTTATGAAAACAGAATGATAAATTTTGTGTGCGCTGGAAACAAGAGACAAACTCTAACCTCTGATGGTTGCCGACCTCATAGCGATACAACGTCTTATGTGGCATCTCCTGGCAAAGCCGTAAATGCCATAACTGTTGGAGCAGTACACCCTGGGGCTCCTGCCCCAAATAGATACACATGGTATTCACAATGGAAATCTTCGGTGATAGGCAATAAAAAACCGGAGATTGCAATGTACACCGATATAGACCTTGGCAGTTATGGCAGCTCCTTTGATGGCTGCAGTGCAGCAACCCCTCTTGCGGCAGGCTTTCTTGCTTCCATATTGGAGCAGCATCCGTTTTGCAAGGAGCAGCCTGCTATGATGAAAGCTGCTCTTATGACTTCAGAAAAGATACCTATATTAAACGCAGATTCTATTGGCACAATTGCAAAGGGAATTGTAAATTATTCTACCATCGCTTGGGAATCAGGAGGCGCATGGTGGAGAGGCGGAAATTCAGCATTTTTTAATTCCAATAATGAAATAATATTTACGGAAGTTAATGTTCAGAAAAATAGACGCTACAAAATAGCCATAGCATGGCTTACAGAGCCTAGCTATACATTCAGCAATAAAAGAATATCACAAGATCTTGATTTGTATGTTTATCAAGATGGCCGACTTTTGGCCAGTTCAACATCAGCCAATAATCCTTTTGAAATTGTGGATTTTATCACTCCAAATAGTCCCATTGGTCCAAATGGTACCCCCAATTCCCCATTAACTATAGTTATACACAGGTATCGTAATAACGGAGGCAATGTGTTTTTAGGTTATAACATAAACTATAATCCTTAGCAGGAGGTAAATCTAATGAAAACAGCCATAAAAACAATCGCTTGCACAGTTGCTATGTCAATTGTGCTTTCAGCTTGCAATGACGTAGGTACCAATAGCACGGAACAAAACACTCAACCGGGAATTACTGAAGGAATTCCGGCTATGGCAAGCAGCGTTGTGTCTTCTCAGGAATATGTTATAATTATAAAACAACAGCTTGGGGACCAACTTTATTATGAAGGCGGCTTTATCACCGATAAGGACATCTTGAAGTTATGGTTCCCACATATATTTAATTCTGAGCAAACTGAATCAGAATGCAATTATTTTGCTTTGCTTATTGCAGACAACTCAACTGCTTTAACGAGGTCTTATGAAATTCTTTCACATGATATGGTTTTACATCGTATAGGATGTACTCTGAGATACCCGCCAGGGGGTACGAATGGTGATGTTTCCCCCAGCCACAGAGCAATGTTAATATGCGACGATAAAGATTGGAAATTAAAAGAAAGCATAAACCTTGATTCTAGACAATTCTTTAGAGATCCTAATTGGGAATGCGAGAGCGGTGAAGGCGGTCCAAATTGGGAAGATATATATTTTTAATTGCTGCTGTAGTTGGACAGCAATAAAATCGGGGGAAAAATTAGTTTCTAATTCAGCATCAAATGCTGTGCCCTGTTTATTAGATATTTGCAATCGCTTATATCTTTATATTCGTTCTCAAACTCGCGATAAAACTTGCGGGCTTCGCTGGATTTGTCTTGAGAAAGCAGAACGCTTATTAAATAAACAAATGTCTTGGCAAGGCGCAGCGTTGAATAATTGGCTCTGTTATCCATTATTCCGTAAAGCCATGCAAGGGCAGTGTACATATGGTTGTCCACATCTACTTCCTTAAGAGCAAATTTGCACATCATAAAATTGCTCACAACTATATCAAAACCGTCTGTTGTTCGCTGCTCGCCCATATGTTTCAAGTTAAATTCATTTAATAGCCACGAGAGGTAGGCTGCGCTCTTTTCTCTTGGAACCCTGAAAAAAGATTCTTCGGTCGCACCATTATAGCTCATCGCCAAGCTACGGCGCAAGGGTGTAGTGTTGGAAAGCTTGGCTCTGTTCTCCGGTGTTAAGTTAGATTCATAGCGCCCTTCGGGAAACACTATTGTAAACCAGTCAAGCCTAGTAGAAGCATAGTAGCATTTGGGGCAAACGGCAACCTGATAGCAGGAGAAATCTATAGCATTGGGATCCGGCTCATCCGGCTCGTAAATAGGGACTATTTCGTTTTCGCTCCATTTTAGCTTGTAATAATTATCGTCTATTATAAAACCGGTTACATTATCAAAAGAACAAAGCGGGCAGATCATTTTCAAAGTGCGAAAATGACCTCTGCCCTCCGACAGCCTAAAGAATGTTCTATTCAATTCGGGATTTATTTCGTGAAAATCCCGTTCAAATTCCACTATTGTCGCATATACCAAAAAGTGGCTTACACCGGATAATTGCTCTTGAACTTCCGGCGTTCCGCCAAAAAAAGCGATTTTACGGCCACCCTTGTTCAGTTGCTCGTAAAGGTTTTTGAAAAACACTATCGCCGTACCGTCTATGCGTTCGGTTTGGCGCATGTCAAAAGCCATGTCCAGTTTGGAATCCTTAATTTCATCCATTAAGAACAATTTGTACTTAAGCACCTGAGCAGAAGTAAACTCCCGCCCGGCATCGTAGCACAAATAATGTCCACGAACTTGTTTAGATAATAAACCCATAAGTAGGGGAAATATAGTAAAATAATTATAATGGCAAAGATATTTTAAATCTTCCATTGGTGGCTATTGCGGAGTAACCTTCGTGTATAGGGTACAGGGGTTCTCCATTTGCGGAGAATAGGGATTTTTCGCCTTTTAATGTTGAAAATACGCCTCCGGCTTCCGCAAAAATCAGCGGATACGGAGCTATATCCCAAAGCGATACCACAGGGTCTGCCATTATCTCTGCCCTGCCGCAAGCTACCTGATAGTAGCCAAAACAATCCCCCCAGCCACGGTAGAGCTTGGCGTTTTTGCGAATACCCGCAAACCACTCGCCATAGCCTTTGCTCTCCATTGTGTTTAGGGTGCCGGAAAGAACCAGGGAATCTTTGAGTTCAAGGGCATCGGATACTTTTACAGGCCTACCCTCATCCGCAAACGCTCCGCCACCTGCCGTAGCCCAAATTTTGCTGTTCAAGGCGGGAAGCTGAATTAAACCGGCAATGGGATTTCCCTTTTTTAAAATCGCAATTACGGTTCCGAATAAAGGAACCCCATAAATAAAGGATTTTGTGCCATCTATGGGGTCAAGCACCCATTGGTACTCCGCATTAGGGTTTTCTTGACCGAACTCTTCGCCTATAAATCCGAATTCCAGAGTTTCTTTTTGCGCAAAGCTTCTCACCAGTTCTTCCGCTTTTTTGTCTGCTATGGTAACCGGCGTTGCATCCGCTTTCCAATCAACACTTAGTGTTGTTTTCCAATGCTTAAGGATTTCGCTTTGGGCAATATCGCCGGCACTAAGAATTAAAGAGAGTAGATCTGCGTATTCGGACATAGCAGTAAATTTAGTTTTTTCTAACTTACACACAAATGCAACAGAGAGAAGAACAGCCGGGTAAGGTTCAGATAAAAGCAATATTGAAAGGAAATGCGGCGCAGGCAATTAGGCCAGCTTCAATGTCCGGGTTTAAGATGGCAGATTTTCAAATAAACCCGGCAGCCTCGGCAGAAACTGCGGAAGACCGCCAGAGAAACGAGATTTCCGCCTTGCAATCGCAAATAGCTACCCTACAGGGCGAAGTGACAAACCTGAAAAACAAAGCCGAAAAGGATGCGCAAGTTTCATACGACAAAGGCATTGAAGAAGGAAAAAATTTAGGGATGGCAGAGGGTGAAAAAAAAGCTCTTGAAAAATGGAATGCAAATTTAAAAATCTTGCGGGAGGATACCGCTAAGGAATTTGAAAATTTGGCAAAACAACAAAAAGAAAATTTTGAAAAAATCAACGCAAAAGCTTCGGAAATCGCGCTTGCAGTCTCAAAAAGAATTTTCTGCGAAGAAGCTGCGCAAAACCCAAATATTATAATACGGGTGATGAAAGAAGCCTTTACTTTTTTAGGACAAGAAGAAAAATTAAAAGTTCGTTTGAATCCCCTGGATATAGCCTCGGCAGAAGGCTCGGAATCTTTTTGGAAACCCGTTATGAGTTCGCTGAAAAATGTTGAGCTTACCCCAGACAATGCAATAGAAAGAGGAAGCTGCCTGCTGGAATCGGAGAACGGTTCATCTGTTGATATGCGTTTGCAAACTATTTTAGGCCATGTTGAGGAAACGGTTAAGCGGATTTATTCAAGCCAGGCTCCCGCCCAGTTAGCGTGATCGCAATCCTTATCGCCATTATCCATCGCTTCCAGCGCAAGAACATTTACACCGCTGATATCTATGCTCAAAGAATCTATTTCATGAGAGGTTAAAACTTTTGAGCGATAAAGTTGTTTGCCATCGCCTATCACAACCCAGATTGCGCCATTGCCGCAAGCGGATTCATCGTCTAAGCCTATATAGCTGTGGAATTTTTTATATGCACCATTCAAGTTCCAAGTTAATTTTGAATTGGCATGAGAGCCTATTCCAAATTCAAAAACCCTTCCATCTATTTTCAACGCATTGTTTTCAACGGTCTTTCCCATTTTAGGCTCACCCCAATCCTGTGACCAATTGCTCGGTTTTGCGCTTTGAAGCAAAGAATTGCTCTCGGAGCGAATAAAAAATTGCGCTTCTTTTTTTACAGTATCGTTTGCCGGAAAAGCCGTTAGAATAGCGTAATGCATACCGGGATTTTCAATAGAAAAACTTTGGATGTTTTTTACAGAATCCAAAAGTTTATTATCCAAAAAAATCCTGTAATCAGTCAGAGTATCCGGCAAGTTCCACTCAATCTCCATTTTTTCGCTATTCCATTTTATGCTTGCAGCATAGTTAGATTCTCCTCTTTCCCTTCCTATTTTATAAGCTTCAAGCGGGTAGCCAAAGGGACGTGTTTCCGAGAAAATTCTCTCTGTTTTATATCTGCTCAAAATTCCGCTTATGGTACTTGTAGTTTTAAAACCGACAACCCTGGAATTTCTATTCACCTCGCCATAACCGTCTTGCCCACGCACAACGTAAATGTTGTTGCCGGAAAAATTTCTCCATTCTTCCAGTTCGTTTGGAGACCATCCCAAAAACTGCCGTTCGGAAAATCCATTGAATCCGCTCGCCAGCATTTGCCAAGGGCGTGCATAAATGAATATGGAATTTTCCGGAAGTTTCTTTAACGCAGAGTTTAAATAATCTTCTTCTGCAAGAAGTTTGTTTCTATTATATAAAATATTTTCATTAAAACTTTTAATATGGTTAATCGAGAGATAAACAGCCAAAACCGCCGCTACGCCGCATACAATTTTTGACTTGCCTTTCAAAATATCGCACAAACCGGCAGCCATAACAATGGCAAACAACGGCAATGCCACAAGCACATATCTTTGATTGATATCTATTTCAAAAGTACCGGAAACATTAAAAAGTATAACGCCTATTTGCAAGCAGAACAAGGCGAACAACAACGCCGCCCATCTGTATTTTCCAATGACAACCTTATATAAAAGCCAAGCAGAACTCGCAAAAAGCAAAAAAGCATAAGTTGTATAAAACGGATTTTTCAAAAGCCCGTTTGAGGCAAGCTCCGCATTCCACATTATTCTGATATCGCTTTTCAAATTATAGATAAAATTCGCAAACGAATGCGCTGCATGTTCGCCGCCTTGGAAATCATAGCCTCTGTATGCAATCATCGTATTTATGGCCGGCCAAGAAGCCAATATAACCAAGGCAGAGAAAACCGCCAAACGCCAAGGCTTCTCCAAAAAATAAGAGTAATAAAAAAGAACAAAGGGAATAAAACAGAACATGGTTTCTTGCCTTGTTTGCGCAAAAAAACCGAGCAAAGGAATGACCAATGCAAAATGCTTGAGACTTACTTCTTTCGGCGGAATAATGGAATAAAAAGAGAGTAGAGCACCAAATAAAAATACGTATAAAACCTCAGTAGAAGCACTGCGGGATTGCATTAAAAATATCGGTTGGCTCGCTAAAAAAATAGCCGCCGTTAATGCAAGCCACTCGTCCTTTGCAAATCTGAACATGGCAAAAAACAGTAAAGCTATGGAACAAAGGGCAAGCGGCAAGTTTACCCGCAAAGCCGTTTCTCTGCTCGGTTCCGCAAACAAAAACGCAAGGCTCTGAACAAAGGCAAAGGCCTTGCCCTTAAAGTTATTCACCACATCCTTGCATTCAAGAGCTCCGTCTTTCCACACTCCCTGATTGCACACTCCCCCACTCTGGCTAAATCGCATTTGAAGAGCCATTGATTCCCAACTGGTTTCATCGCTCAAAACCCTGTGCTGCAAGCTTATTTGGGTGCTTGCGAAAACCGTAAATAAAACCAACAGAGCTGCCAGCCCAAGCATGGAAAATTTAGAAGGCAGATTATTTTTTACCCTTTGAAAAATTTCCTTAGCATTCCAAATCAGAGCTGCGCAGAGCCATGCAAACAAGGCAAGCACTGCATAATAGCCCCATTCAATATCCCAAGACTTTGCATAATTCTGCGAAATTTTTTGAAACAGAAAAAACACTCCCGCAAACACAGGAGCAACATATATGAGAGGTACTATCAGAATTTGGAAATTCACTGTGCGTTGAGATAATAAAGCCCAACCAATTTTCCATCCTGGCGAAGCGCCAAAAGTTGTTTGCCGTTCAAGAGCGTTCCTTTTACTTCATAAAGGTTATCGCTCTTGTAGCCGGACTCCAATTTATTTCCCTTGTCCAAATTCGGAACGAGCAATATTTCTTTGGCATCCACTCCGCAATCGTGTTTTTTAGCGGATTCTGAAATTATAGGATAAGAAGTAGCTTCAACCGGCGAAGACACCGAAGTGGCTATTTTGTAAAGAGCCACGATGTTAGCGGGAACATCTTTTGGCGGAGGCAGCAAATTGTCTTTTTTCTCTTTCTTCTTTGTTTTGGGATTCTCCACCTCAGACACGAACTTAGAGCGCAAAGCAAAAACATCCCCTTTGCATGTTGGTTGCCAAATAGCCCAATTATTTGTTATCTTTTTTTCTTTTTCCGCTGCAGCAGGGTTGTAAAGCCCTGGGGTCACTTCTTGGCTGTAAATATACACGTCTTTGGTTGCAGACATATTTTCTTTGGTTATGGTAAACTCTGCTTTTCCTTTTGAGTACTTGCCTTTACCGGCTTCCAGAGTATAAGTCCCCGGCTCAATGCCTTCAAAGGAGAATTTGCCATCCGGCAAGCCGCCCGGTATCTTTTGTGAGCTAAACACGGTGCCTTTTATATACACCGTCGGCAATTCAACTGCTTTTCCGGTAAAGGGGTCTATAACTGTACCGGATACAGTGCCTTTTTCGCAAGCTGCAAGCGCAAGCATGCTAATAGCGATAACAGGGAATATTTTTTTCATGAAAATAATTTAGAAAAATCTCACACAAAATCCTTGTTTTTGAACAATAATACGGCAAAGCACAAAACTGCGCCGGAATAGCCTAAAGCGTAAAGGCTGTTCCAAATTATGTAGGATTGTTCCAAAGGAATTGTGTGGGCAGCCTGCAGAGATGCGTTGAATTTAAATAGGTTCGGGAAAATAAAATGTATTCCCTTCGCGATACCGTAAACCAATTCGCCGTGCTCTTTTAAAAAACTGCCGTCTTCGCTAATACGATAAGCGAAGTAAACTTCCTTGAGAATTTGGTTGCTCAAATGCCCTACAAGGTAAATTCCAAAGGAGAAAATAGAGCTTATCAAAGCGGAGGAATATGTTGAAAACAAAACGGCAAAGGCGAGCACTATGGCCAGTTCCCAAAAAACCAGATAACACGCTTGGATTACAGGGGCGGTAATGCTTGCATCTATAATCCATAAAACAAAGAAAAGCGTTAGGGAAAGCAAGGTCACATGCAAAGCTAGCAAGGCGAGCAGGCCTATATATTTGCCCAGCAGGAATGCCGAACGTGAAACCGGTTTTGCCAAAAGGGTATGTATGGTTTTCTTTTGAATTTCCTTTTGAACCTGCCCAACGCCGGCAAAAATAGCTATGAAAAGCCCGGACAGAGAAATCATGGAAACGGTGATGCTTTTAACCACAAATTCCCTGTCAAAAACAGACCACTCGCCGAGCAGAATGCTAAATGCCGCAAGCACCATTGCCGCAAGCAGAACCACGTATGGAATTTTATCGCGAACCGCCTCTCTAAAAGAATTCACCGCAATCAAATAAGTTTCTCTAAGGAACAACACGTGAAACCTCCTTTGCCAGAACTTCTTCCAAGCTGTTTCTGCCGGTTTGCTTTGTTATCTCTTCAATGGTGCCCGTGTGTGAAATTTTGCCGTCTATAATCATAGCCACCCTATCGCTTATGGCTTCTACATCGGAGAGAATGTGGCTTGAATAAAAAACCGTTGAGCCTCCTTTGTTTAGCTCCAGAATAGCCTCTCGCACATCGCGCCTACCTAGAGGGTCTAGCCCGCTCATGGGTTCGTCCAGAATTAAAAGTTCCGGTTTGTGCAATATCGCCTGTGCCAAGCCAACCCTTTGCTGCATACCTTTGGAATAGGTGCGCAAGCGGCGGTAAATCCAGTCAGCATCGGCGTTTACAAGTTTCAATGCCCATTGTATTCGTTCTTCAAGAAGCTTGCCCTTTAAGCCGCTCAATCCGCCGTAAAATTTCAAAAGTTCGTGTCCGGTGAGGGAATCATAAAAATAAGGCTGCTCCGGCAAGTAGCCTAAACCAACCCTGCTTTTTGTTTCATTAGGTGACTTACCCAAAATTAAAACTTTGCCGCTATCTTTGCGCAGAAGCCCTGTTAAAACTTTTATCGTGGTGCTTTTTCCCGCTCCATTAGGGCCAATAAAACCGAAAATCTCGCCTTTTTTAACCTCCAGCGATATTCCAAAAAGCGATTTTTTTTTGCTCAGCCAAAAGCCTTGCCTATAGGTTTTGTGCAGATCTTTTATTTCTATTGCGTTTTGCGTTTCGCTCATGCGTTTCTCTCCATTTCTGCACGGTGGCGTGCCCGTTCTTTTTGGCGGAGTATATGGTAAACAACGGAAGCTACGATGTAAATCGACACTCCGGCGATAAAAAGCACCCAGCCGATGCGGCGGTCTTCCAAACCGGGAAACCAATTTGCAAAAGTGAGCGGAAAAATAGCCGGAATTACAAGCAAAATTCCGACAAATCTGATTAAATATGTTGCGACTACGTAATTCATAAGCTTACTTGCTCTCTCCCTTTAGGGGGTAAGGTAGAAATTAATTTGCTAAGGAATTGATTTCATCTAGAGTTTCCTTAGCTGTTTTTTCCCAAGAGAATTGCAAAGCGTATTCTCTTAAGGCAAGTGGGCTGCCCTTCCATTCAAAAGCCTTATTTATTGCATTTGCAATATCGTTTTCATTTTTTGGGTCAAAGTAAAAAGCGTAGTTTCCGCCGACTTCCGGCAAACTGGAGGTATTGGAACAAGCCACGGGAGTTCCGCAAGCAAAACTCTCCAAAACCGGCAAACCAAAACCCTCGTAAAGAGAGGGCAGCACTGATAAATTCGCAAGATTATAAAAATCCACAAGTTCATTTTGGCTTACCTCACCGGCATAAATAATGGAGCTTTTTTTCTGCTTTTGCTCGTATCTGCTTTTAAAGCTTTTCCCAATTAAAACCAAAACATAGTCTTCTTTTATCAAAGGAACAGCTTTTAGCAAACCGTCTAAATTTTTGTGAGGCAATAAATTACCCACATATAAAATAATCTTTTTCCCTTGCAAAATATTATATTTTTCATAGAGATAAGAAATTTCTTTTTTTTCCTTAATCACAAATTCTTTTCCCACACCCAAATGTATAACCTTAATTTTGCTCGATTCAACATTAAAAAATTCCATTATGTCTTTTTTTGTGCTGTGGGAATCCGCTAAAATTTTGGATGCTTTTTTCATTGCCATTCCAAGCATGAATTTAAAATAATGATAATGAAATTTGCTAGGCAAAAATTGCGGGTACCTTAAATGTGTTAAGTCGTGTATGGTGACTATGAGTTTTTTGCGATAAAAAATTGGAATGTTCAAATGAGGAACGTGCAAAACACCAATTTTTTCTTTGCGAAGTTTTTTGTAAGGGAAAAATAACTGTTCCTTTATGCTGTAATTTTTGTATGGGAAATTTGAGCTGTCTAAAATAACGTCATAATCTATATGTTCCATTATCCGCTTAATATAAGTCCCAATACCGCTTTTATTTGCCATCCGAGCGTCTATGGCTGTTTTGCAAAACATTATCAACCCTCTAATTTTTGATGTAATATAGCAAAAAAAATGACATTTGTCAA
>LIUG01000068.1:0-6865 GCA_001462245.1 Candidatus Fibrimonas termitidis
GCGGTTCGGCATAAAGGTTTTATCCCGTGGGATGATGATGCCGATGTTTATTTGCCTTATGAAGACTACTTAAAGTTTATTGATATTTTTCCCGTTGGTGGGCGGTATGAGATTGTGAAGCAAAAAGGCACCTGCACTTCAAAATTAGTTGATAATAATACAATTATGGTACATGGAGATGGCTACCCAGTTAAAGTATTTAGAGGTATATCAATATGTGTAATTCCTATATGCGGATACCCGAGTGAGGAAAAAGCATTTGCGCAAAAGAAGCATACAAATGAAATGCTGGATTTAAAATGGTACTGGTATCAAAACGCTAAAGATGTCATTTTAAGCGAATTGCAAGATCTGCGCCGCGATATTTATGAACTTAAATATAATATGCCATTTGACGGCAGTCCAATAACGTCCAAAGCACACTCTATGTTTAAACCCATGTGGGCTGTTCCGCATGAGGTGTTTGCAGAATCTACTCCAATAGAATTTGAGGGTGAATATTTTTCCGCACCTATAGGGTATGATTATTATCTTAAACATCGATTTGGCGATTATATGAAACTCCCACCGAAAAATGAGCAAGTCGATCATGGTATAATTCCATTTTGGAAGGAGGTGATATAATAATGATAATCGGATATACTTCAGGTGTTTTTGATTTATTTCATATAGGACATTTGAATCTATTGAAAAATGCAAAAAGCATGTGCGATAAGCTTATTGTCGGTGTAACAACGGACGATTTGGTTGCATATAAAGGGAAATCTCCTATGATTCCGTTCTGCGACCGCATTGAGATTGTGCGAAGCATAAAGTATGTTGATGCCGTTGTGCCACAGGAAACCATGGATAAATCGGTAATGTGCAAGAAGCTCAAGGTTAATATTTTATTTGTTGGGGATGACTGGCATAGTACTGAAAAATGGGACTCTATTGAAAAGGAATTATTGGATATAGGGATAAAAATTATTTATTTCCCTTACACAAAGGGAATTTCAACTACAAAAATTTCAGAAGCATTAAAAAATACCCGTGGTTGGGTTAGAGAGGTGTGAATTTACACAAAAACCTCAGCGTTGCTTTCGGCACGATTTTCTCAATTTCCTCAAAGTTACGCTCTTTAAGCAACTTCCGAACACGGCTCGCACTAACTGCGCTGCCATTTTCCTCCAGCCTTGGCATCTCCACAACCTCACAACCATATTCTGGCAATATTTTCTTCATCTCCTCGTTGCCTTGCTTTTCATAACATATTTAAGACCTATTATAAACGGAGCGGGTTTTTATCATTTGGAAAGCGAAACACGAGATGGCAAAGTATCTTAAACATACTTGTTAAAGATGATTGTTGTATCTTGCCTTACGAATGGAATTATTGGTGGCATCGGGATATTAAATCGGTAGATCCGGCCACCCCCGATGGCAAAATCCTCTAAATCTTAAATTTCTAAATTCCAAGGCATGAAACCATTTTTCAGACTCTTTTTTGCATCGGCGCTGGGTACCATTTTTGCCTTATGTACAGTAACTTTCCTGTTTAGCGTCATTATTTTTACAATAATGGTTTCTTTAACCAGTTCAAATATTAAAAAAAAGCCAACGGATTCACCTATTCTGAAAATAGACCTTACCGGAATTATATCCGAAAGAGAAAGCTACGACCCTCTGTCCATGGGGCTTTTCAATTTTGGAATAAGGAAACAGGGATTAAACGATATTTTGGCTGCTATAAAAAAAGCGAAATACGATAAAAAAATAAAAGGCATATATCTTAACACCGGGATTGTGCAAACGGGAATTGTTTCAATGCAGGAAATTAGAGATGCTTTGATAGATTTCAAGGAAAGCGAAAAATTTGTGGTTGCTTACGGAGAAGTAATTTCGCAAAGAAGCTATTACGGAGCCTCCGTTGCGGATAAAATTATCTTGAACCCGCTTGGAATGCTGGAGTTCAAAGGGCTGGGCAGTATGCAACAGTATCATAAGGGAATTTTTGAAAAAATGGGTATAGAAATGCAGACCTTCAAAGTCGGTACTTATAAATCTTATATTGAACCATACACAAGCGATAAAATGAGCGATTACGATAGGAAACAAAAAAGCGTTTATTTAACGGCTCTGTGGCGAGAAATGCTGGAGGGGATTTCCGAAAGCAGGGAAATTTCCATAGATACCCTTAACCGCTATGCCGATGAATACTTGCTCTTTTCCGCACCGGAAAGCTTAGTAAAGTACGGGCTTATAGATTCGCTTGCCTACAGAACGGATTTTGAAAATTCGCTAAAAGAAATGGCTGGAATTAAAAAGGATAAAGAACTTAAATACCTTAAAGTTTCGGATATTTTAGATGACTATTATTTCGCTGATAAATCGGATAAAATAGCTGTTGTTTACGCTGAGGGAGGCATTGTAAGCGATGCCGAAGAAGATTTGTATTCCGGCCCTGTTATAACCGCAAAGACTTATGTGAAAACCCTGAAAAAATTGCAGGAAGATAGTTCGGTTAAAGCCGTTGTTTTAAGGGTGAATTCCGGGGGCGGCTCGGCTTATGCCTCGGATCAAATATGGCATGGAATAAGCGAGCTTTCAAAGATAAAACCTGTTGTAGCCTCCTTTGGTTCTTATGCGGCAAGCGGCGGATACTACATAGCCTGCGGAGCGAATAGGATTGTAAGTTCACCTGCTACGTTAACCGGTTCAATAGGAATTTTCGGGCTTTTTCCGAGCGGTGAAAAACTGGCAGATAAAATCGGAGCTTCTTACGATGGGGTTGGAACAAATAAAAATACTTTGATGGTTGAGCAAGTGTTAAGCGTGCCGTTCTTGGGCACGGGGATTTTACCGGCACGTCCCTTGGACAAAGATGAGCACGCCATGTTGCAGGCCTATATTGAACGCGGCTATGATACCTTTTTATCCCGATGCTCAGAGGGGCGGGGCATGAGCAAAGAGGCTTTGGATTCAATTGGGCAGGGCAGGGTTTGGGCAGGGGTGCAAGCTGTGGATATAGGCCTTGCGGATACCCTTGGCGGAATTGAAACCGCTATGGAAATCGCGGCGGAGCTTGCAAACTTAGAATATTATTCCGTAGAAGAATTTCCAAGGCAAAAAGACCCATTTGAGAAATTTTTTGAAAATGTTCTTAAACAAGTAAAAATCAAGAGTTTTGAATTTATTTTGGGAAAAGACGGCTACGAAACTCGCCAACTGCTAAACGCCCTTTCCAACCACGACTACAGGCAGGCGATTTTACTAACCACTGACCACTAGGAGTAAATCAACGTTTACTTTACTAAATTCCCTTCATGGACTTAAAAAAAATTGAAGATGGCTTTCGCCTTGTATTGGAGGGCTTGGGAGAAAATCCTTCAAGAGAGGGTTTGCAAAAAACTCCCGCTCGTGTAGCAAAAATGTATTCGGAGCTTTTGCGGGGCTTAAATAGCGAAGAAAAAGAAGAAGATATTTTGTCCACGCAATTTGTTGAAAAATACGATGAAATGATACTTTTAAAAGATATTCCGGTGACGAGCATTTGCGAGCATCATTTTTTGCCTTTTTCAGGCGTAGCACACTTGGCTTATGTACCGGGCAACCGCATAGTCGGGCTTTCAAAATTAGCCCGTGCCGTTGATTTTTACGCCCGCCGCCCTCAAGTGCAAGAACGCCTAACCACCCAGATAGCGGAACTCATACACAAATCCCTAGAACCCCAAGGTGTAGGCGTAGTGCTTGAATGCGCTCACACCTGCATGACCATAAGAGGCGTAAAAAAAACAGGCTCCGTGATGTTCACAAGCAAACTCATAGGCTCATTCAAAAGCAATGCAACCACAAGAGCAGAATTTTTTTCTATGATAGGGAAAAAGTAATAATTATACTGCACTTTTCTATTTTAGTTTTTATGAAGAAAATCATAATATTTCTCGCATTGCTTGGTGTCGCAGCTTTTGCGCAAAATGCTTTTACCGACAAAAGAGACGGTAAAAAATATAAGACCGTGAAAATAGGCGAACAAGTGTGGATGGCAGAAAATTTGAATTACAAAATGAAAAACAGCGTATGCTACAAAGGCAATTCTTCCAACTGCCAAAAGTACGGTGTACTGTATGATTGGGATATGGCACTGAAAGCTTGCCCGGACGGTTGGCATTTACCCAGCGACACGGAATGGCAAACCCTTGTGAACTTCACGGGAGATACGGAATTTGCAGGAAGGGACCTCAAAGCTAAGAACGGTTGGGATAAAAAAAGCAATGGTACTAACAAATATGGTTTTTCCGCCTTGCCGGGCGGCAGTGCCGGTCAAAGCGTAGCTTTTGGCAACGCAGGCTGCGACGGCGGCTGTTGGTGGAGCTCCTCTACGGCCGAATCGGAAGGTATGGAAGATGGAGCATTTGGCCGCCAAATGAATTATGACCACAGCGACGACGAAACCGACACCGATAGCTACAGGGTGGATAGATACTATGATACAAAAGAAGTAATGTTCTCCGTTCGCTGTGTTAAAGATTAGCCCAGTTGATTTACTAAATTACCCCCCATGCGTACAATAGAACAAATAACCGGCAAAGGCTTGCCATTGAAGGGTAACGATATAGATACAGACCGTATTATACCGGCACGGTTTTTGAAAAGCATAACCTTTGATGGCCTTGGCGAACACGCCTTTGAAGATGATATTGAAGAAATTCGCAAACAAGGCGGCACACATCCTTTTAAAGATGTTAAATACAAAGGCGCAGGCATTTTGGTTTCCAATCGAAATTTTGGTTGTGGCTCCAGCCGGGAACATGCCCCGCAAGCCCTGCTACGCTTTGGAATAAAAGCGATTATCGCAGAAAGCTACAGTGAAATTTTCTTTGGAAATTGCGTTTCAATCGGTATTGTGTGCTTCACGGCGAGCCACGAAACCGTTGAGGAAATTTTAGAATGGGTTGAAAAAAATCCGGCTGCTGAATTCACGGTTAGCGTTAAGGAATTAAAAGCCGCATTCGGTGAAAAATCCTTTGCTTTTAAATTGGCAGAAGGTCCTCGGGGGCAATTTTTGGATGGCTCTTGGCATGCCAGAAGCGTTTTGCTTTTGAACAAAGAAAAAATTGAAAATCTGGAAAAATCACTGCCTTACTGAATTGTTAAAATGAAAGCTTTAATTATAATCCCCACCTACAATGAAATGGAAAACATTCCTGATTTTATCCCTTTGGTTTTGAAGCAAAATGATAATTTGGAAATTTTGGTTGTCGATGATGGCTCTCCGGACGGCACGGGAGATTATGTTGAAAATTTATCGAAAGAAAACAGCAGGGTTCATATTTTGCGGCGAGAGAAAAAAATGGGATTGGGAACGGCATACGTAGCCGGTTTCAGGTGGGCGCTGGAAAGGGATTATGAAAGAATTTTTGAGATGGATGCGGACGGGAGCCACAACCCGCAGGCTTTGGATATTTTTTTGAAAGAGTCGGAAAATGCAGAACTGATTTTGGGAAGCCGGTACTTAAAAGGGAAAATTTCCGTTGTGAATTGGGATTGGAAAAGGCTCATTTTGAGTTACTGCGCAAACCTATATACAAGGGTCGTAACCGGAATGCCGTTTTCCGATGCCACAGGAGGCTATAAATGCTTTAGCCGAGTCGCTTTGCAAAGCCTTGACCTTGACAAGCTGAAAAGCGATGGCTATTGCTTTCAAATGGAAACAACGCATAGTCTTTGGAAAAAAGGTTTTAAAATAAAGGAAATTCCCATAATTTTCACCGATAGAACCAAAGGTTCTTCAAAAATGAGCGGAGGAATAATATCCGAAGCCTTGTTTTTGGTGCTAAAACTCAGATTTAGACGGTATTAATTTTCTAATTTTTATTTCTACAAAACAATAAAGAGGGTTCTTATGAAAAAAGTTCTTTTTGGCATTTTATTCTTTGCTGTTTTTGCCGGCAGCGCTGTAAATCAAAGATCGGTCCTAGGAAATTGGTCTTTAGCCAAGCCACAGGCGCCGGATCCAAACGCCATAACCATCCTTGAAAAAGACACGCTAAAAATCACGGATGACTGGAAATTTGCGGAAACAGCCATTTACAGCATAAATTATCCAGGATTCGGAAAAGATAAAGTGGATTTGAAATATATGCTGAAAGTGCTCATCGATGGGGAATACCGCCTAGAAGGGGATGCCTTAAGAAAATATCAAAAAAATTTCACAAGTGAAATAATGGAAGGAACAGCGAGCAACGAAGAGGCTGCCCAAAGTTCTTTGAAGGAAATTGAGAAAATGATAAGAGACGAGGTAAAAAAGCCCTTCCCGATTTTATCCGTAGCGGAAACCGAATTGGAACTGCAAGGCGTAAACGGCAATTTGGATTTTAAATACACAAAGCCAAGAAAACTCCCTGTCTCAAATCTAACCAAAGATAGCGTGCCTTTCTTTGCGCCGGAAGGATGGCGTTTTCCGGAAAACGCAAAGGAGCTGTCAAATTTCTCTGTGAGGTTGAAAGAGAGCAAAAACTTGCTCACTTATGTAAAAGCGGATTTTAACGGGGATGGTTTAATAGATGCCGCTGCTTACTTAATGAACGCAGAAAAAGAACAAGTGGCATTATTTATTAATATATCCAAGAGCGATGGTTCATACGAACTGAAGCCCTATGGCTCCGCAGATAAAAGCCCTACCATAGAAAACGGCATTATGCTGGCTACCGCTGGGGAACATACAACAACTAACAAACAAAAAGTCTCGCTGGAAAACCCCGGCTTTATTGAGGTGATTTTCGGCACAACCGCATACTTGATTTATTGGGACTCAAGTTCAAATGACTGGGTGAAGGTTCAGATTGGGAAGAGGCTTTAGGTAGTTGAGAGTTGAGAATTGAGA
>LIUG01000068.1:6870-35165 GCA_001462245.1 Candidatus Fibrimonas termitidis
GAGTTGAGAGTTGAGAGTTGAGAAGTGTGTTCAGGGTGGGGCTGGGTTCGGCCGCTTGGCGGATGGGTCGGTTTGCTTTGTTGAGGGGGCGCTTCCGGGTGAAGTTGTTGAGATAAAAGTAACTGAGCAAAAAAAGGATTTTGCTAGGGCCGGTGTGGTGAAAATTTTGGAGCCTAACGTGAAACGGCGGGTTCCGCCTTGTGAATATTATGGTAAGTGCGGGGGTTGCAATGCGCAGTATGCGGAGTTTGAATTGCAAATAGAACTGCTTAGGCAAATAACTTTGGATTTGTTTTCAAGAACCGCAAAAATAAATTTACCGCAGAATTTTGAAATACATTGCGGCTCGGAATGGGGCTACCGTTGCAGGGCGCAGGTGTTCTTTGAAATGCGAGGCAGCAATACCGTAATTCCGGTGGAAAAGTGCATGGTGCTCTCGGAAAAGCTAAATGAAAAGTTAAAGGAAATTTCATTAACAAAAAAGACGAATCTATTTGATAACCAAAGCGAAAAATTTTTGGGCAAATACATCCATGCAGACGAGAGCGTATTTTTTCAGAGCAATTTGGAACTGCTTCCCAAGTTAATACGAGAAGCAAGCAAAGCGGCAAACGAGGGCGAGCTTCTTTTGGATATTTTTTGCGGAGTCGGATTGTTTTCCGCTTTTTTGCAAAGCAAATTTGAGCGGGTGATTGCTATTGAGCAAAACCCTTTGTGCCAAAAATTCGCAGAAAAAAATCTTGGAAAAAATTGCGAATTTCATGCGGTGAGCGCGGAGGAATGGTGCGGTAAAAACGCCGAGCTTCTAAGCAAAGCTTGTGTTCTAATAGACCCGCCCCGTGCAGGAATCACAAACCAACTGTGCGATATTCTCTGCAAAAATAAAATCAGCAAACTGCTCTACATATCCTGCAATCCGGCAACGCTCGCCAGAGATACCCGCAAACTGCTAAACGCAGGTTATGAACTCATTGATGTTCAAGGTTTTGCCTTTTATCCCCAAACTTTTCATTTGGAGATGATGGCGGTTTTTAGTTTATGAATTTAGCGTTATCTATATTCCCCCCTATATGCAAACAAAAAAACTTATGCTAGGCGACCATGCTGTTGCCCAAGGCGCATACGAGGCCGGTGTTAAGGTGGCGGCGGCTTATCCCGGCACGCCAAGCACGGAAATAACCGAGTACATCGCAAATTTCAACGAAGTGAATGCCGAGTGGTCGGTTAATGAAAAAGTATCCATGGAAGTTGGCATTGGAGCGGCGATGGCAGGGAAGCGAGCATTGGTCGCTATGAAACACGTTGGCCTTAATGTGGCTGCAGATCCGCTCTTTACATTTTCATATACCGGGGTAAATGCAGGGCTTGTTGTTGTTGTTGCCGATGACCCGGGTATGCACTCAAGCCAAAACGAGCAGGACTCTCGCTACTATGCCCAAAGCGCTCATGTGCCCATGCTTGAACCCGCAGATAGCCAAGAAGCAAAGGATTTCACGATGCTCGCTTACGAGTTAAGCGAAAAATATGATACCCCGGTGTTCGTGCGCCTCACTACACGAATTGCCCATGCACGTTCCTTTGTGGAAGTTGGCGAGCGAAAAGATGTTGAATATCCTTATAAGCAAGATATTCCAAAATATGTGATGGTGCCGGCAAATGCGAGAAAACGCCACCCTGCGGTTGAGGAACGTGAGGCGAGACTTTCAAAAGATATAAACGGCGATTTGCTCGGCGGAGGCATAAATAAAATCGAATATGGTTCAAATAAAATCGGCATTGTGTGTTCCGGTGCGGTTTATCAATATGTAAAAGAGGCTTTGCCGGATTTTGCGATTTTCAAACTTGGAATGGTCTATCCTATTGCATTTGAGAATATCAGAGAGTTCGCAAGCAAATGCGAGAAACTCATTGTTGTAGAAGAACTTGAACCTTTTATTGAAAATGCATTAAAAGCAAATGGAATAGAATGCCACGGAAAAAATTTAACCGGCTTGCAAGGCGAACTCAGCGTTCAAAAAATACGTGAAGCAATATTGAGGCATAAGGCATTGCCGGAGCATATGGAAAATATTCCAATGCGGCCACCGGTAATGTGCGCAGGCTGTACTCATCGCGGCGTGTTTTATATTCTCAACAGGCTGAAACTAAATGTTGTTGGCGATATCGGTTGCTATTCTCTCGGATGTTCTGCTCCGTTGAATGCTATGCATTCGCTTGTTTGCATGGGTGCGTCTATTTCAAATGCGCATGGTATGTTCATGGCAAAAGGCAAAGAGTTTTCAAAAACCAATATAGCCGTAATAGGCGACTCAACCTTTGTTCACAGCGGAATCACAGGTTTAATAGATGCGGTCTATAATAAATCTAACATCACCGTAATTATCATGGACAATCGCACAACGGGAATGACCGGTCACCAAAATCATCCGGGGACAGGCATCACCATAAAGGGCGAACCTACGCATATGCTTGATTTAGAGGCCGTATGCCGTGCTTGCGGCGTTCAAAACGTCTCGGTAATTGATCCATATAATTTGGCGGAAGTTGAAGACGCTATAAAAGGGAGCCTTAAAGCGGACAGTGTTTCTGTTATAATCGCAAAACGCCCCTGTATTCTTCTTGACAAATCAGTTCAGCGCAATGCCGTGGCAATTTCCGATTGCAAAAAATGCGGTATATGTTTGAAAATCGGTTGCCCAGCGCTTAGCAAGCGTAAAGACAATTCGGTAGAGGTGGATGGTGCGCTTTGCACGGGTTGCATGGTATGTGCGCAAACTTGCAAATCCGGGGCAATCGCTGCTTCCTAGAATTTAAACAATGCCGGAATGATGAAGAATATTTAGAATATCTTCGGTAAAAATATCTTGATGTTGTTTCTCAGCTATATTACCATCAAGGATTTGAAAATACGGCTCGAAAATATTTTTGATAAAAAGATCTTGAAACTCCGAAAGAGTTCCGGCTTTTGCACCCAGTACACGTTCTATAGTGACAAGAAAAGCTACAGTTGCATCTTTCCCTTTTTCTTCTGTCAACTTAAAATTATTATCCCAGTCAAAAAGAGTAAACCCGACACACAGGAGTATCCGAGCGCTTTCAATCGGGAACGGAGTAGAAAACAACCCGGCTTCTATGCCTTCCTCTACAACCTTGCCAAAGCAAGGGCTTAACTGAGAGATATATTGAATGTCATATTTTTTTAAAGCTACTATCCTATCACGTATTTCTATTCTGCCTTCATCTTGAAAAATGGAGGAAATATGCTTATATTCGTCACGGAATTGTATCCCAACAATCATCGCAATTAATTTTTGCAATACGGGAAACGGAGAGGAAGCAATTTTCTCTGCCCTCTTAACCCCTTCGCTAACTAGCTTTTCAATAATTTTGTCTAGAACTTCCTCTTTAGATGTAAAATAATAATAAAAAGCCCCTTTTGATAAGCCTACTGCCTTTATAATAGCATCTACGCTTGTAGCCTCATAGCCTTTGACTGCGAACAGCTTTTCTGCGGCGTCCAATATTTCAACTTTCCGCACCTCCGGCTCTTTGATAATTCTCATATCCTCTCCACAAGCTTAACATTATGTTTTTTAAGTTTCTCAAGAGCTGTATCAATATCTTCCACTTTGAAAAACATCACCGCTTCTTCCCCTTTGCTTTGGATAAAGGAATAAAAATATTCAATGTTGATGTTCTCTTTCTCAAACACAGCGAGAAGATTTGCAAGCCCGCCGGGATGGTCTCCAACTACGGTGCCGATTAGGTCTGCCAAATTCACTGTGAAACCCGCTTTTTTCAAGACACTGACCGCATTTTCGTTATCACGTGTAATCATCCTCAGAATGCCGAAATCGACTGTGTCGCCAACCGATATTGCGCACACATCTACGCCAGCCTCGCCAAGCACCTTGATAGGTTTGTAGGCCTGCCCCGGCTCGTTTCCAATTAAAACGGAAATTTGCTTTATCATATTAAATTCTCCTTTTATCAATTACCCTTACGGCTTTGCCCAGGCTGCGCTCTATTGTCCCACGGCTTACGAAATGGATTTTCACGCTTATGCTGATTGCGCTGGACACATTTTTTTCAAGCTGGCTTTTAAGATTTTGAAGATTTTTGACTTCATCGCTGAATAACTCATCCTTTATTTCTACCTGGATTTCTATCTTGTCGAGGTTATTCACACGGTCAACAATAATTTGATAATGCGGTTCTATATCTTTTACCGTGAAAAGCGCGCTTTCAATTTGCGATGGGAAAACATTGACTCCGCCTATAATAAGCATATCATCGCTCCGCCCGATTATCCTTGTCATGCAAACATGGGTGCGTCCGCATTTGCACGGATCATCAACCAGCGAACAAAGATCACGGGTGCGATAGCGGAGCAAAGGCATTCCGGTTTTGCTTATTGTTGTGAAAACGAGTTCGCCCTGCTTGCCGTAGCCTAAAGGTTCAAGCGTTTCCGGGTGAATTATTTCCGGCAAAAAGTGGTCTTCCCAAATGTGCGACCCGCACTGGTGCTCGCATTCTATTGAAACACCCGGCCCTATTACCTCGCTCAATCCATAGATATTATAAGCCTTAATCCCAAGTTTATCCTGAATTTGCCGGCGCATTTCCTCTGACCACGGTTCTGCGCCAAAAAGCCCCTGCTTTAGATTTAAATCGGAAGTTTTATAGCCTTCTTTTTCCATTTCATCTGCCAAATAGAGCGCATAGGATGGTGTGCAGCACAGTGTGGTGACCTTGAAATCCTTAAACATCTGCAATTGCCGTTTTGTATTTCCGCTTGATGCAGGTATGGTGAGTGCACCGAGACGTTCACTGCCGTAATGCGCTCCAAGCCCGCCGGTGAATAACCCGTAGCCATAAGCAACATTAACTATGCTGCTCTGCGAACAGCCGCATGCCGCAAGCGAGCGTGCCATGACGGTTGACCAAATGTCGATGTCGTTTTGGGTATAACCCGCTACGGTTAGTTTGCCTGTTGTGCCGCTTGATGCATGGATGCGGACTATATCGCTCATCGGGGCGCTGAACATTCCATAGGGGTAATTATCGCGCAGGTCTTGTTTGGTGGTGAACGGAAGTTTTCTCAAGTCGTTTAGGTGTTTTATATCTGCGGGTTTAACGCCGGTTTCATCCATTTTTTTGCGGTAAAAATTGCAGTTTTCATAGACATATCCTACGAGTATTTGCAGGCGTTCAAGTTGCAGCCTTTCAAGGATAGCTCGCGGCATTGTTTCAAAATCTTTTTCATAATAGTTTGTCATGGCTGTTATCCTTTTGTTGATTGTGCATAGCCTTGTTCAAAGGCTTTAAGATTAATTTCCAATGTCGGTTTAGCTACGCTTTTTTCAATTGCGCTAATAAAGATTTTTTTGTCAAAGTTCAATAAGGCAGTAAAAAAACCGAGCATGGCTATGTTGACTGTGCGAATATCATTTAATTTTGTTGCGATGCCTATTGCATCTATTTTGTGAATTTTTGCATTATATTTTGATAATTGTTCGTAAATATCGTTGGGGTATTCGGCTATGCCCAAGGCACATGGCATTGGGTAAATGTTTTGCTTGTTGATAATGGCAATTCCGTTATCCTTGATATGCCCGGCAGAGCGCAGGGCTTCAAGTTCTTCAAATGCCAGCAGCACGTCTGCCTGTTTTTTGTCGAACAATGGGCTGTAAACTTTGTCTGCTATTCTGACGTATGTGACAACACTGCCGCCACGTTGGGCCATTCCATGCACTTCAGACACTTTGCAATCTTTGCCTATAAGCTGTGCATAGTTGCCCAAGATTTTACTAGCCAGGAGCGTACCCTGGCCACCAACCCCAGCGATTAGTATGTTGAAATTAGCCTGCTGTTCTTCCATACTGAGAAATATAGTAAACCCTACTGGCAGCCCTCCGGCGGACACGGCGCAGGGGTAAAAGTTGATTTACCTGTTTCACCCTGACTGGCATATATCGAGGCTCCTTCACCCTTTGGAATCTCGCCGCTACAGAGGCTGCCGCAGGTGGCATTGAAAACATCGCTGTTGTTGGCCGTTTTCTTGAACATTCTAAAGTCACCGCGCTCATATGCCATGAACGAGTTGTGATAGAAAGTGCCATCCGAGTCCACGGCGTACAGATAATCGGCTGTATATCCGGATGAGTGTGTTACACGTAGGAATGTGTTGTTGACTGTAAACCAATCGCCGTTTGCGAGTATAGTCCTACTGCTACCCTGATTAACGGTGAATCTGAATTCGTCAGCATCTACGTCTTTCCTGTAGTGGTGTACGCCGCCGGCTTGGCGGTTGTCCTGAAACCATCCATGGCTTGTTCCATCCAACAGTCGACTGTCCTTTTCTCTCGCCGTCTGCGGTATGTTGGCCATGTCCAACATCTTATAGTCGTTCCCCGCCGCCGCAGCCAATTCTGCACCGGTCTTCAGGATTGGTATGTTAGGCTTGGTGATACTGCTCGCCGGTTCCTTCGCCATCCTCCCGACGTAACCGCCGGGGCTAGTGCAACCGTAATAACAGGGAGCTTTATCGGAAATAAGCGATCCTTCGATTTCATTAAGAAAGATATACGCATATTTTGTGATGGAACCTGAATTTGGAACAAACACGAAGGCGATATTGTTTGAAGTGAACCACTGGCCGTCAGTGTTGCCTAATTTCGCAGTTCCGTCATCCCAAACCCTGAGGTCAAAAGTACCTAACGCTATCGAACCCGTTGTCCAGCGGGCGTCGCTGCCTGTGACCCACCTTGGATCACGGTAAGTATTCACCGGTTCGGGGCCTAACTTCGGCATATGGAGATTGCACGGCGAAACATATCCCGGCGGATAGTCTGTGTCTGCCGAGATGGCTAAACGCAACTCGGGGCCTATGCCTTCTACTGAACGTATGAGACGCCCTGTTATGTTATCGACGGTTCCATTTGGATCGCGTCGTGTTTTCTGCGTATAGGCCCCTGAGCTCGGCCCTACGGGGTCGTCCCCGCCCGCGTGTGTGCTGAGCCATGAATTATACGCCCATTCTTCGCCGCCCATACCGGTACCGCCGCCTATGCCACTCAATTTGCTAAGGTGATTTTTTGCCGCATATTCCCACTCCGCTTCGGTTGTCATACGATAATTCCTGCCTGTCTTTTGGCTTAACTTGCAAGCAAATTCCATGGCATCATACCAAGTCATGCTCCCGTAGGGGTCGGTGCACTTAGGGTAGTATTGGTTACAAGTGGCACCGCCTACCACGGCATTCCACAGTTCTGCTGTTACCGTGGCTTTCCCTATATAATAGTTGCTGACTTTCACGCCGGACACGGTCTTTGCGTCAGCCGGACAGGTGCTGCTCGCATCGCCGCACCCGATAGTAAATGTACCGCCAGGTACATATACCATATTAAATGACACATTGCCTACCGTTTCTGTGAAATCTGCCTTAGTGTTTGTTGCGGGCTGGCGCAACGTAAAATTTTCAATAGGATTTGTTCCCTCGTCAGGCCAAATCGTGCGTGTTTCGGTGAAGTACCCAGGCGCAGAGACGGTAATTGTCCACCTTCCGTAGTCGCCAACTTTATTTAAAGCGTTCAATGAGGTATTATCCATGCCGGCAAATGTGGCGTTGATGTTCAGCCTGTTGCCATTGTGAGTCAGCCTCGTAGTGAAAGATTTGCCATTTGCCCCTTTTACAGAGAGCAGATAAACGCCCATCGGAACGTTGGAGCTAGATATGCTCTTTGAAGCGTCACCGCTCAATACCCGCTTGCCGTTTATCGAATACAGAGAAATTACCGCATTTGAGTATGATTGCGCAGGCAGGCTGAGGTTGACGTTCCCTCGGTTGTATTTGACCTGCACCCCGGCGTTTCTCGACGGCAGGTATGGCACTTTAGTAGGATCAGAATCAAGAAGTACATAACCCCCAGAGAGTCCTATGTTGAAGTTTTTTTCGACGTTGGCCGTCACGTTTCCCTCTACCTCTGTGCCGGAAGCTCCGGTAATCGGGGCAAACACAACGTCGGCGGCCACGTTTACCTTGACCGGCACCGTAGCCGTAGCCGTCTCCACTATCCACTGTTGCGCAAATGCCGTTGAAAACATCGCAGCTACCGCCATTAATGCCGTTGCGAAAATCGCTTTAGTGCTCATAAGCACCCCCATGTAAAAAATTTCTTTACGTATAATATATACTATTTTTTGACAAAAAGGTGAAAAAGTAACACTTTTGCCCAAGAAATGTGTTTTAAGCATTGGTGAACTATGAATATTGCCCCAAAATTTAAAAAAATCGGCATTCCGATAGCCCTGGCTCTCCTATCTTGCCAAGGACCCTGGAGCTATTGGCCCGAAGACCCCGGCAATTACAAAGGCATCTGGATTTATGCCCATGTAGTCTCAGGCCGGCCCATAAGCGATGTGTGCCTTGAAAAACTGCTTGCACTGCATGAAACCTATATGCCGGAACTCGCCTTTTTTGAAAGCGCAGAGATAACGATTAACGGACCTTTCAGCGGCAGCAACGAAGCTATAACTTTAGCTCAAAATCCCGAAAAACCCAATTGCTTTGACGGACCTGGTAACTTATACGCAGAAATCGGCGGGGCTTACAAACTAAACGCTACCATACGTTGGGATAGCAGCGGCCATATTGTGACCAGCAAATTTACCGCCGAAACAAGCATCCCAAAAGAATTTTACATCAAAAATGCGCTCGCTCCCCAGCCGGATCGCAATGCTTATACGGAATATAACAAAGGAGACGATATTTACTACCTCGAGCCTCCAAACGATTTGCTAAGCCATTATTTTGTTCCAAAATATAGCCCGGATGTAGCCGGAGTGCTAATCACTCTGGTTTATGAACCTTCTGAAGTCTCTTGGGGCCTTAATACCTTTGATTTATTGTTCTCAAATGAAGTTGACATCGCTACCAAAGCGACATTCGGAGATCGCCACCGCCTTGACTACGTTTGGAATCAGCAATACGGCGATATCAACGTAAACAACGCCATAGACAGCATGCCCATAGTCAACGGTTATTTTCCAATCGGCAACAATATTAAATTTCTCTTTTATGCAACGGGAATGGATTATAGGGAATATAATTTCACAGATATATTTGCGGCAGACGATAGCCGTATTAAAGCGATATACAACATCAATGGCGGCGCGGGAATTTTTGCAGGGATGCTCGTAGATACCTTTACCGTCAATATAATTATGCCGGAAGGAGGCGTAACATATACCAACGAAGAAGCCCGCATTGCCTATTGCGAAAATAAAAACTGGGATACAAAAGAATGCCGTGAAATCAAATAAACAGCCACCCGGTAAAACTCCAATATGCAAAAAATGCGCAGCTTAAAAGACATAAAAACTGCAAAACAGCCGCAATAATAAAAACCGTTTTGCTCACCTTTTCAATTAGAAGAATACTGTAAAAAACAAGTGAAATGCCGGCTATGAAAATACCCGATATTGAAAATACCAAGTAAGAATTTCTGTTAAAATTTTCAAATAGCGTATTATACTTGAACAGCAAATTGAACCAAAGCAAAAGCTGTATTGAAATACTAAAAGAGAGAGGAAAAACTATAGGCAGCGCAGACATTCAAAAAACCTCAACCGATAATTTAGAATTTTTTTCCAGCATCTTTTTTTTCACATCTTCCAAAAATTCCCTTTTAAGCGGTTTCACCGTATTCTCCGCAGTTTGGCGAACCACAGAATAAAGCTGAACGCTCAATAGATTTGATGGATTGGTCTCGTAAATTCTCTGCGCAATTTGAATATAGCTCTCTATTTCCGCCTCGCTTGGGATTTTGCCTTGCGCTTCGCAAAACATGGTTTGTATTCGCAAAGGGAACTTTGAGACAATAAATTTTAAATTGCTTTCTATTGCGGCAATATCGATTTTTTTTTGAGGATTATCTATAAATTTCAGAAATTCATCTGTGCCGGCATCAAGTTTGCCCCAAATTTCGGTTAAATGCTCCAAACCATCGCATATTTGCGTAGCATTTGTAATGAGCGTGAGTTTGGGATTTTCCGGGCATTCGCTTTGAATTTTTTGCAATGCCTCGCACAATTCTGCAAAATGCGGATAAAGTGTTGGCTCGCCATCTCCGCTTAAAGCTATATCCTTTAATATTCTGTTTTTTTCTTCAACGCTTGGAAAATGCTCGGCGAATTTTGTTTCGCGGTAAATTGACAATAACTTCTTTAATTCAAAAATGATCTCATCTATATTCGGAAATTTTATTTTTTTTTTCTCGGTGCTCCGGCAAACCTGGCAATAAATGCAATCAAAAGAACACACACCATTTGGCGTACAATTTATTCCTATAGATAAACCTTCGGCACGCCTTGAAATCACAGGATACACAAAATTGAAATCCGCAAATCTCCTATTATGATCAGCCCAAAATTTCGATAATTCAGAAGTTAACATACAACCTCAGTTGAAGCATATTCAGTTGTTCAAATCTTTCCACTTTTATCTCTTCGTCAGAATTTACATCTATGTCCAGGCGTTTATCGTTGAGTTCCCACAGATAAGAAAGTTCCAAAAAGCGGGTAATTGCAATGCGTAAATCGGCGGAAAGATTTTCAACTATATAATTTCTGAATTTTGCCTCCGGCAAAAATACCTCGCCGGCTAAATCCAAAGTTACAAACCTTGATATAGAGAGCCTTATATTCAGTGAATTTTCCCAACCGTAATCGTAGATATTATCGGTTATGGAGACGAATTCGGTTTTTTTGCTATTGCTTGGAATCAGCAAATTCCTTCTTATAGTTTGCCTTGCTGCAAAGCCCGTTTGAGCGGAAATATCCACTGCGTTTGAAATAATAGGGCGCAAATTAACCCCCGTACCCTCGCCAATGCGAAGCGGGTCAAACGGAGGACTTAAGCGAATTTTTTCTTCAGTTGATATCAATGTCACTGTATCTCTTCTCAGGTTTATTCTATCAGTACCGCTTACCCAATAGTATTCCGGAAAAATATGAGTTCTCGCATTAACCCTTATATACGGGCCAAGCCATTCCAAATATCTATATACAACAGAACTCTGAAACTGCAGCAAGTCTTTGTCAATGCTCCATTGGGATTCCTTTTGTTCTTCGTTTATCCATTGCATATTTTGCCTTGTGTAGAATTCCGTTAGCCAAAAGATTTTCGGAGGACTGTAAAGCATGCGTATGCGCAAGTCGCCAAGAGCAGTCCATGTATCGCTTTTTTGTTCGTCCCCCGCATACAATGTCGTATAGCTGGCAGAACCACCGAGCCGCAGCCCATAAGTCCAGAAAGAATTTTTTGAAGTATTTATACGCATTTTATTTACACCGCCTGCAATTAGCCGTTGTCCGGTGCTATCTTCAAAGACGAGTTCAACATGGCTTAGTTCGCCCGGATTTACCTGCACGGTTATATAGTTTATAAGAGAGCTAATATTTTCGCCGCTTCTGGAAATTCTATATAACTGAGGCGGCAATATCCATGTTCTAATATCGTTCAATCTCTCCTGTTTTAAGCCGAATCCTTTACCGTAGCTGTTTCCGTCGCTAACGGAAAAAATCTCATAATCCACAGGCACATATTCACCGCTCTCATCTATAGTATGGATCACAAGACCTCCCCAGTCCGGGGGGATAAGGGTTGTTTTTCCTTCATTTACTTCCACAATGTATTCAAAGCGATTATTTCCGCTTCCGGAACCCATAATAATTCTATAGCTCCCATAAGGCACAACCAAACGAAAACCTGTTTTTCCTATCCATTCTTTTCCCATATGTTCTATAGAAAAAGAATCTATTTTCACAGCTCTATACTCGGGTTCCAAACGGCTTTCCGTAAAGCGAGGAACAAAAATAGCTCCCTGCCCCATACCTATAAATGCTTCACCCCGATTCATTTGTTCTTCCAAACTCGGTGCGGTCCAGCCTTTGTTTTCGTAAATATCAACGCTATCTGTATTTTGCTTTTGCACAAGTTTTTTGCTTTGCTCCAAAGCCACTCCGGAATCAGTGACTTCTATGCCGGGCAAATCAGGCGGAGGTATCGCAAACGCAAGCGTCTGAACCAAGATGAGCCAACCCCAATTTTTCACTCTATTTCTCCGGGCGGAGGCAATACTTCTATTTCAACCGTATCTGCGATAGCCTCTACAGGAACAGCGGGAACCGGTACCGCCGCCGCCGGCAAAGGCTGAGGTGAGGCACTCCGGCTAATAGCACCTATAATGGAATCTATATCGGCAATAGCTTCATTGTTTATCAGTTCCAACAACTCGGATAAGCCGCGCACTACGTAAATAGGTTCAAAATTGCTGACTCTTTTGCGGTAATCCCATTCCCTGCTCCACAAAACTTTTTTTGTCTTGTTGTCCTGTAAATTCATGTTTATAGCCAAATGCGCATACCATTCATCCTGATTGTCATATTCCTCCAACGCCCTCACAATTCCGTTTATGGTGAAATCCGGTTCTTCCACATCCATGCTTCTTCTAACTTCCGAAAAAATTTTAGCGGCTTCCAAATGGCGAAAAAGCACATCAGACACCAAATATTCCGGTTTAACTACCCACAAATCATAATTGTAAAAATGCAGTTGAAAAGGAGATTGCCTATACACTATATTGTCTCGGCGATAGGCTTCCGACACATCAAAATCTTTTACTCTTATGGTGTATGGGTATGCGGCTTTAAGCGACTCCTTTGGAGTAGGCACATAGTCAAGCTGATAATAGCTGCTTTCCATGATACGGCCAAAACAACCGAGGAGCACTACAATTATTGCGCCGGCAAATAACCACTTAATCACACTCACCTCCCTCTCTGCTGTTTTTCTTCGGAGCGCATTAAGATAGATGGATTTTGCTTCACCTGGCGGCTAACATCGTTAAAGTTTTCCGCCATTTCTCTTAAATTGCGAGCAGTTACAGACAAATTTTCTTGATTGCGGTAAATGAGCTGGTCTCCCCTTTTCGCCAAGAGTTCTATGGCTTTAGCCGCATCATTTGCGTTTTTTATCACCGTTTCTACGTCCAATTGCTGAATTTTTTTGTCTGCGTGCAAAGTGAGAGAATCCAGCCTGGTAACGACGATAGCTATTTTGCTCTCTATAGCCCTTAGCTCTGTGACCGCAGCGTCTGAATTTTCCAAAAACTGGCTGGTTTGCCTAGGAAGCTCATTTATTTCCTTTGAGTTTTTTGCCAAAACGGAGTCTATTCTGGAAGTCATGTTATCCAAATTTTTTGAAATGCCGGCTAATCGTTTTTGATTTGGCTCATCTGTGATGGAGAGCAAATTGTTGAGTATGCCTTCGAATTTTTCCGCTATGCTTTCCATTTGTCCGGAGATTTGCTTAAGCCCGCTGACTGAAGACGGTATAAAATCCCCTTTTTTTGCATTTGTATCGCTTGGTGCTCCACCGCTAAGTTCAATGCTTTTTAGCCCTGTAAGAGAAATTCCGCCTATTAAGTTTGCGGTCATGGTTGTTTTCACGGGAGTGCCGGCAGAAACCTCAAAATTCACTATAACCGCAGTTAAATCTTCTTCGTCCACCTCTAAATTTGTGACCTGCCCCACCACTATTCCGTTCAATTTAACCTTTGCGCCCGGATTCAAGCCGTCAACAGATTCGGTGAAGCGGGTTTTGTATGGGGTATATTTTTCCGTTATCCTTTTTCCAATCAAAAACGCCGCCGTTCCCAGAATTAAAGAAGACATAGCCAGCACAAAAATGCCAAGTCTTATTCTTTCTGCTTTAGTCGTCTCCATTGTTAAGGAAATGTAGAAATTTTCTACATTCCGCTGTTATGCCACGTGGTCTTTTTATCGCAGGTACAGGAACGGGTGTTGGTAAAACTTACGCATCTGCGTTTTTGCTTTCGATAATCAAAAGTTCAAAGGGGAAAATTTTATACTATAAACCCATTCAATGCGGAAAACCCGCTGATACGGCTTTTGTTAAAAAAATGGCAGAGCACAAGGATGTAGCTTGCTCCTATAGCTTGAAAACCCCAAGTTCGCCGCATTTTGCCTTTGGAAAGGAAAAAATAAAATTCAATAAAAGGACAATACAAACCTTTTTGACTGCGGCAAAAAAACGGTATGATTTTATATTTGTAGAAGGAGCCGGAGGGGTAAGGGTTCCCATAACGCAAAATTTTGACATGGCAGACTTGGCAAAACTCTCGGGTTTTCCGGTTTTGCTCGTGGCCCAGCCGGGGCTTGGCACTATAAACCACGCATTGCTCTCCATAGATTACCTGAAATCAAAAAACGTTGAAATCTGCGGCTTTATATTCTCATGGGCAGAAGGGGTGGATTTTAACGGTGAAATTGTTTTGGACAATGCTAAAACAATATCGAAAATATCCAAGGTTCCGTTTTGCGGAGGGATACCCAAGCTGGGATGAAAATCCATTTATCCCTTAAAAACTCCATTTAGTCCTTTCAAATCCGAAAAACGATTGAGAGGCAGCTTTTATTTATTTATCTTTGCTCTCGTATGAGAAAATTCTTTTGTTTATTGGTGCTTGGCGCGGCGGTTCTTGCTTCCGCCGACGCTCCTCTTAGCTTGAAACAGGCTTTAAGTGATGGATTAAAAGGGAATTTGGATATTAAGAGGTCAGAGCTAGGCTCCGAAGGCATAGATGCGCAGATAAACGCTGCCTTTCGCAGCTATTTGCCGCAATTAACCGCAAACGGCACGGTAACACGCCTTTGGGCGCACGACCCCACCAAAATTCCAATAGGAGCTTCACCGATTCCTAACGATAATGGCTTTTTAGATTTAATAACCATAGATTATCCTGTAAACTGGAATGTTGCAGGGGATCTGAAATTAACCCAATTCCTCTATGTTCCTCAGGCATTAACGGGAATTTCAATGGCAAAAAAAGGCAAGGAAATTGATGCGCTGGGAAAGCAGGAATTAAGGGAGGGCATAGTTTACGGAATAACAATGCAGTATTGGACTATTGTTTATATGGAAGACAATTTGGATGTTTTGCAAAAATCGATGGATAATTTGAGCAAGACTAGGGAAGCCATTGCATCAATGGTGGAGCAAGGCATAGCAAAAAAAAGCGACCTTAACACAATGGATATTAACCTATCTTCTTTGAGCACGCAAATGGATAATTTGAAGGTTCAAATTCAAACCCAAAAGGATGCTCTTCTGCAAATTATGGGGCGTACTCCGGGCGAGAAAATTGAGCTAACGGATCGCCTCAGCACGGATTTCAGAAATTTAGCCGATATAAGCGGAAATCCTTTGCAGAGTTCCGTAACATTGAGGAGAATGGAGCAGCAGGTAAAACTTCAGGAAATGCAAATTGATTTGACACGCCAAGAAATATACCCTAATGTTGTTGCTTTTGCGAGTTACGGCACACAGGCAAGCAGGGAAAATTTTGATTTTTTTAGCGATGCTAAAGATAAATTCGCAGACAATGGCACCGTGGGAGTAAGCGTAACCATTCCGCTTTTTGACGGAATGTCCAACAGCGCAAAACGCGCCAATGCCCGCATTCAGAAAAGGCAGCTTGAAATAGATATGGAAAAGCAAAAACTTGCATTGCAGGCAACCTATGAAACCGCAAGAACCACTCTTATCAACGCAAAAAGCCTAGTTGAGCGCAACAAGGAAAACGCAAAACTTTCCGAAGAAAATTATTTGATGAAGGAACTTGAATACAAGGAATCTGTTGCGCCTATAACGGATTTGCTAACCGCAGACAACAATATGCAAACAGCCCGTTCCAATTTGGTAAGCGCTCTTTATACGGAAAAAACAGCGGAGATAGCTCTGGAACAGGTTTTAGGAATTTTGCGTCAAAGGGCCGGGGAATAAAATTGGGCATAGATATTGATGTGATATCTAGGGTGACCGGGTTGTCAGCAGAGGAAATAGCCGGGTTGCTTTGAGCATTCCCTGCATTAACTGGGTGCCTTGTGCAACCATATTTTTGTATATTTGAAAATGAGGTTGATTATGCAAAAGAAATTGCCATTGGACAAAGAATACAATTATTTCATTTCTAACCAAAATGAATTGGTTAAGCGTTACAATAAAAAAATATTGATTATTCGTGGCAATTCCGTTGTTGGCAGTTATAGGACATTTGAAACAGCCTATAAAAATGCTGCGAAAAAATATCCGCTTGGGACATTTTTAATTCAAGAATGCGTAGCAGGAGAAAAGGCATACACTACATATTGCTATTCGCCGAGGATAAAATTTTGAGTGCGGTGACTATTAGATATAAACAAAAAATAAGTTATGTTTCTTCTTCTTTGGAAATCGCCCAAATACAGGGGGCTTTTCAATCTTTTTCTGCTATTTGGGATACTGGAGCTAGTAGTTCGATTATAACGGAAAAAGTTGTGGATAAATTAAATCTTTTGCCGATAGGAGAAACCACTATACAAGGCGTTACGGGTTCAAAAAAAGTTAATAGGTATGCAGTGGAATTTCTTTTGCCAAATGAATGTTCAATAAAATTAATGGTTAATGGGTGTTCGGAAATTTTAGGTTGCGATGTTCTAATTGGAATGGATATAATATCCAAAGGCGATTTTGCAATCACGACAAATCCGAAAGGCTCAACATTTTCTTTTCAAATTCCGCATGGCAAGGAAATTGATTTTAAGAAGAAAAGAACGCCGTAGAGACAGATAAATTTCCCGACGGTTCAGGCTCCTCCAATCCGCAGGAAAACAGCAAACCGGTCGCAAAAAACAGCACCGCAAAAACGTAAACCTTTTTCATACTCAGTCTCCTACTCAACCTTTCTCGTCAAATTCTGCCAAACTCTTGGGGAAAAGTTGGGGCTTGGCGATTTTTTGCCACCATTGGCACAATTTTTTGTATTCAGTTCTTCAAACAACGAACAGAATAAAATAGAGTTGTCTTACCTCTACCTGCATAATTCTTATCAATACTTGGTTTCCCTCAATCTTCTTCTTGGCCTTTTCAAGCTCCGCCAAGCATGCTGTGTGCGACTTGGTGTCTCGCTCCGTTCTCTCGGCAAGCTCCTTGCGCCACTTTGCCTCGCGGGCTTCGTATTCCACCGTTGACTCAAATTCGCCCTTAGGCTCCTGCTTGGGCATAGTGGACTCTGTTTTCTTTTTCGCCGCCTCTATTGCCTTATACTCGGCGGATATGCTGTCTTGCACAAGGGCAATACGCCGGGAATAGGTTTCAAAGCTGGCGGTGTCCTTTGCGGAAAGCTCTGCCAAGTTAAGCGGACGGTTGCCCGCAACGCCGAGCTTCTGCACAGTGTCAACAGCCCCGCTTGAGTCCGTGGGGATTTGGAACCGTATCGGTTCCTGCGAGAATGCTGCGGAAACCGTGAGAAGAAATGCGAGAAAGCCTGTTTTAGACATGAATGATCTCCTTTTGGTGAAAAATGTATCCCTGCCCTCGTAAAGAGCCGCATTCGCAATGGTAGCCCCATTGCAGGGCATTTCTATAAGAGTATTATAGAAATAGATACGCCATAAGTTATACCTTAAACTGCAAAAGCATCTTGTTCAGTTCTTCGGCAATTTTTGTTAAATTGCTTGCGCTCTGATTGACCTGTCCCGTTCCTTGGGCGCTATCCTTGGCAACCTTGTTCATATTGTGAATATTGCCGCTCACTTCGTTTTCACCCTTAGCCACTTCGCTTGCATTTTGGCTAACGTCTTTTGCTCCTATAGCCACTTCGTTTATAGAACCGGCAACACGCTTTACCTTTGTGTTGGCTTGCGCAACATTGCTCGCTATTTCGTTGCTCGCTCTTGTTTGCTGCTCAATATGCCCTGCTATCATTTCAACAGCCTGGTTGATTTTTCTTATTATTTCCGAAACATCGTGAATAACTTTAACCGCATCGCTTGTGCCGCTTTGAATACCTTCTATGCGGCTGGCAATATCGTCTGCATTTTGGGCGCTTTGGTTTGCCAATTCTTTGATTTCACCGGCAACAACTGCAAAACCTTTGCCGGCTGCGCCTGCGCTCGCTGCCTCAATAGTGGCGTTTAGCGCAAGCAGATTTGTTTTGTCCGCTATTCTTTTTATAATATCGGTCACCCGTCCGATTTCTTCTGCGGCAACTCCAAGTTTATTTACAACTGTTGTGGCATCCGTTGCTTTGTTGGCCGCTGCGGTCGCAATGCTCTGAACTTCAGAGGTATTGCCGGCTATTTGATTTATGCTTGCGCTCATCTCTTCCACGGTAGTTGCGATGGTGTTCATATTTGCGCTCATCTGTTCAGCCGCCTCTGCTACCTCGCCGGCATCTGTGCTTACCAGTTCTGCGCTTTTTGCCATTGCGTCTATGCTTTGCGCCATATGTTTGATAGTGTTTACGGCCGTATCACTTATGGCAAGCGTTTTTTCCGCGCCGCTTTCGAGTTCCTTGCTCACGGAAGAAAGTTCCCCTGCAGATACGGTAATATCCGAACTGCTGCGTACAACTTCATTCATAAATTTCTGCAAGCCGTCCATCAAATTATTGTATTGCTTTGCGAGTTCGCCAACTTCGTCTTTTCCCCTGCTATCCAGCCTGCATGTCATATCGCCGCTGCTTAACAGAACAACAGCCTGTTTGATTGTTTTTGTCAATTTATTGGCATAAATAATGGAAACAAGTACCGTGAAGATTAAAATTATTATTCCAACCCAAATGGCTTGCCTTCTAAGCGCAGCAATAGATTCTTCTAAGGATGCTTGCATTTCCAAATTCGCTTTTTCCAATTCTCCCTTTGAAATTGCAATTCCTATAACCCAGTTCCAGTCGTGATAATACATCCCGGCAATGGCAAGTTCATATTCCTGCCCGCTTTCTTCCTTGTAGTTTATTTCGATATATCCGGTTGAATCATTGGGTAATTTTTTGCCGAATTCTATAACTTGCTGCCAATAACGCTCACCCTTAGAATTTGTATAATCCAAGACATTTTTGCCTTGGCTGCTCATGCTTTCCTCCATTGGCATTATCAGAAGCCCTTTTTCAACCCCATCAGCCCCAACAGCAAAAACATGCCCGTAGCGTGAATCCCTTATCTCTTCTATAAAATGGCGTGAGTCTTTTCCGGTAGCGCTTACAAAAAGCATCCCCGTAACAACACCGTTTTCAATAACAGGGTTGTAAATGGCATTTACCCATTCTCCAAGCACGTTGGCACGTCCTCTGTATGTTTTTCCGCTTAGCACAGCTTGCATCATAAGGTTGGGAGAGCCATCCGCATTTTTCGGAGCGATTTTTGTATTAACCTGCCTTTTTCCGTTGCTTACGATATTTGTGGAGATGCGAATCATAGTGCCGTCTTCCAGTCTGCGGAATATGGTTGAATAGACATTGTGCGACTTCATTACGTCGTCAACCACGGGGCTGGGGATATTCGCCTCAAAATTCATTGCTGCCCCCGCTATTTTGCCAAACCCTCCGTTTGCCTGAATTCGCTCTTTCATATAAACTAGGGAAACATCGAGTTTTTCGTTTAGGAGGACATTGTAAATATTTATGCTGCTATTCGTTGTGCGGGCAATGGTTTTTAAAGCCGCTATGCTTTGCTGTTCCATTTGAACCCCGTTTTCACGGACAATTTTTTCCGTGTTTTTTTGCGAATACATTATGGAGAGGATTAGGGCGAAAGTCGTTAACAGCACACCTGCTATGGAAAGGAGGGCTATCCTAAAGACCATTGAGTTTAAAATTTTCATTTTTTTACCCGTTTTTGTACTAATTGGGGTATAATATAGAAAATTACAAGGGGAGTGGAAATATACTTAACCCCCCCCTTTTCCGCTCAAAACACACTTTGCCCAAGCGAAACCTGAAAGAGGCCTTTTTTTGCAGCTTTTCGTAAAATTTCAAATCTTCGTTTGTCTCTTCCCAACTAATTCCCTTGCTCCCAAGCCACAACCTGAAAAGCTCGCCGTAACCTTGCATAGCCGGCAAATAAAAATGCTTCAAAAGCACGGCTCCTTCTGATTGCGAAACCAAAAAAGGATTAAAATATGAATCCAGAATTTTTATCGCTTTGGGGTAAATTTTCTGCGAAAGTTCCGCTATGTGTGCCAAACAGTCTATTGTGCCCTTGCACTCGCTTTCCATTTGCGGCAAAATTTGCAAACGAACTCTGTTTCTAAAATGATTTATGCTTTTGTTTGTGGAATCTTCTTGCCATTCAATCCTGTTTTCTTTGGCATATTCCAGCAAATTCTGCTTTGTAAATTCCAGCATCGGGCGAATAACACCGTCTTGCCTTTCCGGCAAAATCCCTCTAAGCCCTTTTAAGCCAGTTCCCCTTGCAATACGCAAAAATACGGTTTCCGCTTGGTCGTCCCTGTGATGCGCAGTAGCCAAAAAATCGGCATTCAATTTATTTTTTAATTCAAAAAGCAAATTATACCTCGCATCTCTCGCAATCGCTTCAAAACCGCCTTTTCCGCTACCCTCGAAAATTTCCGGATTTATAAAAATTTCGTAAAAGGGTATGCGATATTCTTCGCATTTTTTTTTAATCAACTCGGCATCTCTGTTTGCGTCTTTTCTAATTCCGTGGTTTATGTATGCTGCATATAAATTTGAATATTCTTTTGCATTTTTCGCAAAGCGGTGCAACATGCACATACTGTCCAAGCCACCGGAAATTGCTAGGAGGATGGAATGGAGTTGGGGGAACATGAAGAAAAGGTAGAAAATCAAAGATATTTAAAAGCTAGTATAGAATTTGCGGAAAATCGTCGCCTTCTTGCCCCACAAGCATAAGCGGGCGCAAATTTGAGTCAAGAACCAGAGTTCTTGGAAAAGGCATATTGGCACCCTGTTTTGAAAGCCCGAATTTCTCAGGCAGGTTGGCGAACTTGTCAAAGCTGAGCAGCCATTCTTTTTTAGCGTATTGCTCTGCCCATTTGCCGGCTTTGCCGTAGTCGTCTTCGCCAACATTCACCAGAACTACAAAAATTCCTTTCTTTTTAAGTTCATTTGTTTTCTCGCTCATGAGTTTCAGGCCTTCTCGGCAAGGAATACACCAAGTGGCGAAAAAAGAAAGAACTATTTTTTTGCTGCCGCTGCGCTTTGCTATTTCTTTTAACTTATCCTTGTTTATTACGTCGTTGTATGTTCCGTTTTCGTCTCTTGCAATCAAAGCAAACCAAGGCAGTTCCCCTTGCAATTCCTTTGGCAAAGGCAGCCTTTCAGACGGCTCTGCAAAGGAAAGCTGCGGCGTTATCAACGTTAAGGCAAGAAGCATCAATTTGCGCATTGCGGTACCCATTCCCTTATCTCTTTTTCCCATTGTTCAAAAAAAACGGCTTTCGGCAAACTGTCAATCAAATTTTTCATTGCATTGTTTTTATTGTGCATATCGTAACCTGTTGCCGGCTTCGCTGCCAGCAGGGAATACCTTTCCTTGCTGCAATTTTCAATCGCCAAGGAAGGCTCAAAAGAGCATTCCACTCCGAAAGCGTGAGATTCGCACTTTTCTTCGCAGGAGAAACGAAACCTGAACCCGCTCTTGCAGGCGGATTTTTCCATGCTCGCTTTTTTGGAGAGCTTTGCAAAAACCGCATTGGAGCATTGATTTCCGGTATCTTCCCAGTGAATTTTCATATTTTTGCAGTAGTTTTTATAGTCATTGTCAGCTTTTTCTTTAGTCTCTGTTTTTGAGGCAAGCGGCTTGGCATCCCAACCCTCAAGCAAATTTTGAATCCTCGTATATTCGTTCCAAAGCATTTGTGTTTTGTGCCAAGCTTCGTTTTTGTGTTTGGGATGCTTTGTGTTCAGCAAAACATGGGAAACCAAGTCCAAAGAATCCGCCACGAGCCGCCCTCGCTCCGCAAACCCTTTTGCGGCATCGCTTTTTGACATGCAAGCTTTTGATGAATAGCCGCTTTTGTCTTTGCCGTCTGTGTATTTGGCGTTATGGGCATTGGGAAGCTCGGAGCTTATACTTTGAATTGTGGTGTCTTTTTGGGAAGATTCCACTCCGTCTATGATTTCCTCTGATTTGGAATTATAAGAAATTCTGGAGTTGATTGCCTGAGAGAGAGAAGCGAGCGCTCTTTGCCTAGCTTCTTCCTGATTTTTTGCGCCTAAAATCTGCGTACCGCAAATATTCTGGGCAATTGCCTGAATTGCAAGCAGCAGAACCAGGAAACCGATAGGAAAATTCATAGACCTATTGCCTTCTTGGCTATGCCGAGCAGAACAGTGGCGGTTTTTGTGGCTATGTTTTTGAAAGTGATTTTTAGGGCTTCAGGATTACCTGCGCTTTGCGGCAATGGTTGGGGTTGGCTGTTTTCTTTTTGCGCTTCGCTATACAACTCCGGATTTATAGCCATCAGGGTCACAACTCTGTAGAACTTTTTGCCGCTGATTTCATCCGTTATTATTCCGTATTCGGCTTTGAGAACGCCGGAATTAGCCAAGGCTATTGAGTCAATGCTTATTTTGCCGCTGGCTTTGCTCAATTCCTGCGCAACGCCATCCTCTATCCAAGAAGAATCGCTGGCGGCATAGCTCACGAATGTTTTTATCGATTGCGCCAGTTTGTAGCGGGCATCCCTTTCGGAGCGGTTTATAGCCGCCGGGAGCTTGTCCACATCGCCTACACCCACGGCACAGGGAACGGCTTTGGCTATTCGGGTGCATTCCTCCAGCAAGGCCTTTTGTTTTGCCAAGAGTTGGATTTCCGTGTTCTGCCCCGGGTCTGTTTGGGCAAAAAGCAGGGCGGGGATTAGAATTAGAAGCGTTATTTTGCGAAAAGGAGACATTGTAGGGTGAATATAGTAATTTTCAGGGTAAAAAATATTTTATTCATAAACGCTCCGTAGAATTTGGGGAAATAACATTATTCCATTTTTCAACAATATTTTCCACAGAAAACTTTTTAACGCTTTCCATGCCGTTTCTCGCCATTCTCTCTCGCAATTCCGTATTATCAATTAACAAACAAATTTTTTCTATAAAAGCCTTTTTATTGTTATTTTGAACTATAAAACCGTTTTCACCATTTTTAATTATATCGTGAAATGATGAAGATGAATCCATTGCCACAGGAACGCATCCGTTGTTTTGAGCTTCTATAAGAGTGACGCCAAAACCTTCGTGTGAACTTGTCATTAAGAATATCGGAGAAGCCAAGTAAAAATTCCTTGGGTCCTGATAGCCTTTAAAATATGTGCGTGGCAGGTTTTTCGCCAGTTTTTTTGTTTTTTCCATATCCGGACCATCGCCCACGAATACCAATTTCCAATCCTTATATTTATTGCAAATCATAGACCAGCATTTTATTATTATAGACATTCTTTTTTCATTTTCTGCCATTCGCCCAACATAGAGAATGATATTTTCTTTTTGCGAAAAATTTATCGGTTGAATATTAAAGCTTGGCATAGGGTTTGGTATAGCAATAACTGAATTTAAGTTTTTCCATGGAAACATTTTTTTGCATTGCTTAACAAAACTTTCGGAAAGAAAAATCAGCTTATCGGAATTTTTTATAACCATGCTTGTAACATGCAAAGTTGCTAAAAAACCATAGATTCTTAATAAAAAAACAGGCAAATATATTCTTGGCTTTGAATACATAAACCAGAAAAGAGTGAAATGATGGCATTGAATGAAAGCGACATCTAATCCCCGTTTGGCTTTTTTACACAGGTCATTATAATATTTATTAAAAGCGTGTTGATTTATAAGTATTTGAATCTTTTTTTCAACAATTAAATTACGCAAGAAATCTATATTTTCTTGAGAATAAATATCAATTCTTTTTGACTGGCTTGTTTTCGGAAATTGATACTGTTCCACGCGATTATCTACAAATTCACTTTTAGATTTCACTCTATAGCAAACAACAACCGAATAACCTTGAACAACAAAAGCGTTTGCAAGAGTTCTCGTTACCGTTTCAATCCCGCCATTCGCCGGAAATCTATCCGAAATAAATAAAATGTTCATTTCTACTCCCTACTCACTTTTTTCTTGTTTGTAGCCTTGAATGTTATTCCGATTCCTCCTAGAGCAAAGACGTAAATTATGATTTTTTGCGGAATTGTCGGAGAAAATTCAAAAAAGAGCAGAAAATATGAAACCGTCAAAATCAAAATCCATGCCATATAAAACAGCAATTTTGCCGAATATGGGAATAAACGCATTTTAAATACGTAAATATTATAACATATCGCTTGAAATGAAAGGAAGGCTAATGTAGCCATCGCTGCGCCTACCAATCCCCAAATTGGTATTAAAAGATAATTGACGGCAAATGCAACGCAAAGCGCAGCTGCGTCCACTTTTAGCAAATAAAAGCTTTTTCCGGTTCCTGCCAATATCACGTCCGTCATTCCGAAAAAACTTCCTACTAAATTCGCAAATAACAATATGCCAAGAGTCTGCGGTTGAACAATAAATTCTTTTCCTGCAATCATCAAAATTTCTTCTGGGAATAAAATTATGAAAAAACCTATAATTAACTGCAAGCTAACAACCACGCTCACGCTATAGGAAAAAACTTGCTTCATATCGCTGCTTAACCGGTCTTTATCCATATTCGCTACCACAGGCAATAAAATCGGAGCAAAACCCGAAGTAATTGTCCGCAAACCATTTGAAATCATGAGCATAACCGCATATATACCGGATTCAGCGGGGCCAAGCAGCAAAAAAACAAGCCACAAATCCAAGCGATACAGCACGGAAGCTATTATTTCCGAAAATCCTCTTGGGAGTGAATAAATAAATAATTCTTTCGGCAGTTTTTCCTTTAGGTTTTTTTCCCCATTGAATATTTTTCTTATCAAAGGCAAGTAGATAAAGCAGCCTAAAATATTTGCGCACAGCAATCCGATGGGCAAAGCGTGTGAGAGTCCGGCAAAATAAAGGCATATTGCCATAAGCGGAGATATAGCAGCTACGGAACAGTCGGTTACAAATATTCTATACTGGGGTTTGCGCATACCTTCGCAGGCTCCGCCGAATATATGCAAAATAGCCCAAGGTATCAGAGACATAGCATAGACAGCCATATCGATAGAAGATAATCCGGCTAAACTGGTAATATATTTATTAAAATCGAAAATTAAGCAAACAAAAAGCAATAATGTTATTATAGCAGCAATGCGTGTGGAACGGGTGAGTGAGCTTATAAAACCTGTAATTATAGGTCTATTGTGCATTTCGTTTTGCGGTAAATACCAATTTAGTCCCTTATCCAAACCCAGCACAGACACACGGCTCAGAGTAAGCATATAGAGCTGCAAACTGACAAAAGTGCCGAATTCCTCTTTGCCAAAAATTCTTGCGGTTAATATAGCGAGCAGAGGCGCTGCGCTTTTGAGCAAAGTGCCAAATAAACTATAAATGGTGCTTTTGAATAAAAATTTTTTATCCGCTTCCAACTTATCCATGGTGTTCTTAAAATAGAATTTTCCGATTGTTCCTGAAGAAAAAATTCTGTTCTCTTTGCAAAGCTTAGTAGATATCCGCTTGTTGTTATCTGACTTTGAAAAATATTAATCAATTTATATTTTTCTTCCGGATCAAACTCATTGCTTATAATGCGATTATGCCAAAGCTTGTCATTACAGCATGGGGGTTTCGAGAAATCATCTTTATTTCTTTTAGGCCAACGTTTATCATTACCTCCGTGTATTATATACTGTTTTATTATAACCGATAGATTCAACTGCGCAAGAGTTTCTAGCAAAAACCAATATAAAGCTCTATGATCTCCATGCTTGTCGTACTGGCTGCTAACATATATTTCATCGGGTTTGCAATATTCCAAAACCGTAATAAGGCTATGTAAAAAATCATGCCTCGTGTATTGTGCATGCTTATGCATTTTTTGGTAGTACCACTCCTGTTCTCCGTCAATGGGATGATAAGTATGGGCTGAAACGTTAGATTTTATAACTGTATTTGGATCAGAGTAAAATAGGCGGTATAAGAAGCTCTCCTTTAAATTCATTCCGGTATCGCCAAAGCCCAGCACAATTATATTGTCTTTGGGTATATTTAATAATGATAATGCTTGTTGACTTTCTTTCATCCGGATCTCAGATGAAACTTTTCCAAAACAATCTCCATTTGTTACAAGAATTACCCATAGATTGCTCTCAGCATGATTTTTCAGGACACTTGTACAACCCAAGATTTCATCATCCGGGTGTGGTGCCAAAACAACAATATTTCGCATTTCAATACCTCATGCTATTTCCTTTAACTTATATGAAATTATACAAAAATAATCCATCTTTTTCTATATTCCAACTATGAAAATCCTTGTAACCGGTGCTGCCGGTTTTATAGGCGCTGCGGTTAGCAATGCGCTTGCCAAACGGGGCGAATTGGTGCTGGGCATAGATAATCTCAATGATTATTACTCTCCCGCTCTTAAAAAAGCTCGCTTGGATTTACTGAAAAATGTCGAAAATTTTCGTTTTCAGCAACTGGATTTAACGCATACGGAAATTCGCTCTTTATTTGCTGCTGAAAAATTTGATGCGGTGGTTCATTTGGGCGCACAGGCCGGAGTGCGCTATAGTCTGGAAAATCCGCAAGTTTACATAGATAGCAACATCACCGGAACACTAAACATTCTGGAAGCCTGCCGCCATTACCCCGTGCGGCACTTGGTTTATGCGAGCAGCAGTTCTGTTTACGGAGATAATGCCAAAATACCTTTTAGCGTTGAAGACCGCACCGATAATCCCGTAAGTCTCTATGCGGCAACCAAAAAAAGCAATGAACTGATGGCTCATACATACTCCAATCTCTTTGGCATTCCTACCACAGGCCTCCGCTTTTTCACCGTATATGGCCCCTGGGGGCGCCCGGACATGGCCCCTATGCTTTTTGCCAAATCAATTTTGGAAGGCAAACCGATTCGCGTATTTAACCACGGAAATATGCGCCGCGACTTCACCTACATAGATGATATAGCAGAAGGCATTGCACTTATTCTATACAGAGAGCAAAACGGCTCGGAGCTTTTTAATATAGGCAGAGGAGAGCCGGTGGATTTAATGCGGTTTATCGAAATTTTAGAAAATGAATTAGGAAAAAAAGCGATTAAAGAATTTTTGCCGATGCAGCAAGGAGATGTGCCTGCTACTTGGGCAGATACTACGGCTTTGGAAAAAGCAATCGGTTATAGGCCTAAAACTTCTCTTGAAGAGGGTATAAAATATTTTGCTAAATGGTACTTGGAATACGAGGAAAAAATATGATTCCCAATAGAGTTTTTTTTGTGTGGTTTGGGAGTAATATACCCTTGTCAACCGGTTTGGCTATGCTTTCCACAAAGCAAGTTCAAAAGCCGGAAGAAACCATTTTATACATAGACGGTGAAAGCGGCGAGATGCGGGGTGAAGGCTACGATTTGATAAAAGATGTGCCGGGCATTACGCTGAAAAAAATAGACGATTCCATATTTGCGGATTTGGGGGATAACGGAATTTGCAGCCATCTGTATAAAGCTCTTAAAAAACCTGTATCTAAAACAAATTTATTGCGTTATGCTCTGTTGTATAAACAAGGCGGCATTTATTTGGATACGGATATAATAGCGGTGAGGCCCTGGGACGATTTATTGCAATACAAGGGATTTTGCGGTTTTGAACCTGTAGCATTTCCGCAAAAATTATACGCTTCTAAAAATCCCTTCTTTTATTTATTCGCATGGCTCCGTTTTCTTTGGCGATTTTTATGCGTTTATATCCCGCATGGGGAGCAAATTTTCAGACCAACGGAAAGATTTTTTTCTCTTTGCGCAAATGGTGCAATACTCGGTTCCGAGCCTGGAAACGAGTTTTTTGAAAGAGCGTTTGCAGAGATAAATAAAATGGAAGAAAAGGAACAATTAAAGCATTATCGCCTTGGCACTCATATCATGCAAAAAACAACCGGAAATAAATCTTCGGAAATTATGGAAATGTTCCCCCCCGCATATTTTTACCCTGTAGGCCCCGATATAAGCGTGCATTTATTCCGCAAAGGCTCTGCAAAACGTCTTGATAAAATTTTATTGCCGCAAACACGAATTATACATTGGTATAACAGTGTTGAGAAAAAATATTTGCGCCAACAATTGAATTTAAAATGGATAGAAGAGCATCCGACATCGGCTTTTGCCAAGTTGGCGAGGGATATTATATCCCCTCCGGCACATAAATAGATGTCCAGCTTTCTTTCTTAACCGCCATCTTGCACAGTTCCGCTGTTCTGTATTCTTTTGGCACAAAGCCAAGCGCATTGGCTCCTTCCTTAACCGCCTCCCAA
>LIUG01000069.1:0-279 GCA_001462245.1 Candidatus Fibrimonas termitidis
AATAAACTTTTGATAGCCTTGCAAGCAGGCGATGTTGATGCTTTTATGGAAACAATAAAAATTTATATGCAGAGCGTAAAATTTGATTTAATCNNCAAGATGACTGAGTATTATTTTGAATTTGCTTTCGCCAATATTTTGAATATGCTTGGAATTAGCTGCGAGATAGAAGTTCATTCTGCGGCTGGCAGCGTTGATGCGGTTGTAAAGCTGAAAAAGAATGTATTTGTGATAGAGGCGAAATTGGACAAGCCAGTTGAAAGTGCTTTGAAGCAGATT
>LIUG01000069.1:435-31388 GCA_001462245.1 Candidatus Fibrimonas termitidis
GATTGAGGATAAGAAATATTATGTCCCGTATTTGGAAAATGGGTGTAAGATATTCAAAATAGGCGTTGTTTTTGGGAAAGAGGAGAGGAATGTTGTGGAGTGGAAGGTGACCCCCGATTAACAGGATTTACACGAAGTGCAACCCACTTAGGTACAACCTCGCCGGCCTTGCCCTGAATAAATTCATCCGTATAGCCACCGCCTACTTCTTCTAAATTCAAGCACACAACGTGCGCCCCCGACAATTTTGCCATTTGTCTGAAACCCGCAGCGGGATACACAACCCCGCTCGTGCCGATATAGGCGAATAAATCACACTTAGTCAATGCTTTTTGAATGCGTTCCATTTCAAATGGAATTTCCCCAAACCAAACAATATGCGGCCGCATTTTTGCTCCGCACTCCGGACATTCCTTGGGTTGGTTTTCGGCACAAGGAATTATATGTTCCTGAGGCCCCAAGCAGCGGATTTTTAAAAGTTCGCCGTGCATAGGTATTATCCTTTTGCTACCGGCTCTTTGGTGTAAATCATCCACATTTTGTGTTATGAGCAAAAAATTATCGCCGAATTTTTCTTCCAGTTTCACAAGTGCATGGTGAGCAGCATTAGGTTCCGCCTTTTTCAAACCGGCTCTGCGTTCATCATAAAAAGCGATAACCCGCTCGGGGTCCCTCTCAAATCCTTCCGGCGTAGCCACCGCTTCCACAGGTTCGTTTTCCCACAACCCATCGGCATCGCGAAATGTTTTAATCCCGCTCTCCGCACTAATCCCCGCACCGGTAAGGATTACGATTTTGTTGTACATAGCAGCCATGGTTAGGGGTAAGGTAGAAAAAGATTTTGTGGCAGAAGGCAATTGAATATTATTGATTGGTTATTGTATGTAAAAATGTGAATTTTTACATTTTTTCATACGAAAAAATGTATATTATATACAATGATACGGACTATATATAAATCTCTTCTTAAATGGAAGAACAGCAGAATACGGCAGCCGCTCATTTTGAGCGGAGCTAGGCAGGTCGGCAAAACCTGGTTGATGAAGGAATTTGGCAAAAATGAGTATAAAAATACGGTTTATATAAACTTTGACGACAGTCCGGAGATTAAAATCCACTTTGAAAGGGATTTGAAAATTCCGAGAATTTTGACCGCTTTGGAAGCGGAATGCCATGCAAAAATAGAGCCGCAAAACACTTTGCTTATTTTTGACGAAATTCAGGAATGCCCCAGGGCTTTAGTATCGCTAAAATACTTTGCCGAAAATGCCCCGGAATATCATATTGCGGCAGCGGGTTCGCTTTTGGGTGTGGCTATGCACGAGGGCATGAGTTTTCCGGTTGGCAAGGTGGATAGAATTGAAATGCACCCGATGTCTTTTGCGGAATTCTTGTCAGTGACCGAGCCAAAATTGCATAAAATTTTGCTCTCACGGGATTTCGCTTTGCTTGGCGATTTATCCGGCAAATTCATAGACGCATTAAAAACTTATCTCTTCATCGGCGGAATGCCCAGAGTTGTGGCAAGCTATGCGAGCGAAAGGGATTTTGAGCAGGCTAGGGAAATTCAAAACGGAATTCTGAAGGATTATGCCGCAGATTTCAGCAAACACATAAAAGGGGCAAATATTCCAAAAGTGAGAATGCTGTTTGATTCGATTCCGGTGCATTTGGCGAAGGAGAAAAAGAAATTCATTTACAAAGAGATAAAAGAAGGCGGCAGGGCAAAGGAGTTTGAAGATGCGATGGACTGGCTGATAAATTCAGGCATAGTTCACAAAGTATCCAGCGTAACCACGCCGAATTTGCCTCTTTCAAATTACGAAGAAAGGGAAATTTTTAAACTTTACATGATTGATGTCGGGCTTTTGAGCGCAAAGAGCAATGTGAAAATGAGTACTATTTTGAATCCGAATTATGAAATTTTCAATCACTTTAACGGAGCATTGGCAGAGCAATTTGTTTTGCAGGAATTGAAGACTTTTTCAAATATGCCTGTTTGCTACTGGCGCAGGGAAAGAGGAGAAGCGGAGGTCGATTTTATTGTTCAAAGCGGAGATAAAATTATTCCCATAGAGGTAAAAGCGGGAGAAAACACAAAGGCAAAAAGTCTTTCGGTTTATATTCAAAAATACAATCCGGAAATCGCCGTAAGGGTATCGCAAAAGAAATACGGCAAGGAAGGGAATTTGCTCTCATTGCCGCTTTATTTGATGGGGATGATCCCTATTTAATCCATTCAAAAGTTTTCATGGAATTATCAAATATTTCATCATATTTTTCTCCGGAGTCGGCCAATGCTGTACATGTAGCTACTATTTTTATTCCATTTTTTCCGGGGAAAAAATAAAACGATTGACGAAGTTGATATCCTAGTTGTTCTGTTATTGCTATTACCTTTTGACCTTCCAGATTTTTTAAGGTTACAAAAGGGTTTCGATAAATTATTTCAATATTGCTTATGTAATATTCCAAAACTTCAATACTTAGATCAACATAATCATCTAAAGAGCCATCATATACTTCCTTAACGAAATTCACATTTGCAGTAAAATTATTTTCCCTCGGCCCCATAAATACTTTATATTCTGACAACGAATTATCAGTTACCTGCCATGACTTAGGCGGGACAACAGAAAATCCACCATTATTTTCTATATAAGGCTCTGGTTCGTAGTTGTCGCCGTCTACAGAAGAGCAAGAAAAGGTGAATGCCAAGGCAAGCGCAAAACCGGCCATTAATGCGATTTTTTGAAGAAACCTAACTCTGTTCATAAGAACCTCCTTTTAATGAAAAACAGCTTTGGGTAGGGGCTTTGATGGTATTCTGAATGAAAAGTTTGAGTGTAGCTGCTTTTTCCGGGATAGCATTTTTGAATAAGAAAAGAACCGGGTTTGTATTTTTTCAAAGATTCAAAATACGCATTTTGAACCGAATCATAGTCCCCAACAACTGAATTTCCAACTATAACCAAAATCCTTCCATTATATTTTTTAACAAGTTTATTCTGGTTTGATATATAATATTCGAACTCCTTTTCAAGCGGTTCTTTTTTCGCAAATCTCATAAAAATCTCCTGAAATTATCAGACGTAATATAGAAAAAACAAGGCGAAAATGAGATAAATGTACCTTAGCCTGCACCTGAGGCTTGAGGCTTTCAACTACAAAAACTCAACAATTTTAACAACTTTTCGTAGTACACTACGAAAAGTTATGATTTTTTTCTACTTTTCGTATTATGATAGACCGTCCGCTTTACTTAAATCAGCTTTTGTCTTTAAAAGACAAGCATATAACAAAAATCTTAACCGGAGTCCGCCGCTCCGGCAAATCCACCTTGTTCGATATGATGCAGGCAAAATTGCTTGAAATGGGCGTAGCTGAGGAACAAATAATAAGCATAAACCTTGAAAACCCGGACTATGAGGATTTACTGAATTGGAAAAAATTATATGATTATGTGAAAGTTCGCCTTTTGCCGGGCAAAAAAAACTATGTCTTTCTGGACGAAATTCAAAATGTAAAGGACTTTCAGCGTGCTGCCGATGGTTTATTCATCAAAAAAAATGTCGATTTGTACTTGACCGGTTCAAATTCCAAAAATAAAGCCAGCGAATGGGCTACAATGCTTTCCGGACGTTATGTGGAAATATCCATATTGCCGTTATCTTTCAAAGAATATACATCTGTAGTAGGCACAGATAACCTGCAACAGAAGTTCAGAAACTATCTTGAAAATAGTTCTTTTCCGCAAGCATTGGAATTTGATAACAAGGATGATATTCAGAAGTATCTTGCCGGAATTTACAATACTATACTGCTGAAAGATGTTGCTGAGAGCCTTAAAATCAGGGATATAAGCAGGCTGGAGCGGATATTGAAATTTATGGCAGACAATATAGGGAAAGAGACATCCGCAAACAATATATCAAAAGCCATGAGTGCAGACGGCGTTAAAATCAACGAGCGCACGGTTGAATCATATCTCAAAGCGTTCTGCGACAGCCATATACTTTATAGGGCAGACAGATATGATGTTAAGGGAAAGAAATTGTTAAAAACCTTGAACAAATATTATATAGTTGATGTAGGTCTTCGCTATCTGTTGCTTGGGGACAGGCGGATAGATACCGGGCGTATGCTTGAAAATATAGTGTATCTTGAACTTTTGCGCCGCAATCGCAAAGTTTATGTAGGCAAAATAAACACTGTCAGAAAGACGGATAAAAACACCGGTGAAGAAGTAGTTGCAAAAGAGATAGATTTTGTGGCGGAAGGCAAAAACGGTACGGAATACTATCAAGTTGCGGAAACTGCCCTGGGGCAAGCAACGCTGGCACGGGAGCTAGCCTCGCTTGACGCAGTAAAAGACCACAACCCAAAGTTTTTGCTGACCATGGATTATTTACCGGAAAATTCGTATAACGGGATAAAGTTGCTGAATGTTATTGATTGGTTGTTAAAAATGGTTTAAAATATAAGTCGGGCTAACACCGAGTGAATAGATATCGTCCCTCAACTCGCTCTCCTTTACATTCCCGCCGAGCACCAAAGCGGAATCTATGCCGGCTATGCTTGCTCCGGCTATGTCTGTTCCAAGTGTATCGCCTATCATTATAACGCTCTCGGTGCTGGGTATAAGGCTGCGAAGCACAATTTCGAAAATCAAAGGAAAGGGTTTTCCGCAAAATAAAAGACGGCAACCGGTTTTTTCTTTTAAGGTATTTGCTATGCAGCCTGTAACCGGAATTTTTTCGCCATCCGGGTTTGGGGCATAAACATCGGGGTTTAATACCAAAACTTTTGAATTTTCATTTGACAAAATCTCTATGGCTTTGTCCATCTCCGCCTGAGTGGGATGTATGCCGCTCAATATAACTATCGGCTCGGACGGGTTTTCCACAGCTTGTATTTTTGCGTCTTCCAAAAACAATAAGCCATCACTCCCGCCTAAATAATAAACCTCTTTCAATCCGACGGTCTCGTTCAGCAAGGCTAATAAACTGCCTGAAGATATAATTTCGTGGGTTTCAAAGTCCAAACCCGATAAGCGAAGGTCGTCTTGTATTTGCTTTATGGAACGTGAAGCGGAATTTGTTATTAGCCTTACATTCTTGTTCGCCTTGCGAAGCGCTGCCATAAAGTCCATAACGCCGGGGTAAATAAAGTTGCCTTTGCTGTAGAGCGTTCCCCAGCCGTCCAGCAAAAAAGAGCCATAATGCTTCAAAAGCATTTCCGTATCCACTTTCCATGGGTCGCCTTTGGCTTTCAGCAAATTAGGAGCGGCGGTTTCCAAATAGCTTTTATATATAGCAGACTCAAGTGGCAGCATTGGGGTAACATAGTAAAAATTTACTATATTACTTAATTCATTCAATGACAAAACTGATAAGAGGGGACAATGAGTAAAATTATGCTTTTTTCGAAAATTGCATTGGCGATATTAGTGTTTGCCGTGATTTTTCTTTTTTCTTGTTCGGATTTTCCCGAAATACCTTATGAGGCCAGACTATCCGAAATTTCGAGCAGCGAGGTTAGTTCCGATTCGGAAACCAGCTCTTCTAGCTCAGAAGTCAGTTCCAGTTCGGAAACCAGTTCTTCTAGCTCAGAAGTCAGTTCCAGTTCGGAAATTTCATCTTCTAGTGAAGCGAGTAGTTCTTCCATCCTAAGCTCAAGCAGCGTTTTAAGTTCATCTTCTTCATATTTAGGTAAAGCAATTTTGATAGAAGGTTTTGAAAATGATGACCAATCAATAGGTCAGTGGTTTACTATTGAAGGAAATTCCCAAACAAAAATAATTTCTTTCGGTGATACTAATTATCATAAGCATCATGAAGATAATACAGGCTTTTTTCTGGAATTTAAAGAGTATTCTTATCTAAAATTTAACAATGCCGGCCGGTTCAAAAATCATGGTTTGCAAGATTGCCGTGACGGGCTTAGATATAGCTATAAAGGAACTCAACATACCTTTGAGGTAAGTTTTCCTGAAGAAGATATTTCTTTTTACAAGGCATTTGATGAGTCTCCCAATGAGTGGGTAACTGAAACCATACCATTTGAAAATTTGATACGTTATACCGGAACTTCCGGAATAAATACGGAACAGCCAATTCAATTGAATGAAATAAGCAAAATTCTATATTTTAATTGGAGTTTTTTGGGATATCCGGGCGACAAGTTATTAGCAATAGACGATATCTATTGTTTAATAGGGGATTAGGTAAAATGCGCAGAATAAAATCAAGTATTCTTCTGTTTGCCTTCTCAATGTTTTTTGCAACAGTAACGTACGCTGCCAACGTGCTCGCCGTCCTCGAAATAATTTCCAAGTCAGAGGTTGATGCCAGCATCACCGAAATGCAGCATTTAACCGATGAACTTCGCCGCCAAGCAATTTTGACTTTGCCGGAAAACTACAACGTTCTCACCAGAGACAACATAATTTCCCTAATACCGCAAAACGAAGCAGAAGCTAAGCGCTTGGTGGAGGGCAGTGTTGTTGATATAGGCAGAGCGATGGGCGCAGAATACGTAAGCCAAGGGAGTATTGGCAATTTTGGCGAAGGCATGAGCCTGTCAATAGAGCTTTATGAAACGATGAACGGCAAATTGCTCGGCAGCATTGTGATAGAAAGCCATGATATTAAAGGCTTGCTTGCCGCAATAAGGGAACAAGCACCGGGCTTATTTTCAAAAATACCAAAGAATACGAAGCAAGCAAAAAGCATACCGACAAATATAAACACCGAAGAGACAAAAATCAAAACCTCTGCATGGGTTGCCATAGGATTTGATGTTTTAGGCGCAGCCGCCTTGGGCTTTGGATTTTATCATAATGCAAGGGGAAATGAAAATTACAAGACCTACAAAAACATGGAAAAAGATTTGCCACCGCAGGTTTACAGTTCCGCATATAAAGATGTTGAAAATTCAAAAAGAAACAGAAATATCTCTTATGCCGTAGGCAGTGCTTTGCTGCTATCCGGCATAGCAGTTCATGTTTGGTTTTAGCAGGTATATTTGCTTTTTTCTATCTTCTTTTATATATGCGCGAATTTAATGTAACCGGTCTTTGCATCCCCGGCAAACATTATATGGTGGATATTTCCGAAAAAGTCCGCCAAATTGTTGCAATGGTGGAAAAGGGGCAGTATTTTACCATAAATCGTGCCAGGCAATATGGCAAAACCACAACCATAAGGCAATTGGAAAAAGTTTTGCTTGAAAAGGGTTATCAGGTAGCTCGCATAAGTTTTGAGGGTGTTGGGGATACGCCTTTTGAGAATGAGGAAAATTTTTGCCAAAATTTAATAAACCAAATATCCAGAGCTATAAAAAGAACGAACCCGGAATACGCAAAAGCATGGGTGAATAATGCAGTAAAAACATTCGGAGAATTGGATATATTTTTGAATGATGTTTGCAAAGACAAAAAGGTAGTTTTGATAATAGATGAAACGGATAAAACATCTAACAATCTGGTATTTTTGCGTTTTGCAGGAATGCTCAGAGACAAATATTTGGACAGAGACAGCGGAGATTCCCTTACGTTTCAAAGCGTAATCCTTGCCGGCGTTTACGACATCAAAAATTTGAAAATGAAAATGGTTTTAGCAGGAGCTCATCAACTTAAAGACGGCGAAAAACGTATAAATTCCCCTTGGAACATAGCAGCAAATTTCAAAGTTGATATGTCTTTTTCTGCACCGGAAATAGCTACCATGCTGAACGAATACGAAAAAGACCATCAAATAGGAATGGATACAGAAGCGGTATCAAAGGAAATCAGAGCCTATACCCACGGCTACCCTTATCTGGTTTCCCGGATTTGCCAGATTATAGACGAAGATTTAGATAAGAATTGGACGGTACAAGGTGTGCAAAAAGCCGTTAGAGTTATATTATACGAAAAGAATCTTCTGTTTGACGATTTGGGCAAAAATTTGGAAAGCGACGAAGATTTCTATAAATTGCTGTATGATATTGCAATAAACGGTGAATCTTATAATTACTACATGACAAGCCCTGCAATGGATTGGGGCATTATGTTTGGAATTCTAAGAAAACAGAACGAACAAATTGTTATAGATAATCTAATTTTTGAAACGATAATTTATAACCATTTTATAATCAAAAAACGAATAGCAAGCGTAAATACAGGCGAAGCAGACATAACCCGAACCATGCCTGATGAAGTTATAGAAGATGACAAATTGGATATGGCTCTTTGCATAGAAAAATTTGCCCGTCATTATTACGAGCTTTACAATGACAAAGACAGCAAATTTTTGGAAAGCCAGTGCCGCATTTTGTTTTTGACCTATTTGAAACCCATCCTCAACGGCAAAGGCTTTTATTATGTTGAGGCGGAAACCCGCAACAGGCAGCGTATGGATGTAATTGTTGATTTTGGTCCGGAGCAGTTCGTAGTTGAATTGAAATTATGGTATGGCGAGCAAAAGCACGAGAAGGCATTGGGGCAGATTTCCGGGTATTTGGATAGCAAGAACAAAACGGAAGGTTATTTGCTCACATTTGATTTTAGGAAAACCGAGAATGTCGGTAAGCCTAGGACAGAGTGGGTTGAATACAATGGGAAAAGGATTTTGGATGTGATGGTGGGGTTGTGACCACTAAATTAGCCCCTTAAAAAAATCATTTCCCTTGTCATCCACAATTATGAATGCAGGGAAATCCTTTACGGTTATTTTGCGAATCGCTTCCATTCCAAGTTCGGGGAATGCCAAAACCTCGTTGCTCAAAATATTCTGATTTGCAAGCAAAGCCGCAGGCCCGCCGATTGAACCCAAATAAAAACCACCGAACTTTTTGCAGGCATCCGTAACATCTTGTGTGCGGTTGCCCTTTGCAACCATAATGAGACTTGCGCCCTTTTCCTGGAAACTCGCTACATAAGAGTCCATTCTGCCGGCAGTGGTGGGGCCAAAGCTGCCGGTAGGTTTGCCGGGCGGGGTTTTAGCAGGGCCGGCGTAATACACGGGATGCTTTTTAAAATATTCCGGCAAGTCGCCTTCTTTTTCCAAAATTTCCGCTAACTGCGCATGAGCTATGTCCCTTGCGACAATCATTGTTCCGGTTAAGTAGAGCGGTGTTTTCACGGGATATTTGCTCAAATCTGCCAAAACTTCTTTAATTGGGCGATCTATGTTTATGCTCACAGGTTGCCCTAAGCCCAAGGAGGCATAACCGTCTTTTGGCAAGTATTGTTCGGGGTTGTGCTCCATTTTCTCTAAGAACAAACCCTCTGCGGTGATTTTCGCTTTTATATTGCGATCTGCCGAGCAGCTTACACCCATTCCAACGGGGCAGCTTGCAGCGTGGCGGCTCGCTCTGATAACCCGCACATCATGTACCAAGTATTTCCCGCCGAATTGCGCACCTATTCCGCTTTTTTGCGCCAACTCTTTTACCTTTTCTTCCATTTCCAAATCACGGAAAATTCTGCCGCTTTTGGAGCCTGTGGTTGGAATGTTGTCTAAGTATCCGGTGCTTGCCAGTTTAACGAGTTTTAAGTTTGCGTCTGCGCTTGTGCCGCCAATTACAATAGCCAAGTGGTATGGAGGGCAGGCAGCGGTGCCTAAGCTTTTTATCTTTTCCTTCAAAAATTTTTCCAAACCCGCTGGTGTTAGCAGGGCTTTGGTCATGGGCCAGTAATAAGTTTTATTTGCCGAACCACCGCCCTTGGCTACAAAGAGGAAATCAAAATGATCGCCTTCTGCGGCATAAACATCTATTTGCGCAGGCAGATTGTTGCCTGTGTTGGTTTCATCGTACATATCCAGCGGTGCTATTTGGCTATAACGTAGGTTTAATTTTGTGTAGGCATTATAAATGCCCTCGGATATGGCTTCCGAATCGTTAAAATCTGTCCATACATGCTGCCCTTTTTTCACAAAAACCGATGCAGTGCCGGTATCTTGGCAAAAGGGCAAAATACCCTCGTTTGCAACGCAAGAATTTTGAAGCATTGTAAAGGCTACCAGCTTATCGTTTTGGCTTGCCTCAGGATCGTCTAAAATCGCCGCAACTTGTTTTGTGTGTGCGGGGCGCAGGCGAAAACTAACCTCAGAGTATGCTGCCTCGGTAAGCTTAACCAAGGCATCGCGGCTCACTTTCAAAATTTTTTTGCCGTCAAACTCGGCAACGGAAATTCCGGTTTCGCCAGCCTTGGCTATGAGGTTGTACTCTGTGCCGTCTTTGCCGTATTGCAGATTTTCTTCGTATTCAAAAGGCATAAGATCTCCTTTGCAATTTAATTAGCTACTACTGCACTCTCAGGCTTCTCTTCTTTTAGTTTTGACTGTATCGTGGAGATTTTACTCTCTAGAGACTGTAAACCGCTTTTAATTTTGTCAACATTCTCTTCACGAATGCTGTTTTCGAGCGAATGCAAACCGCTTTTGATTTTTTCAAGGGCAAAATCCGCTTTACATGCGACTTTTTTCTTTAAGGAAGAGTTGCAACCGCAGTCGCAATCCGGGCCGCATTCACATTCGTCATCGCAGCCGCAGGTGCATTTGTCATTTTCGCCGTCGCAGGTGCATTTTTTATTGCGGTGGTTGTAAACGTGGAAACCGGCTATGGTAGCTGCCGCGCCGAGCACAAAAGGAACAAAAAAAGCCATAAAAACCTCGTTGTTAAACTATACTTGAGGAATGTAGAAAATTGGAAAGGGTTTTATTTCATAATTGTGACAACCAATGTTGCTATTGTAGCCAAAGCGGTCACTATGCCACCGACTACGGCTATTATTTCTGTCATTTTGGTTGGTTCCGGAAGAGGCTTGAAAGATACGTATATCTCAGAACCCGGGTCCGGGTCCCTCTTTGCAAGGTTTGAATTCGTTTTTTGACCATTTGCGTAAATTATAATAATACGTTCATCATCTCCATTTATTGTTAAACCTCCTGCGGCATTTAAGTAATCATGCACATCCCAGTCTTTTCTCCAAAGAACGTGCCCGGGACCTACAACCTCGCCGGTAATATTCACGGTTGGCATATCGAAGGGAATAAAAATAGAATCCCCTCCCTGTAAAGGTATGTCCTTTTCTTTGCCTTGCAATACCTTTTCAACATCATAATTTATGCGATAAGTTGTGTCCATGGCAATTATTGAATTGCTTATCGAATCTTTTCTCATTATTGTTGTTTTACGGAAAAGCCTTCCGCCTTTTATGTATGCTGTGGTATCTATTGCTGCAGTACGCTCTATAAACTTCTTAAAAGTTTCTCCGCGGTATGCAAGCGAATACGACCCCCGGTTTGTGAAAGCTCCCTCTATAGCTATGACTTCCTGCTCGTAAAAGGAATCTTCAATGAGCACAAATACCCTGTCGCCGGGTTCCAAAATAAAATCTTTATTATTATCAACGGACAATCCCTTTTTCATAGGTAATCTGATCGATTTTGTAGCCAGTTGGCCGGGGATAATCCTTTCTATTAGAATTTCTTCTTTTGAGGCATTAGGCAAAAATCCACCGCACAAAATTATTAAATCAAGGGCGTTTATGCCTTCTTGCCATTCAAACTCTCCGGGGGTTTTTACAAAGCCGGCAACGCTAACGCTTCTCCAGCTTTTGAGAACTCTGGTGTCTAAAACTACAACCTTGTCATTTGGTTGGAGCTTTAAGCCAAGGGTATTTTCAAAATCATCATCATAATAAGAAAAGGATGAATCCGGATTTAATCGTTGCACTATAGCCCTTTCCATAAACGCCTCAGGAGACAGGCCGCCCGCAAGAGCCACTGCCTCTTTAACTCCCATATCGCTTGACCATGTATAAAATCCCGGATAAAAAACCGAGCCTATAACTTCAATGGAATTGTCGTTGGGGCGAGAGCTTGTAAAAACAAAAATACTATCGCCGTTTTGCATTTGAAATGCTTCGCTGCCACCTTTGTTTATAATATCTCTGGCTTTGCCCGGTTCAAAGACTCTCGGAATCCCATCTTCGCTTAAGCGCCAAAGACTTACCGTGTGGTCGGCATTTGGAAGCAAACCGCCTGCATAGTATAGCAAGTCTTTAATGGTTTCGCCTTCTTTAAGTTCATAAATTGCCGGCTTTCCTATTGAGCCGGTGGCTTTAGCCAATTTTTCTGCCTTTGGAACAAAAATCAAGTCCCCATCTCGCAAAATTCCTTCGCCCGCTCTTTTGCCTTTCAAAAGAAAATCATAAAGGTCAACTTTGGCAGAATCGCCGTTTGCCCTGCGTATAACCAAATTTCTAACAGAACCTATATCATCCGGGCCGCCGGCTCTGTACAAAGCTAAAAACACATTGGCATTGCCGGGCAAATCATAACCTCCGGGTCTCTGAACAAAACCAACTACAAACACCTTTGTAGGAGATAGATTCATAGTGCGAAGATTAACGGATATTCGGCCTTGGCCTATGCCGGAGTAAATGGATTGCAATTTCTTTGTGATAGCTTTTTCCGCATCGCCAAGGGTTAAATTGGACACATTCACCAATCCGGCTCCTTCAACGAAAACATTCCCCTGATTATTCACAGACAAAGTCAATTGCCGCTCAACTGCGCCCCAAAGGGAAAGTTCAAGATTATCACCGGGTTTTAAAGGATAATCCGCAGGAACCACACCTTGAATTTGGTAAAATACACTTGGCAGGCTTTGGGAAAAAACAATTTTTTCATAGCGAACAAGGGTATCTTTTTTGAATAGGCTTGAATCTAAAAATTTGTTTATAGAATCTAAATATAAACTATCCAAACCCAATAAATTTAAGCTATCTAATAAAAAAGTTAAGCTATCTTTTTTTTGCTTCCTTAAAGAATTTAATGAATCCGACCAAAGCGCTTGTTTGCTTTCTTTGGATAATACATCACGTGCCGCTGCAATTTCCGCCGCATTGAGGCTCCTATGCTGGCCGGTTTGGGCTTGTTGTATCTGCGCCATCTGCGCAGGGGTAATATTTTGAGAAAAGGCAAAAATCGCTAAGATTAAGACAGTAAATATGAATTTAGAATTGAGGATTCTATTCATCTTCGCTATACTCCAATATAGTATCTATGTACTCATCCGTTTGGTCGGCCTTGGAGTCAAAGTGTTCTATAAGGATTTTGGCGTGCTCTTCTCTGAATACGGTGCGGAGCGGGCGTGCTGCACGGCCGGAATACCCCCAATCGTGCAGGGTTTCATCGGTTAAAACATAAGAATCTTCAAAAGAAACAAAGCGCATTAAGCCCCATGTTGCTATGCAAACGTCCAAAGCCAAGAAAGTGGGATTGGTATCGTTTATGTGCTGTTGCAGATGCAGCCCCCGTACATCCTTTATTTTGTCTATCCGCTGATAACCTATTATCAGATACTTATTTTTATAATCGGCATTTGAACCCTCATAGCGAGTTCCGAAAAAAAGATAGCGCACTTTGCTTCTTATGGCTTTGTTTATGTCTTTGGTATTGGTATAGGAAAAAAGACCAACCGTACCGGTTTCGTAATTGGGGTCTAAAAAAACACCGTTTCCGTTTTCATTCAATTGATCGCGAACAGGAACTATGGAGTTATGGCTCGTCTCTGTGTAAATGATTGCCCCGCCGGGTTTACCTCGGTAGTCTTGCCAACCATCAAAATTAATCTGGGTACGAATAGTCATGGTTATAGTAATATAGTAAACGCCCTAATCTCCTCCCCCCAAAACGACCTAGCTCCTTTCTCGAAAAAATCCGCGGAATCGGTGGTTAAAAAACGGATTTCGCCGTTTTTTTCCGGGTTTTTGGTTATTCGGCTATCAATTTCCGGGTGTTTTGCCAAGTATTTCAGAGTTTTTTGAGCGACAATGCCGGCTTGCGACACGATTTTTACATTTTTCGGTAGAATTTTTATAAAAAGGTCCTGCAGCAGGGGGTAGTGGGTGCAGGCAAGGATTAGAGTGTCTATACGAGGGTCTCTTGCCAAAATTTTTTGTGTATATTCCCTAATAAACATCTCGGTGGCAGGGTGGTCAATTAACCCTTTTTCCACCAGAGGAACAAGCATGGGGCAAGCCTCTTGCTCCACGTGCAGGCTCGGCCAGAATTTTGCTATTTCCATCAAATAGCTACCGGAGGTTATTGTCCCCTCCGTGCCCAGGATGCCTATATGGCCGGTTTTCGTGAAATTGCCAGTTTCTTCTGCCATTGGGCGTATCATGCCCAAAACCCTGTTGCTTGGAGCTAGCAGCGGCAGGTCTTTTTGCTGAATTGTGCGGAGTGCTTTTGCGGAGGCGGTATTGCAAGCTAAGATTACAAGGGGGCAACCGAGCGAAAAGAGGCAACGCACGGATTCCAGCGTGTAACGGTATATGCTTTCAAAACTGCGCCCTCCATAGGGGGCACGAGCGTTATCGCCCAAGTATATGAAATTGTAGTTTGGCAGAGCTTTTGCCAGTTCTTTAAGCACGGTTAAACCGCCAAATCCAGAGTCAAAGAGCGCAATCATATTTTACTTCCCCCTCATGCTATAAGGGTGCCCCGTTGTTATATGATAAGCAAAACGCTCCCTAGCTTTTTCCAAAAATTTTATATAGGCTTCGCTTTTATAATCGGGATATGTCCAGTCAAAGGGGTGGAAATGCCCGTCTTCAAAATAGAGGGTAACTTCCGCAAAAATGCCCTGCCCCAAATAAACCCTATGCCGCTGGTCTTTGGTTGTTGCCAAAAAAAACTGCCCAAGGGTCATGTAGCCCGGGTCTAAATTCACCGCCCTGTTCCAGATTTTTTCCATCTCATTTGTTTCCAGTTTTATGGCGGCAATGCTTTCCCGCTCAATCCTGTTTTCAAAAGATAAAAAAGAGCGAAGCGGATTTTCGCCAAGCTCATCTTTATAATAATTCGTATGTGCAAAAGGCACGGGCTGCATTTCCAAATCCACCGCTCCAAAGCGTTCAATAAGTTTTTGCTTCGCCTCGCTAGCAAGTTCTTCGTTCGCAACGAGAACACCGACAACAAGCCTTACAGGCAAAGGATTTTGGGGGCTGCCCATGCGAGAAATGTAGAATTTTCTACCTTGCGTGCTCTCTTATGCCCTCAAAAATAGCAGAATATGGAAAACTGGTTCGCTTAAGCCATACGCTCTTTGCGCTTCCTTTTGCGCTGGCTTCCATGTTTGTTGCATCAGGAGGTTTGCCGGATATTGAGATTTTTTTGCTCATTTTGGCCTGCATGTTCACAGCGAGAAACGGCGCAATGGCTTTTAACAGGCTTGTTGATGCAAAATTTGACGCTCTTAACCCACGCACAGCAGCACGGCACATTCCGGTGGGCAAAATCTCAAAAAGAAATGCGCTTCTTTTTATAATTGCAAATGGCTTGGCTTTTGTTTTTTTTGCATGGCTCTTAAACCCATTTGCTTTTTACTGTAGCTTGCCCCTATTTTTGTTTTTGCTCTCCTACTCGCTTTGGAAACGCTTTTCCTGCCTTTCGCATTTTATGCTAGGCATTGCCATTGGGTTAAGCCCTCTTGGAGCATGGATTGCGGTCGAGGGCCACCCCACCTTGTTTCCCGTTGCGCTTGGGATTATTCTTGCGCTCTGGATGGCCGGCTTTGATATAATTTACGCAAGCCAAGACATTGAGGCGGACAAAAAGCTTGGGTTACACTCCATACCCGCAAAATTTGGGGTGCAAAAATCCATGTTTATAGCGTTATTATGCCACATAGCCATGCTTGGATTTGCGATATTTACGGGTTTTTGGTGGGATTTGGGTTTGCCTTGGCAGGCGGCTTTGTCCGTTATTGCTCTAGTTCTTTTGTATATACACTTATTCAGAAAATCAAATGATTTGGATGCGGTGAACAGAGACTTTTTTTTGGCGAATATTGCTGTGAGCTTTTTAGTTATGCTAGGGCTTGGGGCTTGGGTTTTTATAGGAGATTTGAATGCGTTTGTTCCCTAAGATACCGGATAATATGGGCTTTTGGCGAAAATGGAGCCTGTTTTTCATTATGTTTACAGGCGGCTGCTTGCTAGCAACCCGTTTCTACCGAAATTCGCCGGAAGTGGTGGATTCTGCTGAAACCCTCGTATGGGTTGGCGGTGCCGGGTTAGTTTTGGGCTTTGTTATGCAATTTTTGCAGAATAGGAAGAAATAACTTTTCCCAATGCGATAATCGGCGCAGTCACGGCCCTTAGTCTGGTGTTCCCAAGCGAGAGGAAAAAGGCGCCTTTAGTTTTCAGAATTTCGAGTTCGGTCGGGGAGAATCCGCCTTCCGGGCCTGTTAGGAGAGTTGAGAGTTGGGGGTTGAGAGTTGAGAGTTGAGAGTTTTGGCCGTTTTGGTTGCAGACTATTAGGTTTCCTTTGAATGTTTCTAAGAATTCGTTTAGGTGAATTGGGGGTTTGATTTCTGTTAGCCATGATTTGCGGCTTTGTTTTAGCGCGACTAGGCTTTTCGCTTCCATTCGGCGGCGTAGTTTGCCTAAATCGGAGTTCTTTGGTTCCAGGCTTCTTTCTGTTCTCAGCAGGTGGATTGCGGCAAGCGGTAATTGGGCGGCGTGGAAGGTTATTTCCTCCTCGCCGCCATCGGAAAGGCATCCGATTGCCAAGTGAATTTGAGGCTCCGGTTCCTGTTCGCTTATGCTTTTTATTAAAACTTTACAGGCTTTTGGGTTGGTGTCTAGGACCTCTGCGCTTGCAAAACGCCCTTTTCCATCGCATAAAGTTAAGAAATCACCTGTATGTGCCCTAAAAGATTTGGCAATGTGCGAACTTTCTTCCGGGCTTAAAAAAACTTCGCCAAGGCTTAGGGTTTCCAAATAAAAGTTGCTATCTATGCTACGCATGGGGAAAAGTTCAATGCAGTCATAAAAGAGGGAGAGGGATTACCAGCCTACGGCTGTTCGCACTGCCCTTGCGGGCAGGCGTCGAACCAATAATAAAAAATAAAAAACTCGGGTTCAATGCAGTCATAAAAGAGGGAGAGGGATTCGAACCCTCGTTACAGTGAAGTAAACACGCTTTCCAAGCGTGCGCCTTAAACCACTCGGCCATCCCTCCTAAAGATGGAAATGTAAATTTAGCTTTTTTTAACGGTTTTGTCAAGTATTTTGCATCAGTACAGGGGGTAGGGGCAAATATCGTGGCAATAGGTGGCAAGTTTAAATAAAACTCTCAGGACTGCATCCTAGAGCATTTGCAATTTTTGCCGCAAGTTTTTTGCCAATCGGTCTAGTACCATTTTCCATTCCGCTTATGTGCTGCGGACTTATACTAGTGCGGCGTGAAAGTTCTGCAGCGCTAATCCCAAGCCACTCACGCATTTCCCGCAAATTCTCTGCCGGGCTGCTTTCCGATTTCAGTTTTTTGAACCAGTCTGAGCCAAATGCATCAACCTCGTCATCTGTGTCATTTCCAGAAGCCAAGGAAATTTTTATTCCTTTAAAAGCAGAACGTAAATACAGAAGCAGATGCTCCGGTATGTTTTTTCCGCTGATTTCCATTCTAATACGGGGCGTTTCCGCGATTGCCAACATAATACACCTCTATTTTTACACCTTTTTTCGTTTCTTCCCAACACGCTACCCAGCGAGGGGAAAGATGGCAATGGTGTTTATTGCCACTTAGCCTGGAGTAATTAGGAAAAGTTCCTTGTACGGGACCTCTAGCCCTCAAAGATTCCATCAAAAGCCCAAATCTACGTTTTTCCGGTGAAGGAAGAGAATCTACGCATTTGCGAATCTTCTTCTTGACTATTACTTCAAACATTGATTACAATATAGCCATTTTTTGGCAACTTGTCAAGGGGGAAAATGACAGGGGGCTAGGAGTAAATCAGCGTTTACCGCACCTGAACATCATAAAAATCAATATTCCGCCGTAGATGATTTGGCGCATATTTGCGGCGATGGAGTTGGGCATACCTACAAACCGCAGGGCTTCGGGCAATAAGACAAGGAAAGCGGCGGCTATGACGCTTCCCCATAGGTTGCGCATTCCGCCGATGATTACAATGGAGAGGATGAAAATGGATTCGTCGACTGTGAAGCTTGTTGGGTCTATGTAGCTGATGTAGTGGGCGTAGAGCGTGCCCGGAACTGCGGCGAGCATTGCGCTGGCGGTGAAGGCGATTACTTTGGTCAGATAGACATTTATATAACTACAGTATATTTATGGGCGAAATTACGACAATGGATTTTCAAATAGATTTGCAAGACCTAATTTTTCTAACTCTTTTTGTAAATCACATGGATTCTCATATAATATTGTGTTCATACCGAGTTCTATTGCAGGAGTTAAATACTTTGGCGAATTGTCAATATATATACAATTTTCAGGATTGTTCTTTGCTTTCTTCAAAACACATTGATATGGAAAGGAATTCGGTTTACGAACACCAACGGAAAAAGTGAATACTCCATCATCAAAATATTGTAAAAAATTATATTTATCTTCTAAATATTTAACACGCTCTTGTGTGCTACCTGATAAATAAAGTATTTCAACACCTTTTGCTCTAAGTTGTATAACAATTTCCTTCACACCCTCTATCGGAACATATCCCTCATGCCATATCTGAGCCAATTTATCGGTTGCCTCTTCTATCCGCCATTCCTTTTTTGCTGTCCCCCAAAATTCATCTATTGTCAGTTTATTTTCTCTATATAATAAACCGGCTTCTCCATAAAATATTTCTGTAACGTTTTTTCTGTCGAGGGAATATTTATCAGATATGATAGTTATTGCTCTATCTGTTCCATCCGAAAAATATACTCCGCCTAAGTCTAATATAACCGTTGGTAAATTGCGTAACATTTTGACACTCCTAACTCCACTTAATTGCTAAAAAATAATGTTGGTAAATATCCATTGTGTATAGATTTGAAACCTGTACCCGATGTTATTATAAGTTTATCTATATTAACATTTTCCCCATCACCAAACGGGCAATAAGGGTCTTTTCTAGCGAAATCTTTATACCATAGATATCTCCTATCCAACGCTCCTCCTTTGCATGTTGAAGCATATTTGCAATTAGTACATTCCATCGGCAATACTCTATTGATGAGGTTTTCAAACTTATTTTTATTTAATATATCAAACACATTTTTTGTCTTAATATTCAATGTTCTAAATTCATTGGTTATTAAATATGTCGAAGGGGTAATGCTTCCGTCTGGAAGAATTCTCATACTGCTGATGCCTGATGGGTCGTCTTGTGGATTTTCACCGTAAGTAAATATTGATGAAAATAATGGGTCAGATAAACTTAGTATTTTGTAGTTACAACTTATATACTCCAATACTTCTCTTATTCTAGCAAAATCAGGAATGAATTTTTTGGATTGTTCATTTATTCCAAACATAGCTCTGTAAAGGTTTAATCGAATTATCGCATTATATTCTTTCGCTATATCAAATAATCGTATTATATTATCTATTTCCAAAGTTTCATGAGTACCAATAAATACAATAGTAGTTCTTTTGTTGTGAGTTTTACAAAGCTCCAAGGTTTGCATCACCCAATCATATACATGAGAATTTCCCCTAAAATGATTATGTTTTTCTTTCTTTCCGAAATCAAGCGAAATATCTATTTCATCTAAACAGTCAACAATAACTTTTCGTGCGGCATGATTTTTGTTGCACAATTCGCTCAAATAACCGTTGGTTGTAATTCCCTGTATAACATTGGGGAATCTTTTGTTTATATATCTAATTATTTCTATCCAATCATTGCAAAGGGTATTTTCACCTGTGCCATAATTTACACTGTTGACTATATGGAAATTTTCATCAATAAATCTTTTTATAATGGAAATATCCGTAATTTCATTTGTCAACTTTCTTAAAGATTGACTATAACAAAAAGCACAGTTTAAATTACAACTATTCGTAAGACCCCATCCTACGTTCCACGTATGTTTTATTTTCCTCATATTTCATGACCTGCTGATCTTTTTAGATCACTGTCGTTTAAAGTAATAGTTGAATAAATCTTTCGTCTATCTTCAGCTGTGGGAATTATTATATCATTATTATTCAATTCTTTTATATGACTAAACAAATCATTAATCATAAATGTTAATATTTGTTTAATAAATATGCAAGTTCTCCTGTCAACGCTACTAATGTTTCCATTTTGAACGTAAGAATCATACGTACATCCGCTACCACATAAAGATATACCTATACATCCCTTGCAACACTTTAGTGTATATGTTGATCTGCTGCACCATTCAAAAAAAAGGTTATCTTCTTCTAAATGTTCTAATTTTTCTATTTCATCTAATGATTTGCCAATAATGCCTGCTACCAATAATGTTTTACATGGACCTACGATTCCATTGGGCAGAACAGTAATCCCACGCCCTAATGCGGCGCATTCTTTGGCATTGATTCGTTGCTTTACAAATGGTTCTATCACTCGATTAATATTTTCAAGGTATATGCCTTGTTTTCGCAATTTAATATATGTGGATAAAATTACTTCTGCGTACTTCTTCATCGGTAATACTTTAGAATTGTCCGTATTTAATAAATAATGTTCAAAATTAAGACCCAAACTATCCGGTTCAATACTGACGAAAAAATCGGTTATGTTGTTGTCCATTTCATCTGCATTGTGCGAACCTACAACTCCGGAGATACCCACATTACATCCATATTTTTTGCAAATATTATATCCGTTCATAGCATCTTTGAATGAGCCTATTCCGGAAAAATTTTTACGGGAAATATCATGTTGCTTTTTATTGCCGTCTAATGATATTAAGACAAGCACATTGTTATCTTTGAACAATTTCGCCATTTGTTCAGTCAATTTTGTTCCATTAGTAAATAGTATAAATCTGTATGAGTCGAGTAATTTCTTTGCAAGATGTAATAAGAATTCAATTACTTTATAATTTAATAGTGGCTCACCGCCAGTTAATATAACAGTCTTTTGAATGCCCTTTCGTGCGTGTTTAGCAAATAGAGCCAGACTTCTTGCTGCAATATCCTCACTCATATGAATTTGGTTATTATTTTTGTAATTCCTTTCAATCTGACAATATGTGCAGTTCAAATTGCAAGATTCTGTTAATTGTAAACGTAATGTAGAGGGGTTCATTATATTTATTGTTTCGGCAATTTTATTATAGTCTGCATCATCATCTGTTTCATACGGGACTATAAATTTCTTTTGAAATAGGCTGTTTATTATGTTATCATTTGATATAACAAGATCTCTTGTTGATAAAGTTTCCTTGATTGTTTCATATACTGTTTTTTTGATATATATAACATCCATTGAAATAGAGTGATATAGAGCAATATAGTCACAAGGCTCTATGTTTTCGATTTCTATTTCAAATACACTTTTGCTGATTCTGAAAGTTTCCATTGTTTTTTCTCTTTTCAATAATTTTTGTTCAGTAGTCATAATTAAATGGTTCCTATATAGGCGATAGTATCATTTGGTACAATTATGCTATTGTTTTTAGAAAATGCAGTAAATATTTCTTTTAGATCATTAACGAAATCTTCGTTATTTTGCGAAAACGAATGAGATAAAGTTCTTCCGATAAATTCCTGTAAATTGTTTACAATGTTATTCTCATAAACAACGAACTCAAATACATTGTCGAAAAATTTTTTTATGCTATTTTCTCTCAGTTCCCAATGGTTTATAATATCCTTATAATCCGGATAATGTTTCTTTATCAGCTCTGCTAATTTTATATTTACTTCCGCATCTTTTGTCTTGCGATTGTAAATAACAATGACTTTTCCGCCTTTCTTCATAATTCTTTTGCATTCAGCTTTGAAAAGTTCTGCGTTTAACCAATGAAACGCTTGTGCTACTGTAATGTAATCAACACTACACGGAGGTAATAGAGTAGATTCTCCGATTGAGTTTATTGACATAAAACCTTCGCATTGAGATAGGCTGGCTTCTGCTACTAATCGCATAGATTGATTGGGTTCTATACAATAAACCTTATTCCCTTTGTCAAGAAGTAACTTGCTGAATATACCTGTGCCTGAACCTATGTCGGCGATATGTGACCCCATGCTAATATCAATACACGAATATAAATACTCAACAAACTCTTTTGAGTATCCTTGCCGATATTTTGAATACATTTCAGCTTTTCTAGTAAAAATATCTATATTATTCATTTCTTATTTTTCCTTTCTGTATTAACTGCATGAATAGGTCCTTTATTAAAACGAGTTGATGCAGCTAAATTACCCTTTGGATGTTCTTCTATTATGTGTATTTGTTCAAGGTATTTATCATATAATTGAGAATCTGGTTCTACTGTTATCCAAAAACGATTGGTTTCTTTCCCCTCTTTATCAAGCAAGTAATGTTTAGCGCAAATAACTGAATAATCTGATTTTTGCTCTTTCTCATAATCGACAGCTGTGAATCCAATCGGAACAAACAAATTCATGGAAATTATTTGCAAATTTTTCTTTTTATCTTCTGATATTCGACTTTTCATATTATTTAATCCTGTTTTAAGCGTGTCTTTACTTATTTTTCGTTCCTGATATGACTTGTTGAAAAATTCTCTAAGATATTTATCAATATCTTTACTGCCATGACCTTCTACCGCCGAATAAGCAAAAATTATCTTTACATTATTGTTAATTAAATCAATATATGTATTCAAATTTGAGTGGAGGAACGACATTGCTGTACCACTAATAAATATTTTGTGTTTTGCATTTTCGATTTTCTCACGTACCTCTCTGGGAAACCTATTTGAATAGCCGATTGTTTGTTTTTGGTTTGATATAATAGTTAATATATTTGCAACTTTTGTTTTAATATTTTCTAAATATCCTAATGAAAAAATGAAAATGTCAAAACAAATGAATATCAAAACTCCAATAATTAATTTTTCGCTATCAGAACGGTCCTTTGTGCTTGTGATAAAATTAATAACTAATATGCCAGCTATCGCAATGAATTGAAGTATCGGAATAAAATGTAAGCCTATCCATTTTAAGACTTGCTTTACTATTTCCTTAATTTTATTCATAGGTTATCACTCCTTGTTTACCATGGCCTCATTACGAGACTTAGATAACCTACCACCACTTTCTATAATTAAATTTATCTGTTTGCTAAGTGTTTCAAATGATTGTGACCAAGAATATGTAATAAGATAAAATGAATCAGCCTTGTCGCTGTCTTTTTTTATTAGGTAATGTTTTGTGTATATTATACTGTGAGTTGATGCTTGATCATAATCAACAGCTACATAGGCAATCGGAACAAATATATCTATATAGATAATCTTTCCCTTGAATTTTTTTTTGAAATCCTCAAAATCACCCTTACGTCTCTTTTGCTGTTCTGGAGTTTTACCAAAAACTTCTTTAAGATAATTATCAATACATGGTTTTTCATACTCTGAAATAGCCAATGTTACTTGTATTCCTCTGTCTACTAAACCATTCAATTTTTCCAAATAGTGAGTATCGTGCGTAAAAGCCATGGTTGTTCCACTGATAAACACACAACGCTCGGCATTATATATATCAAAAATATCTGGACGATTCTTGGAGTATATTATATCATTTTTACTATTCTTAGAGATTCTCAGTAATTCTAAAATATTGATATCCACCTTCTCTACGAATACTTTCGCAAACATTATAAAATTAATTACAAGAAAAACAAGCAACGATATAATAGCCGTTTGATGTATAGTAGGGCTTGTAACAAAAAACGTGCCAGACGATATCACTACAGTAAGCAGAAGAGATGCAATCTGTACACCAGTGAAAGTTTTAAACCATTTTTCTTTCTTAGGTTCGCTCATGATTATACCTCCCTTTTCCATTTGTAATCCTTATGTTATATCGTTCCATAGCAGATAATCCCCTTTCTCGTATATTGTCTAATTCTTGAGCATTCAATGTTTTGGCATTATACAAGTTTAAATACTCTTGCGAAACGGTTTGATTAAAAATAAGTAAGTCATCCGTATTAATCGTTACAGGTATTCCATATTCGTAGAATTGTTTAATTGGGTGTGTTGAATAGTCTTCAACTAATCCAAGCATAATATTACTTGTGGGACAAACATTGAGCTGTATCTGATTAGCGGCAAGCCATTTCATTATACGAGGACTCTTTTCCGCAGCGTTCCCATGATGAACTTCATCAAGTTCCAACTCCTCCACAGCTTCCATTATATCATCTGGTTTTCCAAATTCACCGACATGTGCTTTTAAAATCAACCCAGATGATTTAGCAAAGTTGTATATCTTTTTAAAATTTCTAATTGGTTGAGCGTGTTCGTCACCGCAAATATCTATTGACTTGAAGAAATTGTGAGATACTATTTCTTCAAGCAAGGGAAGTTCAGTGTCTACATCACAATCTTCTCTGGCGTATGCCAACTCGGGCAATAATATAGTATTAGGTGCAAATTTCTGTTGTAATTCCTGAATTGTCTTAATAAAATTTTCAATTTTGGAGAAATATTTAAAAATCTCTGCCCTTCTAAAACTTATCGACATTATTGAAATGTTATCTTCTGTTGCTTGTGCAAATGTGGCTTCCCAGCGTTTCAAGTGACCTTTAGGACCAATACAGTGTGGTCTTATCGTTTTCTTGAACCATTTTTGCATACTGGCTAATGTAGTGGATTCATCTTCTTTTGAAATGAATTTTTTGGGAGGAGGCTCAATCTCAATACCTGCCCAATTGGCAATATAAGAAACATGACCGCCTCTCGCACCGTGGCTATGCAAGTCACTCTTAGAGATATTTCGCATATCATCAAGTGAATTATGCATCAAGGCTAAAACCATTTTTTCATTCATAAATATAAACTCCTTACTTTATAACACGATTTATCTTTGCTAACATAGCATCGAACTTATCCCTATATTCTGGGAAATATGCTAACAATTCAGATGTTTCATTCTTTTTAACAATATCAATCATATTTTCTTCATTCATTTTGCCAACATAATGCTTTGTTGCTACATATGAAGGACTTTTAACTTTTATGCGTTTGTAGTTTTTATCCTTGACTACATAGCCCTCCTCGGAGAATGTGAGTTTAGATGCCATTTCAATCAAATCTGTTATGTTGTTACATTGATATATTTTTGGTTTCTTAATACCCACATCAATTTCTAGTTCTTGGCATGATAAATTATCTCTTGTTCCGATGTGATACACGTCAATAGATTCATATGGAACAACTAATTTATTATAGGGCGATACCAATTCGAATACATAAGTGTATTGAGGATTTAATAAGTTGATGTCAAACCTTATTTTTCTTAATGCTGCTAAAAATAATTCGCTATAATTTTTGAAGGTAGATTCAGGTTCAGCATCATTCCTACTACTCAAATTAACCTTTTCAGCGAGAATAGTATCTTTAGTTGAAACTATCCATGTTCCCTTATAATTCCAGACTTTTATCAGCATACCATCAATCTTTTCTTCAACAACTGCAGATTCCCAGTCAATATCATCCGCATACGGCTCTCCATAGTTAAAAAATTTGAAAAATGGTATACACACAGGATTTAAATCGCTATCTATAATGATACCACGGCATTCACGCACAATATCATTATTAAAATCTGAACCGTCATATGTGAACTTTAGTATGGTGAACCCATTTTCATTTATAATTCTCAAACAATATGGCTTCTTTTCTAAGATATCACGCCAGTTAGAGTTGTTCTTGATTAATTCTATAACTTTTAGCATAATCTACCTCTAATAAATAAAAATAACATATTCCATATTAGTGGTTTAATATTTTCGTAAACTATCATTTGCGTAGCAAGCCGCAAACCCTAGAAAATCCACCCTACACCAAACCGATTTACACGGAAAAGCAAACTCTTGCCCCCGCCAACACACTCCCCGCCATTTGCGGGAATGCTAATAACTTTGTTTCTCAACACAACCATTCTAAAACCTCCATTTTCCCCTAGTCCAGTTACCCCACCAAACCTTTGGGAACACAAGGCTTGGCAAGTTCGCGCCGCTTGCTCCGTTTCACTTCGCTAGCGGCGGCACTCCGTGCTTAGTCGTCCTTGAGACAACGAACTGAAAACAAATAACTCTTATCGCAGTTGTTCCAGAACACGTCGCTGTACTTGTAGTGCATGAACCAGAAGTAGGCGTAGTAGCTATCGCTCTCCGTGGAACTCCACCAGTGGCCGTAGTCGCCGACATCGTAGAAACGGCCATCAGAGGTGCCGTAGCCGCCCGGCAGGGCCGAAAACCCGTACTCGTCCGTACCGGGTATATAATTGCTACCAGTATTCCAGCCTGTTGTTGCCTTCAATTTAGTCCCCGCACCGCCGCCGTGATACGTCAATGTTGTCCACTCCACATCGCTTGGCAAATGCCAACCAGCTGGGCAAACACCCCTAGCCGTTGCCCAATCGTACAACCTGCCATATTTTACGCAGTTGCCTTGGCTGTCCCCTCCGGTATTGTCGCCATAGCACTTGCTACCAGTGGCGTTGTAGTTCAAATTCTCAGCCATCCATATTTGCGTACCTATGACAATGGTTTTGAACACAACGGGAACTGAGCTTGAGGAACTTGATGTTTCAGAGGAGGAGGAAGACGAAACAATTTCCACTGAGGAGGAAGATGACGACACCAATATCTGCCGCAAACTTATCTCCTGCACCGGCGTACTCCCCCACCCAGTCTCAGGAAAAAACGCATACAAGGTATCCAAATACCCCTCTGCCGAAACGGTAATGGTCCAATTCCCAGAAATCGCTTTCTCCAGCAACGAACCGGAATTCCCATTCCCAAACCCCACATCAATATTCAGCCCCCCACCGCTATGAACAAAACGGGCAGTAAAAGCACTCCCATTCACCCCCCTCACCGAAAGCAAATAAACACCCATAGCAAGGTTAGGGTGTTCACCGCTGCCACGCAAAACCTGCTTCCCGTTCAGCGAATACAAAGCAATATCCGCACTCCTGTACAACTGCTGGGACAACTCCAAAGATATTCTCCCTCGGGAGCTATGCATTATCACCGGATTTGGCATCTTGCCCGGCCTAGCCAAAAGGGGATCCCCTTCGGTGATGATGTGCAGGGTATCTATATAACCCGCCCTCACCTGCTTTTCAAACTTATCAACGCCGTCAAGCCGTGCCGTGGCAACAGCGTCAACGTTAACCGTGAACGGCACAAATGCCGTATCCTTGTCCTCTGCAAATGCGTTTATGACAAAAGTCGAGGCTAGGAAAATGCTTTTAAGCACTATTCTGAACTTGTTCATAACGAACTCCTTGATTTAATTGGGAATTTTGGACTTATGTATGGAAAAAACGGGGCAGAATATACATTTAATTTGATGACATTGTTAACATTTATGTCATAAGTGACAGGCACAGCCCGCACCGCAAGCTCCTGTATTTCGGGTATTGTACATCACCATCATACACTTAAATGTAGAAAAAATTTCCGTGCCTGTCAAGGCATAGTTAGGAAATTTGTCGTTATCCCGCAGGGGTGTGCTTGACAATTCGTAAAAGCTTGTCGAAGCAGGTTGCCATGATTCACCGGAGGCTTCTGTAAAATAAATCCGTATGGACTTCCAGCAGGAAAAATATATTCGCAAGCATAAGAACACTTAGGCGTTTTTGCTTTTGAGCGTAGCATAATTCTTTGAGGGTTTGCACTATGTACGATTCATTAGAATCAATGTTTTTACCCTGCGGATATGTCAGCCCGTTGGTTTCTAGATATTTTGAATATTCCGCATCTGCACCGTCAGCCATGAAAGACAGGAGGAGCGGAGCCTCAGCTATTGCGCAGTAAATGCAGGCGGGGATTTTATGACGGTCAAGCAGTTTGCCGCTATCCTTCATGTAATTTCTTTTTATGTCGTTTCTTGCCGTGTCGTAAAGTGATTCTATGTCACGCCGGGCTTTTGTGCCGTTTTCCGTCACGTCCAAACATTGAAGGGAACCGTCAAGCGAAAGCTCTCTGTTCAAATACGGTTTTATTGCTGTGTTCCAAATTTCGTCAAATTTAACTTCTATCATAAAGTTCCATAGGTTGTGCTATAATTTTTATGTTGCTTATGCTTTCGTCGTTGTTTTCCAAGCGCATTGCCTGTTCAAATTCGTCATCGGGAAGAGCGACCGCTTTGCGGACGAACTCTCCAACCCCAACCCTTGACCGAGTTTCTGTGTTAGCTGACATAATAATTCTCCTGCTTTTGCTTTGAATATACAAAAAAACTTAATTATTCCTGCTACTGCACCTCATTCAGGCTAACCCCGGCGTTCCACATTTTTTTCACATCTATGATATTCGTCACATACCCGGCGTTTTTATCTCCGTAAAATTCATTGGAGCCTAACATTGCTGCCTGTTCATAGCTTGCCGGATTATCGTTAAAAGCTAAGGTGGTTTCAATAATTTTATCAAAATAGTCAGATCTCTCGTCGCTCTTCCAAGCTAAATACGCATGGCCGCCATAAGGCCTGTTCACCAAAACAATGGCTGTTCTAAGCCCCAAACTTTCTATGATAGCGGAAAAAAGCAAAGCACCCTCTATGCAATTCGCGCTTCTCTCACGCATTATCTCCACAGGATACCGGATTTTTTGACCGGCATTCGTGGCAAAACCACCCAAATAATGCCATTTTCTTTCGGCTATAACTTCATATGCCGCTTTTACCTGCTGCTCCACCCTGTTCGCATCGCCACGCTGGTAAGCATCTATGCTACCGATTTTTTGGGCTATCTCCCTTTGCAAAGCGGGTATGGAATCCATTTGATATGTCACAAAGGCGGTTATATATTCCGGATTTTGCCAATTAAAAAACTGAGGCGGCAGCAATTTGATTTTGTTCGAGCGTTCAATCAAAAGCACTTTTCCACCGGCCAATCCGTAAACGCTGGTTTGCAGAGTTGTTTTTGTTTCGTTTTTTATGGCAAAGGCTTCTTTTGAAAGGTTTAGTTCCCTGCCAATCTCAAGTTCCATGCGGCTTGAGGGCGGGATATCCTTTGTAATGGATACCGTTTTGCTAAAGCCGTCTCCGAGTTGGAATTGAAACGCAACCCTGTGGGTTTTGGAACCGATGTTATCAACTACGGTTTTTATCTCTCCGGGAATATTATTAAAGGTAGAGGTGTAAATAACCTCCTCGTATTGCAATTCGCCGATTTTTATATCTTCCAATATCTGCTTTGCTTCTTTCTCTTCCTGCGTTTGACTTTCTTGTACCTGCTCCTTTTCTACAACCGCTTCCTTGCCGCTTTCATCTTTTGCGCCCTTGTCTTTGCCGCAAGAGATTAAAAGCAATGCTGCTATAAATACCAACTTAGCCATTGACTTTCCCTTTCAATGTATGCCCTTTAATCTCTTCAATCGTGCAATCCACATACATTCCTTCCCTGAAATCCGGTTGCGCAGGCACTATCACCTTCTTCAAATTCCCTGTTTTTCCAATCCATTCGCCGGAATTTCTGCGAGACGGTTTTTCCAAAAGAATTTTTTCATTTTTGCCGAGCATAAGTTCTGTTCGTTTTAAGGTTATCGAATGTTGCAGATCTATGGTTTTTTGCAGACGGGCTTTTTTTTGCTCCTCGCTCAGAAATTCCTCTTCCAAAGCGGAGGGCGTTCCTTCTCTTTGGCTATAAGCAAACATAAATGCATTATCAAATTGCGCCTCCTGCAAAAGCGAAAGAGTTTCTTCAAATTCCTCCTCTGTTTCGCCGGGGTAGCCGCATATTATATCCGTTGTAATGCCATAAAGGGGATTTGAGGAGCGCAATGTTTCTACTATGCTCAGATAATTTTCCCTTGTGTATTGCCGCTTCATTTTTTTCAGTATTGAATTTGAACCGCTTTGCGCCGGCAAATGCACATGGGGGGCTATTTTCGGCTCGCCCAGCAAAATTTCCAGCAGTTCGCCTGTATAATGCTTTGGGTGAGGGCTCATAAAGCGAATTCTTTCAATTCCTTTTACATCGGATGCCTGCTTCAGCAAACCGGCAAAAGACAAGCCCTTGTAGCGGTAGCCATTGACTGTTTGCCCCAAGAGCGTTACCTCCGAAACTCCCTTTGCAGCCGCTGCTTCAATTTCCTCTAAAACAGAACCCGGTTCTCTGTACTTTTCCATTCCGCGCACATATGGCACAATGCAATAGCTGCATTTCATGTTGCAACCGCTTTGAATAGCTATAAATGCGCTGTAGTTGTTGGCGAGTTTGGCGAAGGCGTTTTGGGAGTTGAGAGTTGAGAGTTGAGAGTTGAGAGTTGGGAGAGAGTTGAGAGTTTTTTTTGGGTTTTCGTATTCGTTTGGGGGTAGTATGAAGTCTAAGAAGGGTAGGTCTTTTAGGAGGGTTTCACCTCTGTTTTTTGCCATGCAGCCTAGGACGCCTATTTTTAGGGCTTTATTTTTGGTTTTTAAAGGTTTTAAATCTTTAATCCTTGCTATTGCGTTTTCTTCCGCTTTTGCCCTTACCGAGCAGGTGTTTACCAAAATCATATCGGCTTTTTCCGCATTTATGGCAGGTTGCCAGCCGCTAAATTCCAAAACAGCAGCCAAACGAGCAGAGTCGTATTCGTTCATTTGGCAACCATAGGATATTATGTGGTAGTTCAAGAGAGGTAAATATAGTAAGGTAATCCCTATTGTCAGAACCCCGATACCCCCGATTTACAGGATTTAGGGGATTTCACATTTAAAGACCCGACGCCGACTTTAAAAGAGTCAAATTCGAGTTTAAAAGACCCGACGCCGATGTTAAAAGAGTCAAAGTCGGGTCTAAAAGAGCCGACGCCGATGCTAAAAGACCCAAAATCGGGGCTAAAAAAGAGCCGACGCCGATACTAAAAGCATCAAACTCGGTTCTAAAAGCCTCGACACCGACACTAAAAGAGTCGAAATCGGGTTTAAAAGAGTCAAAGCCGGCTCTAAAAGAGCCGAATTTGGAGTTAAAAGAGCCGAAAGTGTCCACTT